>NZ_JBHNYR010000007.1:0-163867 GCF_054960615.1 Psychrobacter sp. PSi21
GGTTTATTTATAATCTCTCCCTCTCTCTTGTTTTTTTAATTTTTAAAATCTTTTAGGATCAAGCACAAAAAAACCGCTTACTGGTTATCATAAGCGGTCATTTACGGCATTAATTTTTGATATTAGCCTTTAATTTTACTTTTAAGGGTAGCAACGATACCTGAAAGGGCATAGATCAGGCCAATCGCTAAGATACCGACAGGAATATCATACAGCACAATACTCATCACCAAGACACCAACGATCAGCACCACAAATGGGACTTTCTTTTTATCAAACTCTTTAAAGCTGTAGTATTTGACATTACTGACCATCAGTAGGCCACATACCACCACCCAAGTGGCAAACAACATCATGACGAGCGTATCAAATTGGCCTATCCATTCGTTATGATCGACGGCAACCATGACTGCAGCGGTGACCAAGATAGCTGCTAGCGGACTGGCTAAGCCAACAAAGTATTTTTTGTCCACTTCCCCAATCTGTACGTTAAAGCGAGCCAAACGAAAGGCGGCGCACGCGGTAAAGACAAAAGCACAGCCAATACCAATGCGACCAAGTGGCTGCAAGGCAAAGCTGTAAACCAAAATCGCGGGCGCAACACCAAACGCGAGCATATCCGCTAGTGAGTCATATTGCTCACCAAACGGACTTTGCGCGTTGAGCATGCGCGCAACCCGACCATCCATACCATCTAAAATGCCTGATAGAAAAATAGCTAGCGAGGCTTTGTAAAACTCGCCTTGGGTACTGGCCAAAATGGAGAAAAAACCCGAAAGCAGTGATAAGGTGGTAATGAGGTTGGCCGGAAGATACACACCGCGACTGACCATACGTTTGCCCTCAGCTACCTCAGCTTCAATCACTTCAAAGGTCAGACCGTCATAATTGTCGGTATCTGCCAGATGCATATTGAAATCATGCTCATCAGTATACGGTGCTCCAGTGGCGGCACTATGCGGTGCGTCATTGTGGCTGTGCGGTTTGTGAGCGGGGTCGCGCGGCGGAGTGGTCATAGTGATATCCTTACTCTCCAACCAACCAGCGCACGTTAGTGGCACTGTCTGGCGATAAATCGGGTGCGTCTGCAACTTTTAAAATAGGCTGTAAGAAGCGTAAAATCTCGCGGGCATGGTTGTCAAACTGCCATGGCGGATTGATAATCAGCATTCCTGTACCGTTTAGACCCACGGCGATGTCATTAGGATAGATGTTTAGCTCACACACCAATTGACGTCTCATCTCAGTACGTTTGAGCTTTTTGTAGAACAGCTCAACAGCTTCGATATTCTTGATGGGGAACCACAGCGCATAGGTGCCTTGTGGCCATTTGTTATAAGCGGCAACCAACAGGTTAATCAAACGCGTAAAGTCTTTGTGCTCTTGCTCAAAAGGTGGATCAAGTAAAATCAAACCGCGCTTTTCTTTTGGCGGTATAACAGCAGTGATACCTTCAAACGCATCGCGATGGTGAATACCAATTGGCAACTTATGTAGCTGGTAATTCAGGGCATCGTATTCACTGGCTTTGGCTTCAAACGCTTCGCCGCGCACACCTGCCTCAGGATTTTTTTCAACATGATGCGCAATCCACCACGGTGAACCCGGATAGACTTTATTGTCGTAAGTGAATTTGGCTTGCTTGATGCCTTCCATATAGTCTTTGACAGCGGCTGGGGCTTTTTCCATATCCGCTTTCAAAAAAGCCTGAATACCACCGTTGGCCTCTCCTGTTTTGCGTGCTTCCTCACTACTTAGTGAATACAGTCCACGACCGCCATAGGCGTCAAGCACATAAAACGGTTTGTTTTTCTGCCCCAGTTGGTTAAGCAGTTGTACCAATAAAATGTGTTTGACCACATCAGCAAAGTTACCAGCGTGGTAGGCGTGTTTATAGTTCATAATCTCAAAAGTTTAAATAAGAAAAATTGTATCTATGGTAGCATAGGCGGAGTAAAAGATAACGATGGTTTTGGTAAAAGAGGCGTGGATAAATGATGACAAAGATCATCAGTAACTTAAAAGTGACAGAATTGGCGATGGATGGGGTGATTGAGTCGCATCAGCTGTTAGATGCAGCTCCCGTTTTGCAAGCCGAGGATTTTGCTATTGACTGGGCGCAAATATTTGATAGCAGCGCCCTTGATCGCTTTATCACTGAGGGCTGGATGGTCCTTGATGATGTCTTCACAGACAAAGCACTCTTAGCACTGCAGGCAGAAAGTGGCTTTATTGAGTATCGGGATGCCGCCCTAACCGATGGCATTCGTATTAGTGATATACGCGGTGATAGAATACGCTGGATCACTGAGAACTTTTTTGCAGGCTATCATTATCTACAAAGCATTAACACACTCGCCGCTCTGTTTAACCGTAGCTTGTTTGCGGGTATTCGCCATAGTGAGGCGCATTATGCCTGTTATCCGATTGGCTTTGGTTATCAATGGCATAGCGACAACCCTATTGGGCGCGATGAGCGGGTAATCTCGGCGGTGTTTTATCTCAATGATGATTGGGAGTCGACTGACGGCGGCGCGCTAGAAGTCGTGGATAAGCATGGCGTCCATCATGAGATCATGCCAGTCGCCAACAGACTCATTATCTTTGACAGCGATCTACGTCATCAAGTGCAAATTGCCCATCGTCAGCGCTATTCTATTGCCACGTGGATGCGCCGTGACGGTCTTGTACCCTTTGTCGAAGTAGAGGTTTAGTATTACCCTTTATTATCCATTTATATCTCATATTTCAATTATTATACAGAAGGTTTAACCATGTCTGACTCTCACACCCAAACAAGCGCTCACCAGCAAACAACTCACCAGCAAGCAACCTTAGACTTGAGTATTGCACTGTTAGAGCGTCCTTCAGTAACGCCCGATGATGACGGTTGCCAAGATATATTGGCAGAGCGTTTGGAGCAAGCAGGCTTTGACTGCGAGTTTATGTACTATGGTGATAGACAAGCAAAGGGCGAACACGCTGAAGTCAAAAACTTGTGGGCGCGTCGTGGTAACACTGATCCCGTCATTTGTTTTGCCGGTCATACTGACGTCGTACCAACGGGTGATGAAAACAACTGGACGTATCCGCCATTTAGCCCAACCATAGCTGATGGGTATCTATGGGCGCGCGGTGCGGCTGATATGAAGACCGGTATCGCGGCTTTTACTATTGCGGTTGAACGTTTCGTTGCCAATTATCCTGAGCACAATGGCTCAATTGCTTTTTTGCTCACCTCGGACGAAGAAGGGCCGTCAATTAATGGCACGGTTAAAGTGATCGAGACTCTAGAAGCGCGTGACGAAAAAATTACCTACTGTCTCGTGGGTGAGCCATCAAGCACTGATACGTTAGGCGATATCATCAAAAACGGTCGTCGTGGCTCACTTGGTGCGGAGCTGACGGTTACAGGTAAACAAGGTCACGTCGCCTATCCGCATTTGGCCTGTAATCCGATTCATGCAGCGATGTCTGCCCTTGCTGAACTGACATCGACTGCATGGGATAATGGCAATGATTATTTCCCTGCTACGTCATTGCAGATATCAAATATCAATGGTGGCACAGGTGCAACCAATGTCATCCCTGAAACGCTAAACGTTGTCTTTAACTTCCGTTTCTCAACTGAAACGACTGAAGATGAGCTAAAAGCAAAAACCCATGCTATCTTTGATAAACATTTCCCTAATAACCAAACTTCAGACAATAAAGCCAGTTACGCGATCAACTGGAAGTTATCAGGACAACCATTCTTGACCCCTGAAGGCAAACTGGTCTCGGCCTGTCAAAATGCCATCAAAAAAGTAACCGATGTTGATACCACCTTATCTACCTCTGGCGGTACATCTGATGGTCGCTTTATCGCGCCAACAGGGGCACAAGTTGTGGAGCTTGGCGTACGTAATGCCACGATTCATCAAGTGGATGAAAAAGTAGAAGTCTATGACTTGGGTAAACTGGCGCAGATTTATGAAGGGATATTGGAGAATTTGTTGGTCAAGTAACTAATACTTTTAAGCATAAAAAAAAGCGGTATCTATCAATATAAATAGCGCTTTTTTTACGTACAAGATACTATGTCTACAAAAGCTAGCCACTACTGTGGAAAATTAAACGTATAAGACTAAACCTACCACCCATAGTGTTAGGCTTAAAAACAGTATCCCTATCAGCATGAGCATCAAATACCGCCACCGCTGATTTAAATAGCCTGAAAAAACAATAATAGCCTCATACGGTGCTTTGGGGTTTACCTTAATACAAATAAGGTCACCCAGCGTTAACTGATTCCACCATACTGGAAGTGGATCATACCGATTTATCAAGTCATTAAACATAGGTCTAACGACTTTCATGTCATGAATAGAAAATGTGACTTGTTTGGATTGGTATTGACAATCTTTATAATGATATTTATAAACAATCTCTGGATAAACATGAGGTACAATGCCTTCAGTGTATTCATCATACAAGCCAATGCTCATACCAATTACCTGTGCCTCACATATTATCCAACCTGTCTTTGCACGTTTGTATTTTAAATAAAGCGGGGTAGCAAAAGCAATAAGACCACCGCTAATAGAGATACTTACTGCCAGACCAATGACTATAAGCGTTATATGTAGCAGTTGTTGATGGTCAATCGTCATTGTAATAAGGTATTTATCATAAGTATCACTTCGTTAGCCTGTGGCTTTCACTCACGCAACTTTTAAGCTTGATAATCGCATCGTTAATCTGATAGATGGCTTACCTTATAGTGATAACTAACCCTTGTTGCACTGAAGCGTTACTGTATCAGCGATTACTCAATCCCAATATACACATCAACTTGACCGTATTCTAAATTGCCACCGATATAATGTTCAAAATCTACATTAAACGTTCGGGTATGCTCACAGTCTGCCGTATTAAAATATTCCCACGCATTCTCCCATGCATTCATGACAGTATTAGGCATATGACCTTCTTCAGAAAACACCAAGTACTTTCCTGCAGGTATGTTTACTTCTACTACATCACTCATATTAGCCGCAATTTTACTTTCTGATTGAGCATTTTGCTCGCTAGCAGTTTTCCAGCTTGCGACAACATCAAACGCGCCTGCTAGATCATCGCTTTCGTAATTGTGATAGATACCGTAAATATCTTCGCCTTCAGGAAGTTGACCCGCATAATTTTGATAAAACTTTTGCCATAATCTACCCAATTTGGCAGTATCATGGCTGATCTCAGCGTTATTGGTGGTACGGACGCTGATACCGCTGCACGCTATCGCTTCTGGTAATTCTTTAACTTGTGATGTCATGATGCGGCCTTTATTGTCTGTTGGTTTAATTTCTTACTTATCGTTATGCTTACAGAGCGAATTGATTAGTCTGCTTCGTCGATCCAATTCATTTGAATGGCTTCTAAAATGCCTTCGTTTGAGCGTTGTGGGTCATCATCAAAACCTTCAAGCTCAGTGACCCAGCGATGCAAATCGGTAAAACGTATGTACTGCGGATCAGTCTCTGGAAATTTCTCATAAAGCTCAATGGCGATATCTAAGCTGTCTGTCCATTTTAATTTTTGTGGCGTCATAACGGTACCTTTTTTAGTCGTTTTAGAAATAGTAGTGTCGCCTTGATATTGACGATTTGATGGACTCCATCGTACCAAAATTCAGCAAATGATTATAGCCAAGTTCTTGTACAATGCAATTCTCACTACCATTTCTTCATGCTGTTGTTAATGCCGTTTATGCAGACTTGGTAGATTTTACAGCGGCTTGGTGGTTATTCCATGTGTTAATCACATCGGTCAACCGCTCGCCTACCATATCTAGCAGCTCTGGTGTGCGTATGCCGGTATCATCGGTAAAGACAAACTTGGTCATACCAACGCCCATGAGTTGGTTTTTGACAAAAAATCGATGCTCAAAATACACGTATTTGTGATCCCAGCCTGCAACCGCACTGCTAAGCGTCATTTTATCTAAAAATTTGATTTGTTTGAGATAGACCATTTCTTGCATGGCGATGACCCATTTAAGAGGTTTAATACCTTTTTGATGACAGCGTGCCGTGACCCAGTGTGTCACGTTTAGCTCAATAAATGAGAGATAACGATAATTGGGCAAATGGTCGCGAAATCCCATGTCATGCGGCAGGATTCGATAATGGCGCACGACTGGCGCACAAAGCTGCTCATGGCTAAGACGCGTCTGAACAGAGTCTTGCTTCAGTTGCTGCTTGAGTAAGGCAGTCATGATAAAAAAACGCAGTAACATGTTCATGGGCAGCTCTCTGTCTGGTTAAATGGGGGCGTCAATAGTCACAAAGCGATGATGACGAAAACAATATCGTGATAAAGAACGCCCATAAAAAAAGCCACCACAGTGACTTTTTTAATTGCCGTCAATTCTCATAGTGACTAACACATCAACGTATCTTAGCATCACGATCCGCTGCTAACAGCGGATAATATAGACGCATGCAGTCAGCCGCTGAGATAATGGCAGTCACTTTTATAGCCGTCACTTTTATTAGTGACCGCCGCCATTAATACTGCGTACCATCTCTTCGACCATTTTCTTGGCATCACCAAAGATCATCATGGTTTTGTCCATATAAAAGAGGCTGTTGTCCAAACCTGCATAACCGGTACTCATGGAACGCTTGATGACCATAACGGTTTGGGCCTTGGTGACATCAAGGATAGGCATACCAAAGATTGGGGACGCAGGATCATCTTTTGCCGCAGGGTTAACCACGTCGTTGGCACCAATAACCAATACCACATCAGTACTGGCAAAGTCTGAGTTGATCTCATCCATTTCTAAGATATCATCATAAGGCACGTCGGCTTCAGCAAGTAAGACGTTCATATGGCCTGGCATACGACCTGCGACAGGATGAATGGCAAAGCGCACGTTGACGCCCTCTTCTTTTAATAACTCGTACATCTCTTTGACGGCATTTTGGGCGCGGCCTTGTGCCATACCATAACCGGGTACGATGATGACATCACTGGCATTGGCCATTAAGAACCCAGCATCCTCTGCTGAGCCAGACTTGTAGGTTTTGGGTGCACCATCATCGCCGCCTGCTGCCACCGCTGATGTGCCCATACCTCCAAACAATACATTCAAGAGTGAACGGTTCATGGCTTTACACATGATATAAGACAAAATCGCCCCTGATGAACCAACGAGTGAGCCTGCGATAATCAGCATCGAGTTGCCAAGGGTAAAACCAATCCCAGCGGCTGCCCAACCAGAGAATGAGTTCAATAGCGATACCACTACTGGCATATCACCGCCACCGATGGGCGCGATCCACATCCAACCAAAAATAATGGCTAAGAGTGACATCGCATAAAATGCTGGTAAGGAGTCAGTCATAAAATACACGGCACCAAAACCGATCATCGCAACAAACAATAGCGCTTGTACGGGCTTAACCCAGTTGCCTGTTAGGGTTTTTGCCCACTTTTTCGCCGCAAGTTTGCCAAAGGCAAAAACAGAGGCCGAAAAGGTAATCGCACCGATAAAGCAGCCCACAAACAGCTCTAGGCGCGCAACCGTACTGTGCGCTTGTTCGGTATGCAATACGGTGGCCAAAGCGATGGCAACGGCAGACAGACCAACAAAGGAATGCATGAGCGCCACCGTTTCAGGCATCTGCGTCATGGCAACAGTTTTGGCCTTCCAAATGCCCACAATCGCACCCAAAACCATCGCACCGATAATCAGCCACAATACAGGCCCTTCGGCTAAGAAAAAGGTGGTGACAACGGCGATGGTCATAGCGGCCATACCCAAACGGTTACCACGTATCGCCGTTTTGGGACTGGACAAGCCGCGTAAAGTCAGCACGAACAATATGGCCCCGATAAGATAAAACCAGTCTGCATTGGCAGCGATGACATTCATTTGATTCATGCCTCACCCCCAGTATCTGTTGTCGCTTTTTTAGGCTTGGGTTTGAACATTGATAGCATGCGTTCAGTCACCGCAAAACCACCAAAAATATTGATACTGGCTAAAAATACCGCAAATGCACCCAGCAAACTGGTGGCACTAAAATCACTGCCATTGATGGTTACCGTCTGCAGCATCGCACCGACGATCACGATACTCGATAGCGCGTTGGTCACTGCCATTAGCGGCGTATGTAGCGCGGGCGTGACACCCCACACCACGTAATATCCTACAAAGATAGCCAGTACAAATATGGTAAAAATCGCCACGAACGGGGTATTGCCCATTGCTGCGCCCAAAACAGTCGCTATCATCTGATCCTCCTAAAATCCGTTTATTGTGCTCAATTTACTGTGCTTAGCGGCTGGCAATGTGCTAGCGCTGCTGCAAACGTACCTGTCCTTCATGGGTGACGGCCAATGCGCCTTGAATCTCATCATCCATGTCTAGATGTAATGTCGGTGCTGCCTGCTCAGATGCATTATCCGCCTCGTCGCGTTTAATCAGGGTGGTGATAAAATTCACCAAATTGTTGGCGTATAAATCTGAAGACTGCGCCGCCAGCATAGACGGGATATTTGCCGCGCCAACGATACGTACGCCATTGTCCGTGGTAACTGTCTCATAGGCGATGCAGCCTGCGACATTGCCGCCTGTTGCTGCTGCCATATCGACGAGCACTGCACCTGCTTTCATATTGTCCAAGGTATCTTGATGTACCAGCTTTGGTGCTTGTCGTCCTGGGATCTGAGCGGTAGTAATGACGATATCGGCGGCGCGCAAGGCTTTGTCCACCACGGCAGCTTGGTCTTTGATATACTGCGCCGATGGTGTCCATGCATAACCGCCAGTGGCTTTGGCTTGTTGTGCCTCCTCCTCACTCATGGGCACATCCAGCCATTTGCCGCCCAATGACTCGACTTGTTCTCTGGCCGCAGGGCGCAAATCACTGGCTTCAACCACTGCGCCCAATCGCTTGGCTGTGGCAATCGCCTGCAAGCCTGCCACACCAACCCCCAAAATAATCACTTTGGCAGGCTTCACCGTGCCTGCTGAAGTCATAAACATCGGGAAAGGACGGGAGTATTCGTTAGCTGCCAGTAATACCGCTTTATAGCCGGCAAGGTTGGCCTGCGATGACAGTACATCCATATTTTGCGCACGGGATAGCGTACGCGGCAGCAGCTCCATAGCAAAGGCCGAGACGCCGCGCGCACTATAAGTATCAAGCTGGGTGTTGCGATAAGGATCGAGCATACCGATCAGTAGCTGCCCTGATTGCATGGTCTGCGCCATGTCAGCTGGTAGGTCATTCACCACTGTAATGATATCCACCGATGCGATAACCTCTTCGCTGGTCAGCGCGATGCTGGCACCTGCCTCTTGATAACGCGCATCGGTATAATAAGCACCGAGGCCTGCGCCAGACTGTATCACCACTGCGCAGCCCAGTTTTTGCAATTTTTTGACTGCGTCTGGGGTGAGTGCCACACGGTTTTCCTGTGTACTGTCGGCACTGATAACACCGATTTTCATACTGTCTCCTTGTAATGAGTGATGCGGTTGCATCGATCCTTGATGAAATCTATTGCACGGGTTGAGAGACTGCAAACATCACTTAGCAGTGAAGCAAATGTTGCACTCTTGATGAGTGAACATCATGTTGTGAACATAGTAATACCAGATACTATCAATTAAATAAATGATATGCTAGCCTACATCACGAACATTTATTATCGAAATACCACTTACTTTATTTCATTACTTATTGACGGCCACAAATTGGCTAAAAAGTATTATTTTGACTTCGCTGTCATAATTTTTATTGTTATATTTAGAGGTTTTTTTCAACCAGTCCTAGATGATGAGGAATGACAATGTATTTTGTGCTCTCCCCTGCCAAATCTTTGAATCAACAAGATGACATCCCGCTTGATCTTGTCGCTGATTACAGTCAGCCTGCACTACTTGAGCAGGCAGCCACCTTGATGCGGGTGCTCAAAACCAAAGATCCGCTAGCGCTACAAGAGCTAATGAGCATCTCAGCCGAGCTTGCCGAGCTCAACGTGATGCGCAATCAAGCATGGCAACAACCATTTACGATCGACAATGCCAGACCTGCGGCGTATTTGTTTGACGGTGATGTCTACACGGGGCTTGCCAGCTATGAGATGGATAAAAACACCATGAAGTATCTGAATACGCATTTGGGTATTTTGTCAGGACTGTATGGCGTGCTCAAACCACTGGATTTGGTGCAGCCTTACCGACTCGAAATGGGCGTCAAGCTCAAGACGGCAAACGCGGAGAATCTATACGAGTTTTGGGATGACACCATCACTGCGCTATTAAATACGTACATCAGCGAGGCGCAGCATGCTGACGGCAACCGTGTATTGGTCAATCTGGCTTCCAATGAGTACTTTAAGGTGGTAAAGAAAAAGGTACTAGATGCGACGGTCATCACTCCGCGCTTTGAAGATATGAAAAATGGCCGTTATAAAATCATCAGCTTTTATGCCAAAAAAGCGCGTGGCTTGATGGTGAAATACGCCGCAGACAATAAAATCACCGACGCTGAACAGTTAAAGGGCTTTAATTTGGCAGGCTATTATTATTGCGAAGAGGCATCTGATGATAAGACGTGGACGTTTAGACGCGATGCAGCGGAATAATGGGTGACTATTAGGCGAATATTTTTAAACAAATACCTTGTCACCATCATGTATTATTGTCAGCCCAAACACCATAAAAACCCCGATATGTTCAAACTATCGGGGTTTTATATTTTTTATTAAAAAAAGTAATTAATATTACAGCAAAATATCCATAGATTATATTTATGTAACAAATTATAATAATCAACCAAATTTATATTTAGGAAGCCTGAAATGCCTAGTTTTAAGCTACGAGCGTTCTATACCATTGCTTTCGTACTTACTGTCTATACTATCTACTATTTCAGTACCAGAGATACCAACTCACCAGAGCTAGTAGGAATGCTTAATGAAGTAGAGTGTTTTACTGAGCCAACAGACGAAGACCACGCAAAACGTAACCGTGCCTTAGTAGCATTTGATGATTATGCGCTTTATTTTATTTGTTTGAGTAAGAATGATACTGAGAACAAACAGTATTTGAGATGCCAAAAAGAAGGGTTCCATCAGGCTTTTTGTGGTAATGAAGCTGAATTATATCAACAATATAGCTTAACCAACGATGGGGACACCATAGATATTTCTCTTTACAATAAAGATGCACCAGATATTGAAAGCTCAGTTACATATGATTTTTCGCAGCAGGGCTTTAAATCTACAGGCAATACTAAAGCCAATAAAAAGCAACTTCATTTTAGCAAAAGTGATCTGCGTAACGTTGAAAAATTTACATTTCACGAAGATTTCGTTTGTGACAGTAAAGCAAGTCGACTTAATGTTTCGATGTGTCGAGCTGTACTATCGTATAACAGTCTTGATATCGGCATATCAATTCTATTAGTAGGTGAAGAAGATACAGTATTTAGTGAATATGATGCCAAGAAAAATATCAACCATTGGCTCAGATTATTAAATGATATCGTTCAACCTATCGAAAAAACATAACTTAAGTTTAATAGCCTGTTGTAAACATCAGTCTATATCTATAACAATCTAAATAATAAATTGATATTCACAAATCAGTACAGGTTAAACAATTCTCCTTATGGAAAATATTTTTAAACGTTCTTTGTATATTCTCGGTTTTGTTGCAATTTTAGGTTTTTTTGCAGATAACTTTATTGGCGAAAAAGCAGAAGCTATAGAGTTACCGCCTTCACTTGCAGCGATAGAATGCTTACCACCTCCTGAAAATGAGAAACATGCAAACAATAACCGCACCCTACTTGATTACGATAGTTATGCTATCTATAGTTTATGCATACCAGCCGACATGATGGGACAAAAAGATAAATTAAAATGCGGCTATGGATATGAGGATCCGGGTGTATTGAAATGCGATGGGAGCGCTATATTAGAACAGAATTACGTCCACGCTGGTATAGAGGATATCTATGCAGCTGATGCCCCAAGTACTCGTACGCCAAACCCCAAAAGTAAAGTCACAATTGAGTTGAGTCAACAGTCATTAGATATCCGTAAACCAGAATTTCAATATTACACTAAAGAAGACTATATCTGGAAAGGGATCACTATACCCAGTAAGTTTATAAAGCTTAGTGAACCAGTTTGTCAATCACCGATAAACATTGGTGCTACCAATAAAAATGAGACAGCTCGTGAAAGTAGTTTTTGCTTTGTTAATATCGTCAGTGGTAATTTGAACGTTAAACTTGAAATCGAATCTTTTCCAAACGATTACGGGAAGCTCAAACGCAGTGAACAGATTGAAGAAATTAATTTTTGGCTCAAACTGGTTGATCAGTTGATTGTTCGTAACTAAAAATCTATGTGATTTCAGTCTAACCTTTAAATAATATAAAAAGAGCCACAAAAAAAGCCCTGCTATCTTTCGATAGCAGAGCCTTTGATAGTCAAATAGACTTTATGAGGTTGATTTTACTTTTTGCGAAAAGTGATTTATCGAGGAAGACGAGCGAGAATAGTACTTATTGTACATTGAGCGCGTCTGACAAAGACAAACCACTTTGCAGCATAAGTAAAATTACATCATGCCGCCCATTCCACCCATACCGCCCATGCCACCAGCAGCGCCGCCCATAGCAGCCATACCGTCATCACCTTGTGGCAAATCAGTAATCATGGCTTCAGTGGTGAGCATAAGGCCAGCAACAGAGGCAGCGTTTTCTAGTGCTGAACGAGATACTTTGGCTGGATCAAGGATACCCATCTCAAGCATATCGCCGTATTCGCCAGAGGCAGCGTTATAGCCGTAGTTACCCGTACCATTTTTCACTGCATTTACGACGACAGAGGCTTCTTCGCCAGCGTTGGTTACGATTTGACGTAGTGGTGCTTCCATCGCGCGGCGTAGGATATTGATACCGGCGTCTTGGTCATCGTTATCGCCTTTTAGCTCAGACAAGGCATTCATAGCACGAACTAATGCCACACCGCCGCCAGGGACAACGCCTTCTTCAACCGCTGCGCGAGTGGCATGTAGCGCATCGTCAACACGGTCTTTCTTCTCTTTCATTTCTGTTTCAGTCGCTGCGCCAACTTTGATCACTGCGACACCGCCTGCTAGTTTCGCAACGCGTTCTTGTAGTTTTTCTTTATCGTAGTCAGAGGTAGACTCTGCGATCTGACGGTTGATAGACTCAACACGGTTTTCGATATCAGCTGAGTTACCAGCGCCATCAACGATGACGGTGTTTTCTTTACCAACCGTGACTTTTTTCGCCGTACCCAATTGCTCAAGGGTTGCAGTCTCTAGGCTCAGACCAATCTCTTCAGAGATAACCGTACCGCCTGTTAGCGTTGCGATGTCTTCTAGCATGGCTTTACGACGATCGCCGAAACCTGGTGCTTTAACGGCACAAGTTTTCAAGCCGCCACGCATGTTGTTCACAACTAGGGTTGCCAATGCTTCGTTTTCTACGTCTTCAGCGATGATTAGCAATGGTTTGCTTTGCTGCATGACTTGCTCAAGTAATGGCACAATCTCACGAATGTTGCTAATTTTTTTGTCAACCAATAGGATATATGGGTTTTCAAATTCAGCAGTCAGGCTGTCTTGCTTGTTGGCAAAGTACGGGCTGATATAACCACGGTCAAACTGCATACCTTCGACAACTTCTAAGGTATCTTCAAAGCTTGACCCTTCTTCAACGGTGATCACGCCTTGCTTACCCACTTTTTGCATCGCTTGTGAGATCAACTCACCGATTTTGGTGTCTGAGTTAGCAGAGATAGACCCGACTTGCGCGATGGCTTTTTCGTCATCAGCTGGTGTTGATAGCTCATGAATCTCGGTCACGGCGGCGCGAACAGCTTTGTCGATACCGCGTTTTAGATCCATTGGGTTCATGCCAGCGGCGACTGACTTCATGCCTTCTTGCAAAATTGACTGAGCCAATACGGTCGCCGTCGTTGTACCATCACCAGCAACATCATTGGTGCGGCTAGCCACTTCACGAACAAGCTGGGCACCCATGTTTTCAAATTTGTTTTCAAGTTCGATTTCTTTAGCAACCGAGACACCATCTTTGGTGATGGTTGGCGCGCCAAATGATTTGTCGATAACCACGTTACGACCTTTAGGGCCTAGGGTGACGCGTACTGCGTTTGCTAGAACGTTTACGCCGTCCATCATTTGTTTACGGGCATCTATGCCGAATTTTACGTCTTTTGCCATGTTAAATTACTCCAATAATATAATTAAATCGTCTGAGACATTGTTATTTAAACGAATACGTCGTTGATTAGGCTTCTAACACGCCCAATACGTCAGACTCTTTCATGATCAATAGTTCTTCGCCGTCAACTTTAACCGTTTGCCCAGCGTATTGACCGAATAAGACTTTGTCGCCAACTTTGACATCTAACGCACGGGTTTCACCGTTGTCACGAATTTGACCGTTGCCCGTTGCCAATACTTCACCTTGTGATGGCTTTTCTTGTGCAGAACCTGGTAATAAGATACCGCCTGCAGTTTTTGTTTCTTCTTCTATGCGGCGAACGACGATACGGTCATGTAAAGGACGAATGTTCATCAGTCTGACTCCAAAATTTAGTCTTAGTTTATGGGTTTATTCAATGTGAGTGGCTCAAGTCTAACTTGAGCTTGTTTCAAAAAGTGGGGGCAAGATGAAATGGCTTCAAGTGTCACGGCAAAAAATTTACAAGAATACCGCACATTTTATGGCCGCTACGGGGCTAACAAAGCGAATGATGGGCAAAAATACCGCTGATCATTGCCATTTTCTATCTGTCGTTTGTATAAGATCGCCAAATGGCTAAGAAGCTAGAGAGCTTATTGACGCGTGGTTACCAACAAGCAATGCCAGCACGTGTTTGGCAACACAGACAACAAAACCCAAACGTGGCCAGTGACCGCGTCCCTTGAAAATGTAACAGTATATGACCATCATAATGGCTATCTTACACTGCATTTCTTAATGACTTTTTCAATCACTGGGCCAATTGAAGTAAGTAATAAATAATCACCATGGTCGCTGCTGATCGTATCGAGAGCCATTCAATAAACAAGACGAGGCTCAAAATAATGAAAGAAGTAAGCAATACATCAATTGAGGATATATCATGAGTCACAATACCCAAAAACCGTCATCTTTTAAGTCAAAACTGTTAAGCAAGCTCACCTCTGGAGTAGGCATTGCCGCAGTTGGCGCGGCCAGTATGAGCGCGCCTGCCTTTGCCAGCGCCCAAACACTGCAACCTTCAACCGCAGAGTATAGCTTCACGGTAGAAGACAAATACAAAGGTACAGCCACCCGTACCCTGAGCAAATCTGGCAACACGTGGCAATATGATGTCAACGCCCGTGTGGCAGGTGTCGCCAGTGCCGCGCAGCACAGCCGCTTTACCATTAGCGGCAATCAGGTAAGTCCAAGCCAAGCCAGCACCACTTACAAGTTATTTGGAATTGGTCGCACCCATAAGCTCAGCTTTGACCCCAGCAAAAAACAAGTGGTCAGCAACTATAAGGGCAAATCGACGACGCTTGGTATGCCGCAGCAGGCCTTTGATGATCTCAGCCTTGAAGTGCAAATCCGCCAAGATTTGATGAGCGGTAAATTCTCAGGCAACTATTACATGGCCAAAAAAAATAAGGTTGAAAAAACGCCGTTCAAAAAATCTGGTAATACCACCATTACCGTACCTGCAGGTACCTTTGATACGGTACGTGTCGATCGTATCCATGATGATAACAGTCGTTCGACCAGTTTTTGGCTCGCACCCAGCCTTGACTACTTACCTATCAAGGTTAGCCAAGTCAATGATGGTAAAAAAATGGATTTAGAGCTGACACAGGTGAAATAGCATCACGTTTATCAAAACATTTCACCCATAAAAAAGCGGCGCTCATCCTAATATGGTGAGCGCCGCTTTTTTATCTGCTGTCTATGTATGAGTATGAGCCGATACCATTAACGTTGGCGGGGACGCTTGACGACGTTGTTCATTGATGGCAAGCGTTTGAGCAAAATGAACAGCCAAAAGTTGATGGCGAACAATAGCAAAAAATCCATCAAATATACCGCTATCTCAGCCCAACTGCTGCCATAGACACGGGTAAACAATATCACCCCACTGGCGCCCAAATAGACCAGCGTAAACATGCTACTAATCAATAGCGCATAAGGCGAGCGCCCGCGTAGTACCCATGGCGTCAAAACAAACGCAGGTACCAGCCATAGCGCTTGCCACGCAATACCGCCAATGATATCGGGACTGCTTGGATTAAAAACGCTAATAAAAATTGGCAAACCAAACAGCCGATACGCCAACCAAAGCAGCCAAGTGACGAGCAGGCGGCGACGTGGCGGCTCAATGGGTTTACTCGGTTGCTCAGGTGGGGTCGATGGGCGCTCAGCACGAGACTGACCAACAGATGCATTTGTAGACGATGCAGACACATGAGCAGCGGAGGAATCGGTATGGTTTGACATCAGATATATGAGCTTCCTAATCGGCAATAATACTGGTATAAGGCGCTTAGCGTGACCAGTTGGCTTGCGCGAGCGCTTTGGCACTGATGGCTAGGCGACGGCCCTGCGCGATACCCAACTCACGCTCGTCAGTATCAATAGGCTGATCATGCATGGCACCACTAATATGGCTTGCGCCATAGGGCGTGCCGCCGCGTGAGGTACGGTTTAAGGCAGGCTCGGCATAAGGCAAACCAACAATCATCATACCGTGATGCATCAATGGTAACATCATCGTCAGCAGTGTGGTTTCTTGTCCGCCATGCATGGAGCCTGTCGCTGTAAATACGGACGCTGGCTTGTTTTGTAAGTCTCCAGCCAGCCAAAGCGTCACCGTATTGTCCCAAAAATATTTCATTGGGGCAGCCATATTGCCAAAGTGCGTTGGACTACCCAGCGCCAACCCTGTACAACCTTTGAGATCATCCATGGTGCAATACAAGTCGCCTTCATCAGGAATGGCGGGCTTATTGACCTGCGTTTCAGGTGCGACGCTTGGCACCGTGCGGATACGCGCGGTTAGCCCCGCCTCTTCGATGCCTTGAGCAACGGCGTAGGCAAGCATTTTGGTGGTGCCATGACCGGAGTAGTACAGTACCAGCACATAGGGGTTGGGTTCACTCATAGATAAGTATCCTTAAATCAGATCCATTATAGTCGCCACCAATGGCTTAAGCAGGTGCTCTCTCACCAAGACACTACGGCGAGATGAGACTCTTGCTGCGGCCATTATGCCTCAGTGACCAACGGACAGTAAACCACCGCCTTTACCCTTATGGTCACTGAGGCATAATGGCGACTTAATCTCTTCATGTCGTTTTACTTGCTGTGCAGGCGCTTACATGCATTTTGACACAAATAAGGAGCAGATGCGCATGGGTGATGTTTGTTACACTATTTTTTAACTTTTACGTCTTTTTATTAAATGGCTCACATGGAAAACTTATTAAAAAAAATTCCCTTTTCCAAACAGCGCTGGTTTCTGTTTTTACGGTTTTTGATACGGCACTTTTTTGAAGACGACTGCCAACAAAAAGCAGCTTCATTGACCTACACTACCTTATTGTCTATTGTACCGATTTTGACCGTGTTATTGATGATTTTGTCATCAGTACCTGCATTATCATCAGTGCGCGCGCAGATTTATGAGGTCATTTATAGCAATTTATTACCGCAATCAAGCTTGCAGGTCAGCGAATACATCAATAGTTTTGCTGAAAAATCTTCTAATTTAACCATTATCGGGGCGATGATTTTATTTGTCACCACCATTGTAACCTTGACCACTATTGAGCGTGCTTTTAACCAAATCTGGCGCGTCGAAGATCGCTCTGGTGGTCTTAGGAGTATGATGCGCTATTGGACCATCGTAACCTTGGGGCCATTGGTACTGGGTACAGCATTTTTGGCCTCTAGTGCTGTCCAGAGCTTGAGTGTGTTAAACGGTCAAGTGGCAGGCTACGGTATTGACTGGTCATTTTGGGTTCAGGCTGTATCGATTGGGGTGACGGTTGGCGGCTTTATTGGCATGTATTGGTTTATTCCAAAGGCGCAAGTTCCTTTCAAAAATGCGGCCCTCGCTGGCATCATCGTGGCCATCATTTTTGAGTTGCTCAAGCACATCTTTGGTACAGTGATGACCAATTTTACCAGTTACGAAGCCGTCTATGGCGCGTTTGCGGCCTTACCAATCTTTTTATTGTGGATTTATCTGTCGTGGAACCTGATCTTATTGGGTGTGGAAATCAGTTATACCTTGACGATTTTTGAGACCAAAGAAGTCTATCCGCGTCATCCGCTGCTCAGTTTATTAGATATGCTCAACTTGATCTATAGTGAGCATCAAAAAGGCAATAGCGTCAGTGAGCAGCAACTGCGCGACGTACTGGGGCGTAAAGAGTTACCAAAGTGGTATACCTATATCAACTACCTCAAAGACAGTAATTTAATTACCAGTACTAGCGAGGATGATTACGTACTCAAACGAGATCTCAATCAAATGAGCTTATGGGATTTTTACCGTACCTTGCCCTATCCGCTGCCCATCAAAGACGAGCTCGATGAGATGAAAAACGAAAAACAAAATCCGTGGTTGAGCCTATTGGTACGTCGATTTATTCATACCGAAGCCTGTGCTAAAGACCAGCTAAATTTGCCACTTGCGGCCATCTTTGCTCACAGTCAGCCGCGCAAAAAGTCGCCAAAAGACAGCATACATGAGCAGCAGCAACCACGCTTTGAGGCAGAAGCCTTTGATGAAGATGGCGTAGTGGAACATGACAATTATAATCATGAGTCGCTTATTCCCAAAGAGGATATGAACGACATTATTACCGAAGCTGATAACCCCGTACCGCGCTAGCACTGCTGATCGATCACGCCAGCATGACGCTCATATTAGGAAAACTCTGACGTTGAATAACGATTCTCAAAAAAACCTGTTTACCAACACCGCGGCAGCCAGTACCTATTGGTTTAAACGCTTTATCCGCTTGTGGTCACTACAAACCCTCGCTGACCTGCCCGCCCGCCTGCACAATTTATGGCAAAAGATGATTGGTTCTTATTGGTTTATTCCCACCACGTGCGTGCTGTTTGGCACCATACTGGCGCCCATTTTATTGGGCATTGATCGCCAATTTGATCGCGCCTCAATAAAAGACATCAGCTTTGCCTTTACTGGCAATGATGAAGCAGCACGTGCGATTATGACGTCCATCGCAGGGGCGGTACTGGGCGTGGCAGGCACGACATTTTCAATCACCATTGCCGTACTGTCGATGGCCTCATCGCAGTTTGGCCCACGTCTGCTGCGTAACTTTTTGACCGATACACCCAATCAGTTTGTGCTCGGTGCCTTTATTGGTACCTTCAGCTATAGCTTATTGGTGTTAAAATCCATTCATAAATACGATGTCTCTTACGGCGTGCCGCAGCTGTCAGTGACTTTTGCCATCGTCATGGCGATTGTCTGCGCGCTGCTATTGGTCTATTTCGTTCAGCACATGGTTCATGCCATTCAAGCCTCCCATGTTATCCAAGGGGCCAGCGATGACGCGATCATTAATATCAATCATTGGTATAGTGACCACTGCGATCTCGCACATCATCGCAATGTGGTGAGCCAAAACGTCAAAGAGTACGAGTCTTGGCCAGCCACGCCCATTTATGGGCCAACGACAGGTTATGTGCAGCGGATATATTCTGAGTCATTGGTGACGCTTGCCAAAGATTATGGCGGCGTTATCAAGCTACGCACGAATTTAGGTGAGTTCGTAACGGACAGAAACGTCATCGGCTATTTTTATCAGCGGCCTAATGATCATAAATCCAATGAGACAAAAACCAAAACCTCAGGGCTGGTACTGTTACCGCGTACTCCTGATGGTATGTTTTGGCAACGCTTGGCGACTTGCCTGCATCTGGAGCGGCGTCAAACCCACTCTAGTGATATCGGTTATAGTCTAAGCCAAGTGACCGAAATTGGAATAAGGGCGCTCTCTCCTGGTATCAATGATCCAAAAACGGCGGTCAACTGCGTGCAAACGTTAACACTATGCTTGAGCATTATGATGCGCCGGCAACCGCCCAGCCCTTATTATTTTTATACGCCGCCCCATGATAATGATTCGACTGATATTGCAATCAATGAGCCAAATGAAGCGGTATTGGCACTGGTGATCAAAACGCCGCAAATTTCTGATTTTCTGGATATGTCGCTTGGTGAAATACGCCGTTATGCCATGACAGATCTGATGGTACTAAAAGCCCTTTGCCGAGCGATGACTGATCTAAACTATGCGCGAGTCAACAGCGCTCAGCGCCAGACCCTGCTCCATGAGTTGGCGCTGATCGAGCGTGCGGGTCAAGCCAATCTTAGTTACAGTGAGCTGGCGACAGACTTGGTGAATATGTGCCAACACGCACGGCAGTTTATCAATGATGATGACGCGCAGCATCAATATTTTGAGTATGTCGGCGACTTTAACTCACGTATCCATCATCAGTTAGAGGCCCAATCAAGCTAGACCCATCAAAAGGTGCGACAAACAGCTCGCACCTTTACCCTCTGCTAGCCCATTCCTTTATGCTATGGCCTGCTGGCTAAGTGTTTTTTGTATTTATTTGAGACCCATATTATGGCATCAGCAAACAGTCTGACCGTACTTGAAATCAGTGCTATCTTTTTATCCATCACCGCGCTGCTGACCTATGTTAATCACCGCTTTATTGGCCTACCTACCACCATTGGGGTGATGGTTATTTCGATGTTGTTATCCATCGGTGCCATATTTTTGGGCTTTTTGGGCTTCGATCAACTGATTGATTATGAAGTCAGCTTACTCGATCAGCTTGATTTCACTGAGGTGCTGCTGGACGGTATGCTCTCGATGCTGCTGTTTGCAGGGGCGCTACATGTCAATATTGCTGATTTAAAACGCTATAAGCTGCCGATTGGACTATTAGCGTGCCTAGGAACACTGATATCGGCAGTCATCATTGCCACTGCGGTTTATTACTTGTTGCCGCTACTGGGCTTTGGATTGCCTTATATCTGGTGCTTACTGTTTGGCGCACTGATATCACCGACCGATCCCATTGCGGTGATGGGTATTTTGGAATCGGCGGGCGCGCCCAAAAGTATCGAAACCGTTATCGCTGGTGAGTCGCTGTTTAATGATGGTATCGGCGTGGTTATCTTTGTCCTGCTGCTGGGCATTTTATCCAGTGGTGATATTCCAACTGCCAACTATGTGGCGCATACCTTATCGGTCGAAGCGGGCGGCGGTATCCTATTCGGTTTGGTGCTTGGTGGTATTTTGTACTATCTACTTAAAAGTATCGACAGTTATCAAGAAGAGGTGCTATTGACCTTGGCAGGCGTCATCGGTGGTTACGCATTGGCCAGTCACTGGCACCTGTCAGGGCCGCTCGCGATGGTGATGATGGGACTGATGGTCGGTAACCGTGGACGGGCGCTGGCGATGAGTGACAAGACCCGTCACTATGTGGATTTATTTTGGGAGCTGATTGATGAGATTTTAAACGCGATTTTGTTTGTGTTAATCGGCCTTGAAGTGGTAATGATTGCCTATTCTGGCAACTTGTTTATCGCCGCAGGCTTGACGATTTTGATTGCATTATTAGCACGTCTAACGGTAGTGGGCATGACCACCAAAACCTTGCACCAACAGCTTGAGCTGCCCTCTGGTGCATGGAAGGTGCTGACATGGGGCGGACTGCGCGGCGGGATATCTGTGGCATTGGTACTACAGTTGCCGATAGGCCCTGAGCGAGATATTTTGCTGGCGCTTACCTATGCGGTAGTGGTGTTCTCAATACTGGTGCAAGGGTTGAGCATTGGTAAGGTAGCGCGCACCATTCGCCCTGCCCATAAAAAACAATTAGGTAGCTAAACAGCCCAAGCACGTCAGTAGTCATAAAAAAACCGCCGTTAGCATCATGATATATAAATGCTGACGGCGGTTTTCTTAGGCCAATATATAGAATGGACAATAATAACTGATCACTAAATCAGCCCTTTACGCTTCATATTGCGATAGACCACGATGACGATCACCACGTTTAGCATAAAAATACCCAGTTTGAACCAGTCAAAGGGGCTGACCACCAGATAGTACAGCTCGATGGGAATAAATATCCCGTAGCCAATGACGCTAAACCAATACGCCCACGTTTTGTCTTTCCAAAGCCCATATGCTTCGACAAAGCGTAAGCTGGCATAAGCAAAGATCAGTAGTAAAAACAACGGCCAGTTTTTGCTGGCTTGCTGCGCAATCTGAACCACGCTATCTACTTGCGGCGCTAAAAAGGTGCCAAAGCGTTGTTGCCAACTACTGGCAATGCTGTCCAGCCACTGGTTCAGGTTGTTGTGCCATATCCAAAGCGCACCCGCACCCACCAACGCACCCACACCCTTGACGATCTCATAAATCGCGACTGCTTTGATCGACTCGCTGGCAGTAGCTTCTGGAGATGGTATGGCAGTCTCAGACACCAGTGGTGGCAGCGTACTCTCTGAGGAAGGATGCCGATGGTCATCCTGCAGAGGCAGCTTAACCAAAGAAGGTCTCCACGACCTGACCTTGTAGCTGCTGATTGAAAAACGGCGTGTTTTTACCATTTGAACGCATGGCGTCTGTCGTCACTTGCCACTCTCGATTGGGGTCAACCAATACCGCGCCGCCAATATCGGCGTACTGATTGTCAATGCCCGCAATCTTGGCAGGATTGAGACAAATCTTATCGACCAGCTGCGTCAAGGTCAGCACGTCATCGCGTACCAACTGACATGCCAGCGCCATAAAGGTATCAAAGTTTGAGATGCCGGGTGTACTTTCGGCGAACGGTGCTTTTTTAGCAGTGCTGTTCAATGGCTCATGGTGACTACAGATGGCATCAATCGTGCCATCGGCAAGGCCGCGGCGTAGTGCCTGCTGATCGGTATTACTGCGTAGCGGCGGTAAGACATAGGCCTGCGCGTTAAAACCTTCTAAATCATCATCGGTCAGATACAACTGGTGCATGGCCACATCACAAGTGACAGGCAGCCCTTTGTCCTTGGCCCAGCGCATCAGCTCAACCGATGATTTGCAAGTCAGTTGGCTAAAGTGCGCCGCAACGCCGGTTTCTTCTACCATGAGTAACTGGGTAGACAAAGCTACGGTTTCAGCAATCCAAGGGATACCTTGCAAGCCATGATACGAGGCGATATAGCCTTCATGCGCCACGCCGTCTTTTGACAAGCTGGGTTCATCAGGATAAAAGAATACTTTCATACCAAAAGTAGCAGCATACTCAAGGGTACGCAGCAGCACCAAGTCATTACTAAACGGACGGCGGGCGTTAGATACCGCAATACAGCCGCCTTTTTTTAAGCCTGCGATATTAGAGGGGCGCTCGCCTTCTAAGCCTGCAGTCAATGCACCCAAAATATGCAAATAGATACCGCCATCTTCGCGCGCACGCTCACGTAAGCCTTTCAGGAGTGAGCCATTTTCTAAAACTGGGCTTGTATCTGGTGGTGTCACCACGTGCAAAAAGCCATTGGCACGCGCTGCTTGGCCTTCTGACGCCAGCGTGCCATGCTGCTCTTTACCTGGCTCGCGCAAACGCGCACAGAGATCCACCAGTGGCGGCAATAGCCAAGTTTCGCGGTCAGCACTCAGCTCAGCGATTCGCGAGCTTGCCGCAGTAGGTAGCGCCGCTTGAAACGCGCTAGGAAGTAGATTGGTCATTGGCACATCAGTAGCAGTGGTATGGGTCATGAGCATGTTTACCGTATTGATAATAAAATAAGTCAAGAAAGGAGTCGCATAACGCGTAGATCAGGGCGCGCACTATTGATAAGGCAGTCACAGGTGCTGCCCTACCCCTATCAAAGGGAGGCTTGATGCGCGCGCTGCCCTTCCATCGCGAGCGATAGCACTGCCATACGAATGGCAATACCGTTATTCACCTGCTTGAGGATCACCGACTGTACGCCGTCTGCCACACTTGAGGCAATCTCAACCCCTCGGTTCATGGGTCCTGGGTGCATCACCAGCGCATCAGGCTTGGCAAGGGCAACACGCTCTGGGGTGATGCCGTAATATTTGTAATACTCACTTGAGGAGGCCAATAGCGGTGAGCCGATACGCTCGTTTTGAATACGCAGACCCATGATGACGTCACAATCGGTCACGCAGCTGTCGATGTCTTCATATACTGTCACTCCAAAGCGCTCAATACCTTTCGGTAACAACGTACGCGGCGAGATGACACGAATATCTTTCACGCCAAGTGTCTGTAAGGCGCTGATATCAGATCGCGCCACTCGTGAATGCTTGATATCACCGACGATGGCAACCGACAACTCCTCAAACGGACGCGGCGCTTCACGGTGAATGGTCAGCATATCGAGCATGCCTTGGGTAGGATGAGCGTGCCAGCCGTCACCACCATTGATGATGGCGATATTTGGTGTCACTTCTGTCGCCATAAAATGAGCCGCGCCCGATGCCGAATGGCGGACCACAAAGATATCAGCGGTCATTGCCTCAAGGTTCCATAAGGTATCGCGCAGGCTCTCGCCTTTTTTGGTACTTGAGCGCGCGATATCAATATTCAAGACATTGGCACCCAAGCGTTTTTCTGCCACCTCAAAGGTTGTACGCGTGCGCGTTGATGGCTCAAAAAACAAATTCATCACCGTGCAGCCGTCAAGCTCAGGGCGATTAATCAGCTGACCATTTTCATCAAAAAAAGTCTCAGCCTTAGCGATAATGGCCTGTAGCTGAGCTTTGTTTAACCCCTCAACCCCTAAAAAATGGCGCAAATGGCCATCTGTATTGAGCTGCGGACGACTTAAGGAAGCATTGAGCTTTTGGTGAACGGTATCAGGATCAGGTTTGGCAGAAGCAGTTGGCGAGACGGTATTGGTCGAAGTTGGCATAATGGCACGTCTTTATAGTTGGTTTATATTGAGTCAATCAAGCTTAGAGATACAAGGACATTTTGGCGCTTATTTGCTACACTTTACCGCAGTGGCACAAGCTGCTAAAAACCACTCGTCGCAACGGCCCATCAGTCGACATCTGTCCTGATAAGCGGCAAGCCTAACCCATTTATAGATATAGTGTAGCTGATTTTGCGGTCAGGACAAAGATACCGCGGCGGCTATTCGGATATTTAGCGACTTATTTGCGTCTTACTGTTAAGACCATCCTGATCTTTGACTGTCATGTTTTATTATAATCGCATTTACTAGGAATTGTTATGACCACCTTAGCACACTATCTAAACACCCAAGATATCGACCCTGCGGTCAGTGATGTCATCACCACCATCACCGAAGTGGGCAAAACCATCTCGCAGCTGCTCAGCAAAGGCGCATTGGCAGATATCTTAGGCGAAGCGGGCAATCAAAACGTCCAAGGTGAAGAACAAAAAAAGCTCGACGTCCTCGCTAACGACTTGCTACTAGAAGCACTGGCAAAAAATGCCCATTGTGCGGGCGTCGCCTCAGAAGAGCTGGATGATGCCACCCCAGCCAACGTTGATGGCAGCGTTTTGGTGTTGTTTGATCCTCTAGATGGCTCATCAAACATCGATATCAACATGGCGGTTGGTACGATTTTTTCTGTCCTACCTTATCAGCGTCAAGGTCAAAAAAGTAATAACGACGACTTTTTGCAAGCTGGCAACCAGCAGTTGGCAGCCGGTTATTTGCTATATGGCACCTCTACCATGCTTGCTTTGACCATTGCAGACAACGTCTTGATGTTTAGCCTCGATCCAGACAATGGCGACTATGTGCTGATACAAAATAATGTCCAAATCGATGCGGATACCAGCGAATACGCCATCAATAGCTCAAACTATCGTTATTGGCGCGCGCCGATGCAGCAATATATCGATGAGCTGATCGCAGGTGAAGCTGGCGTGCGTGGTCGTGACTTTAACACTCGTTGGGTCGCGGCTATGGTCGGCGATGTCCATCGTATCTTATGCCGTGGCGGTTTATTCACCTACCCCTTTGACACCAAGTATGCCCATAAAGCAGGCAAACTGCGCTTGATGTACGAAGCCAACCCCATGAGTCTGTTGATCGAACGTGCAGGCGGCGGCGCAACCGATGCGGTCAATCGTATTTTAGACATTGAGCCTACTGACATTCATCAGCGTGTTCCTGTGGTACTGGGCAGCAAAAACGAAGTCAACTATGTTAAAGACTTGCACGAGAAACATGCAGGCGAATAAACGCAATCACAGCATGCGTTATTCATCTACCTTATTTTTTTATGAGTAAACGGTCTACTATGACACTGTACCCCACAGAGCGCATCACCTCTGACAAAAACCAAACGGTCAAGCTCACCAAAGCGCTGCTGACTCAAGCTCGCCAGCGCAAAAAACAAGGCCAGACCGTACTGGAAGGCGCGCATCTGATTGATGCCGCCTTGCGCAGCAATTATCCCATCAAGCAGGTCATGATTGCAGAATCCGCGCAAACCCATCCTGAGGTGCTGCAACTATTGTCGCAGTTGCCAAGTCACAACCGTGCCACGCTGTTGACCTTGACCGATACCCTGTACCAAAGCATTCGTAGCTTAGGTACAGGCATTGATATCATGGCCATCATTGATACGCCTGTGCCTGACCTGCCCACCATAGAGAGTGACTGCTTGATCTTAAATGACATACAAGACAGCGGCAATGTCGGTACCCTGCTACGCACCGCCGCCGCAGTTGGTATTCGTCACGTGCTGTGTACCAATATGACCGCGCAAGCATGGTCACCCAAGACATTGCGTGCTGGCATGGGCGCACAGTTTGCCTTGCACATTTACGAAGGTCTGAGCAGTCAGGACATTTTGGATCACGTGCGTATACCGTTACTGGCGACCAGCTCGCACACGGATACGCTTATCTACAGCCACGACCTGCGGGCGCCTGTGGCTTGGATTATGGGTAATGAAGGTCAGGGTGTCACTGATGAACTGATGCAGTGCGCCACCCCAATTGCGCTACCACAGCCCAATGGTCAAGAAAGCCTCAATGTGGCCATTGCAGGTTCGCTTTGCTTGTACGAGACCTTGCGTCAACGCGATTACAACTGAGCAATTATAACTAAGCGCTGCCAGCTTACCTCACCTGCTGTTTGATACAAAAAAATCCCGCTATCGATAATAGCGGGATTTTTCTGATTATACGCTAATGAATTGCCGTATTAGATCTTACTGGTCAACTCAGGCAGCGCATCAAACAAATCTGCTTCTAAGAAGTAGTCCGCAACGCTAGCGATTGGTGCTTCTGGATCATTGTTGATCGCAACGATCACTTTAGAGTCTTTCATACCTGCCAAATGCTGAATCGCACCTGAGATACCCGCTGCGATATACAATTGCGGTGCAACGATTTTACCCGTCTGACCGACCTGCATATCATTAGGCACATAGCCTGCATCTACAGCGGCACGAGAGGCACCGATGGCAGCGCCCAGCTTATCAGCAAGTGGCTCGATATATTTGGTGAAATTTTCACCGTTAGCCAATGCGCGGCCACCAGAGACAACGATATCTGCTGAGGTCAATTCTGGACGGTCAGATTTGGCCATCTCTTCGTTTACAAAGCTTGATTTATCAGAGCTTTGTACATTATCGATGCTTTCAACTGCCGCTGAACCACCAGTATCCGCAACAGGATCAAAGCCTGTGGTACGTACCGTCACCACCACTTTGTCTTCCGTTGTTTTAACGGTTGCAGTGGCATTACCAGCATAGATTGGACGCTCAAAAGTCTGTGCATCAACCACAGCGGTGATGTCTGATACCATGCTCACGTCAAGCAATGCAGCAACGCGTGGCATGAAGTTTTTGCCAGTGGTGGTTGCCGCCGCAACGATATGACTATAATCAGCAGCCAAATCCGTTACCAGCAGTGCAATATTCTCTGCCATTTGATGCTCATAAGCAGCATCGTCAGCGAGCAGTACTTTGCTAACGCCTTCAGCTTTTGCCGCTTCATCAGCGACGGCTTGGTTACCACTACCAGCGACCAATACGTGTACATCATCGCCCATCTGCTTTGCTGCAGCAATCGTGTTCAAGGTTGCCTTTTTTAGACTGGCATTGTCGTGTTCTGCATATACCAAAATTGCCATTGTTTTTATCCTTTATTGATTCGCATAATCGTCTGTTTTTATCATCACAACAGAGGGCTACTCAAATGAGCGTGGCATGGCTTACGTCCTATTGGCGTATCATCATGCTCGGTTTTAGTTTCGCTCAACGGCAGCCAAACGCTTTATGATACTAGATGACTTTCGCTTCATTTTTTAGCTTGTCAACGAGCTCATCTACTGACGCGACTTTGATACCCGCTTTACGCTCAGAAGGTGGCACAACTTTCAAAATCTCTTGCTTAGAGGTCATATCAACACCAAAATCCGCTGGCGTTTTCTCATCAAGTGGCTTTTTCTTCGCTTTCATGATGTTAGGCAATTTTGCATAACGTGGCTCGTTCAAACGCAAATCTGTGGTGATGACCGCAGGTAGTGCCAAAGCAACGGTCTGTAGGCCGCCATCAATCTCACGAGTGACGTTGACTTTGTCGCCTTCAACTTTTACTTCTGACGCAAAAGTACCTTGACCGATACCCATCAAAGCAGCAAGCATCTGGCCAGTTTGGTTGTTATCATCATCAATGGCTTGTTTACCCAATAGGATAATGTCGGTACTTTCTTGCTCAGCGATGCTTTTTAGAATCTTAGCCACTTGTAAGGGATAAGGCTTGTCATCACTTTGTACCAACACGCCACGGTCTGCACCAAGGGCTAGCGCGGCACGAATTTGCTCTTGCGCTTCTTTTGGGCCGATGGAAGCGACGATAATTTCATCAATGACGCCTGCTTCTTTTAAACGGACGGCTTCTTCAACGGCTATCTCGTCAAAAGGGTTAATAGACATTTTGGTGTTTGATAGATCGACACCTGAGTTATCCGCTTTCACGCGAACTTTCACGTTATAATCAATAACACGCTTGACCGCGACTAATGCTTTCATACGTTCCTCGTTTATGAATGTTATGAGTAAAAATAAATCATTAAAATTATTGGCTGACCACTGTCAATACAATAGCCAAAAGGCTTACGCTATGAGCGCTGCCTATTATTTATAGGACCCATGTATCTTGCGTGAGCATCTCGACTAGGTCAAGACGACACCGTGAATAATGCGTCATAAATTTATTACTATTTTTCATATCAGAAAGATTTTTTTAAATTATCCTTAGTATACTGATACTTTTTAGGGGTTTGTCCTAAAGTCCCTACAGTTATAACATTGACTGACTTTTTGTGCTGCACATTTTATTATCAAAAAATGTAACACAGATCATATTCTCCGTCTTAACTTTCTTTCAGGCATTGATAATCACGAATATCATCAAACAAATTCCAGTCTGGCGGTACATCACTGTTCTTGATGACGCTCAGGTCACCAGTGGTTTCCATAATCACAGCAAAAACTTCTGTTTTCGACTTGATGCCATTTTTGCGCAGCACCTCTTGTACATCGCTGGTACTGAGCTTGGCCTCTTTGAGATTGTCTGTGATATATTCACCGCGACTCATAATCACAATAGGCTGATTATCAATCAATGCCTTGATAGGCTTTACTTTGCGCCTGACGACCGATACCACCGCTTGCATGACAAACAGCACTGCCACTGCAACTAAGCCTTGCAGTAGTGAGGGCGAATCAGATAATACGGTCGATGCAAGGATACTGCCAATGCCCACGGTCATAGCAAAATCATGACTGGAAAGCTTAGAAAAGCTACGTAACCCCATAAGACGCGTAAACAATATCAGCGCGACATAAAACCCCAGCGCGGATAACCCAATACCGACCACTTGCCGCCAGTCTGTCGCAAACCATGCTTGCCAATCCATTTTGATTCCTTGTATTTTTTCTTGATCCCTCACTAGGGCCAAATGAGCATCATGATGATCTGTATTGACAATTTTTTGACAAAAAAAAGCAACCTGATAAGAGGTTGCTTTTGAGATACAGTCTAAACAATATTTTTTGTTTTAACAAACAAAGTAATCTAGCGTACAGATAATCTGATGATTAATAAAGTTGTCTGACATGTCAGTCAAATCTATTAGACCGTAAGATTAGAGGGCTTCGATTTGCTCAGCTTGTGGGCCTTTTTTGCCTTCACCTAAGATGAAAGACACTTTTTGGCCTTCGGCTAGGGTTTTGAAACCGCCACCTTGGATAGCGCTGTAATGAGCGAATACATCTTGGCCGCCGTTATCTTGAGCGATAAAACCAAAACCTTTAGCTTCGTTAAACCACTTTACAGTGCCTTCAACTTTATCAGACATAAATTTTCCTAACTCTTTAACTGTTGATGAGACGTGTGTCAACACCGATTAATTGATAAATACTCACATAAGCTTGGAGCAAATACTCAGAACAAAGTCAATCGTATATCTTCTTGATATACCACGATTTTTGTCTCAAGTCCCATGAGTACAGCTTTAGTATAGCAGCTTTTAGGGGGATTGACAGATTAAATTGGGTAGTTTTGTAAATTATTTTTTGGTTTTCAACAAACACAAGTTTATTAAAAATATAGATGGCTTAAGCGATTTGTAACGGTAGCCAAGGTGCTGCCATTACCAATACACAAAGTGCAAAGAAGATCAGCGCAAAGGACTGACTATAAGCAATGTATTTAGGCGGTATGACCAAATCTTTTGGTGAATCAGGAATACCTTTACGTCTAAGCAGGCGCGTGCCATAAATCCAGCCAAAGGTGCTATAAATACCGTAAGCGGTAGGCACAGCAAGTGCCAATGGCTCAAAGTCAATGATATAAAGCATCGCCACCGAGATAAAAAACCATACCGTATCTAGCAGTGAACTGAACCGAAAAAGCGCAGATTTTGGCAATTTACCACCGCTACGCTTGAGCATCTCCCCTTCTATCCAGATAAGAATAGCGACTACAGCGCTCAAAAATACATAGGCAAACTGCGGTGTCAGCCATTCTGGAAAAAGTATTTGCACAACATACAACCTATAATCTGAGAATAAAAAGGAGTCATCACAGCACTGACCGTCTATCGCGGCTTATGCCAGCTGTCTATATATGGCGGCTGGTGCTGCTTTTCAAGCAGTGTCAGTAAAGACCTGACACCAGAATATGGGGTTTGATAACAAAAAACCCATGCTATCAATGGGATAACATGGGTCACAAACTCAATTTTTACTACATTTTAGTCAATAATCAGCGTCTATGATGCGGTTATCGACCATAAATATACATACTGATTAGTTTTTGTCTTTATCGATGATTTTGTTGCCACCGATCCAAGGCATCATACCGCGCAATTTGGCACCTGTGGTTTCGATGTCATGAGCTGCATTGTTGCGGCGACGAGCTGTCATTGATGGATAGTTGGTTGCGCCTTCAGAGATGAACATTTTGGCGTACTCGCCAGACTGAATGCGTTTTAGCGCATTACGCATGGCCTCACGAGACTGCTCGTTGATGACTTCAGGGCCAGTCACATATTCGCCGTACTCAGCGTTGTTACTGATTGAATAGTTCATGTCAGCGATACCGCCTTCATACATCAAATCAACGATGAGTTTAAGCTCATGCAAGCACTCAAAGTAAGCCATTTCTGGTGCATAGCCTGCTTCAGTAAGGGTTTCAAAACCCATTTTAACCAATTCTACAGCACCACCACAAAGAACCGCTTGCTCACCGAATAGGTCGGTTTCAGTTTCGTCTTTGAACGTGGTTTCGATGATACCTGAACGACCACCACCTACGCCCGCAGCATACGATAGCGCTAGCTGTTTGGCTTGACCTGAAGCGTCTTGATAGATCGCGATAAGATCAGGGATACCGCCACCTTTAGTGAACTCAGAGCGAACGGTATGACCCGGTGCTTTTGGTGCAACCATGATCACATCAAGGTCGCCACGTGGTACCACTTGGTTGTAATGAATCGCAAAACCATGAGCGAAAGCCAATGTCGCGCCTTCTTTGATGTTTGGCTCGATCACGTCATTATAAAGCTCTTTTTGGAACTCATCTGGAGTCAAAATCATGATCACGTCAGCAGCTTTGACGGCGTCTTCTACTTCAGCAACTTTTAGTCCTGCGTTTTCAGCTTTTTTCCATGAACCTGAGCTTGCGCGTAGACCAACGGTGACGTCGACACCTGAGTCTTGTAGGTTTAGCGCGTGCGCATGTCCCTGTGAACCATAACCGATAATGGCAACTTTTTTACCTTGGATAATAGAGAGATCACAATCTTTGTCATAAAAAACGTTCATATATAGAGTCCTTGTCCTCAATCATGGATAGCCATGGGTAGTGAGCACCGATGTGCTATTGTGCTAGATGTACTGACACATCGATACTGTGTTAAGTCTAAAATAATATTTAAAAATGAGTTTAATGGTTGCTACACGTTGGTGGCCACCATTATATGCTTAAGGTTCTCTCACCGCGAGCAATACCAATCACACCTGAGCGTACCACTTCTAAGATACGCTCGCGACCGATAACCTCAATAAAACCATCAAGTTTGGCGGTATCGCCTACGATTTGGATAGTGTATAGGTTCGACGTCACATCGACGATTTGGGCGCGGAAGATATCAGCGCTACGCTTGATCTCTTCACGTACGCTATTGGTGGCACGAACCTTGATCAACATCAGCTCACGCTCAACGTGTACTGTGTTTGATAGGGTCAATACCTTGACCACCTCGATCAGCTTATGCAGCTGCTTGGTGATTTGTTCAATTTTTTCAGGCGAGGTAATGGTGGTCAACGTCAAGCGTGAAATGGTTGGGTCATCCGTAGGCGCGACATTCAAAGTTTCAATGTTATAGCCACGCTGTGAGAACAAACCGACTAGACGCGACAACGATCCCGCTTCGTTTTCCATCAATACCGAAATCAGATGTTGTTGTTGCATTAGGTACGCTCCCCTTTTGATAACCACATATCACGCATGGCTTGCCCAGCGATTTGCATAGGATACACATGCTCATTACGATCGACATAAACGTCGATAAATACCAGCTTGTCTTTCATGGCCATGGCTTCAGCCAGTTGTGCTTCCATGGTTTCAGGATCCGTGATTTTGATACCAACGTGACCATAACTTTCGGCCAACTTCACAAAATCTGGCAGTGAGTTCATATAAGACTGCGCATGACGGCCTTCATACAGCATATCTTGCCACTGCTTCACCATACCAAGCTGAGCATTGTTCAAGTTTAGAATCTTAACTGGCAAGTTGTACTGCAAACAGGTTGACAACTCTTGGATATTCATTTGAATAGAGCCTTCACCAGTGATACACACCACGTCACGCTCAGGATTGGCAAGCTTGGCGGCCATCGCATACGGCAAGCCGACACCCATGGTACCAAGGCCGCCTGAATTTAGCCACTGACGCGGCTCATTGTAAGTGTAATATAGCGCGGCAAACATCTGATGCTGACCGACATCACTGGTAATAATGGCATTACCATTGGTCACTTTACATAGGGTCTGCACCACGTTTTGCGGCTTGATGCCGTTATCGGTGTTGGTGTCATACTGCAAGCTGTGACGCTTACGCCATTCATTGATCTGTGACCACCAGTCAATCAGCGCGTGCTGCTCTAGCGTTTTATCACCGATGCTCTCTAGCATGTCTGTCAAAACTGACTTGACGTCGCCAACGATTGGAATATGGGCGTTGATGGTCTTTGAGATCGATGCAGGATCGATATCAATATGGATAATCGTCGCGTTCGGACAGAATTTCTTGACGTTATTGGTGACACGGTCATCAAAACGCGCACCTACTGCCAAAATAACATCGGCATGGTGCATGGTCATGTTGGCTTCATAGGTGCCATGCATACCAAGCATACCTAGGAACTGACGATCAGAGCCAGGAAATGCGCCAAGACCCATTAACGTATTGGTTACGGGTAAATTGAGACGATGTGCAAGCTCAGTCAGCTCTTTATGCGCATTGCTCCAGATAACGCCGCCACCCGAGTAGACTACAGGGCGTTTGGCTTTTAGCAAAGTCTCAACAGCTCGTTTGATTTGCCCTGTATGACCTTTGATAGACGGCTGGTACGAACGCACAAAGACTTCTTGTGGGTATTCATACACATATTTTTCGTTCGGGGCGGTCATGTCTTTTGGCACGTCGATGACGACGGGGCCAGGGCGACCTGATTGGGCAATATAAAAGGCTTTTTTGACAATGGCAGGGATTTCGCTTGGATGGCGCACCTGAAAGCTGTGCTTCACGATAGGGCGAGAGACACCCACCATATCAGTCTCTTGGAAAGCGTCTTCGCCGATCAAGCTACTTGGCACCTGCCCTGAGATTACCACCATTGGCACAGAGTCCATAAAGGCCGTTGCAATGGCAGTGACCGTATTGGTCGCACCCGGGCCAGAGGTCGCTAGTACCACACCTGTATAGCCTGTCACACGTGAGTAAGCATCAGCCATATGACCAGCGGCTTGCTCGTGGCGTACAAGGATGTGCTCGATGTTGTCTTGCTGAAACAGCGCATCATAGATATGCAGAACCGCCCCACCAGGATAACCAAAAATATATTTGACACCTTCATCGGTAAGCGATTGCACCAGCATTTCAGCGCCAGACAACATCACGGGTTGATGGTTGCCTTCAGCGAGCTGCTGCTGTTTTTCATCAAAATGTTTGGCGGCATTACCCGTTTGGGTATGTCCAGTCATATTCGGACTTTGCGTGGTTTGCGTCACTGTCATCACCTTTTTTTGCGGCGCAGAACAGCATTTTATTTTTTGCACCAACACCATGCAAAGCGTACTTGCTGGGTTTAAAGATGCAAAATAATCTGCTGATCCTTGTCCATATTCAGAATGTGTGCCCACCATGCCAAAGTACAGCTGTTACTACTGACAGCCTGTTACTCGAACACAGCAAAATACAAGGTCAATTTGTGATGGGAGACTTATGAGAATACAGTGACAAGATGTGAACACATCAATAAAGGCAGCTTATTATTTATAACCATGACACTGCAAAATACGATAGCGCAAATCCAAAAAAATTAGGATAGTTCGATATAATGCTTGTAATAGATTATACATAACATGGGCAAGTCATTCTGACCCATATGTACATAACCTACCATCATAATCTGGTACTGCAATTTGCATTGCAAATAATAAGTTTATCTTAGTCATTGTAGACCGATAAGTCCGAAAGACAAGCAGTACAACGAGAGGTAGTCGTGTAAAAACTATCCATGCTGAGCTCTTGTCACAAAGAAAACACCTCAAACTGAGCCACTGATAAATGGCTTAGCGATGGTTATTTTCAAGTGCTACGGCAAAATCATAAATGCCGCTCACTGACCAATCAACAGTTATTATATTCAACGCTTTAGCCACTATTGTCAAGAAAAAGTTCTGACAGCTATTCCCAACTTATGGTTATTAAACGATGTACATTAATAAGTGTTTTTTGTTAGAATCAAATCCTACTGTATTGGCACTTGCTTTATTATTCGCACATCGTTACTCAGCACCATATCAAGAGTCACGCTGACACATGAAAAATCATCTTTTTTATTGCTCAAGAGGATTGCTACCATGGCATATGCAACTATGATGAATACCGCCATCAAGCTGCTTGGTACCAGCTGCGTATTGGCGCTCACCATGAACGCCAGTCACGCCATTCAAGTTTACAAGTCTGTCGGCGCGCATGGCGAGGTAAAATATAGCCAACATGCCCCGCAAAACAACAATGATTATGAAGTTATTGAGTTCCGTAGCGATGGTCGCCAGAACGATGCGGGACAAATGGCCGGTAAGACCGATGCCAACCAAGAGTCCAATACCATTGATCCTGAAGCTCAGCGTGTGGCGCAGTTAGAGGCACGCATCAAAGAGCAAGAGGCCAATGCCAATGCACAGCGTTGTCAGTCGTTACGTAATAACTTGACCAACCTCAACGTGGGTGGCCGCATTTACGAGATGGATGACAACGGTAATCGACGCTATCTAGATGGCCGCGAAATCGAGCTCAAGCGTGAGCGTGTCCAGCAAGCGATCACTCAATACTGCTCTAGCTAATCGCTTACTTTAATCGCTCAAGGCTGCCATCACATGACGGATGGCAGCAGGCATATCTTGCGCTTGTAGCCCTCGCTGACCAGTCATAAGCGAGGTAGTACAACCAACATTCTGGTTGACCAGTACATCACCTGCCTGCCCATGAATCAGTACGGACTGACGCAAACTGCGCGCCGCATCTGTCATATCTTGCTGTGACAATAAGCCTGCACTCACCCCTGATAACACATCGCCCATACCTGCGCTGGCCATACCTGCGTTTCCAGTCGCGCATACATAGCATTGACCCTGCTCACATACCAACGAGCCTGCGCCTTTTAGTACCCAATCACCGCCGTAAAGTGATGCACACTGACTGATAGCACCCAGTCGGTCAGCCTCTACCTCACTGACAGATTGATTGAGTAGTCGCGCAGCTTCACCGCTATGCGGGGTTAAGCGCACTGTATGGCTGCGACTGTATTCACGCAGCGTGTTCGCGAGCTCATGGTCACCATGATGCAATGCGGCTAGGTGGTATAGGCCATCAGCGTCAATCACCAACAATTTTTCTTTACTCATACTGGCTTTGAGGTAGGTGTTAAACAATGCTGCTGCGGTTTTATCACGTCCCAGCCCCATACCGATGGCAATCACATCGGCATCAGCAATAAGGTGTTTTACCCCTTCGGTATCATGCAAGTCCATGGTCATGGCATCGGGCAGTGAAGTCAAAAGCGCGCCATGAAAAGCAGCGTGGCAAGCAACGGTAATTTTTCCTGCACCAGTGGCCATAGCACTTGAGGCTGATAAAATCGCCGCACCGCCCATCCCTTGTGAACCATCGATACGATTGCCACCGATGATCAATACATGCCCATAGCTGCCTTTATAGCTGTTTTGCTGGCGTGCGGTAATAGAAAATGGCTCATTTAATAATGTCGCCACAGGCGCAGGCGATACATGCGGAATCAGTGGTATATCCGCCACTCGACCCGCATGATCCATACCGTCTTTGGTATGTAAGCCAAATTTGCGGGCGACCAAGCACAGTGTCACATCCGCTGACACTGCCAGTTGATCAAAGACCTGCCCCGTAGACGCCACAAGGCCACTTGGAATATCGACAGCGATAACCAGCGCCTTATCCTTCTGCGCACAATGGTTAAAGGCAATAATGGCATACTTGTAAATACCAGAAGGCACACGATCAAGACCAATACCAAAGATGGCATCGATGTAAATATCAGCACTGGAGAGTAAGGTATCGATAACTGAAAACAAATCGCCATCTTGCGTCTGTTCGTCACCCTGATCTTGCATCAGATCTTCAAGACGATAATAAGGACAGTTTACCTGTAATGCCATTTGCTGCGCTTTGACAGCATCAGAAGTATTACTGTCATGCACATCATCAAGCGATAAGGCGTCTTTATCAAAACCAATCGTCACAAGTTGTACTTGCCAGCCTGCTTGCTGCAAATAATGAGCCACAAGCCAACCATCACCGCCATTATTACCCTGCCCGACCCACACACACGCCCGTAATTCCTCATGACGACCTGCAGTCTTTATTATCTTTTGTGTCATTTGCCATGCGGCTTGTTGCATTAGGCCAAAGCTGTCGTGACCTTGATCAAACCACGCTTGCTCCATGGCATAGACTTGCTGACTCGTGTACAAATTTGTCATTATCATTACTCCTTATATTGATGCCCACTTAGCGTAACAAAGGCAATCCTGATTTTTTGTATCGTTATACACAAGGCTTTATTTACTTTTGTGCTTGCGCTCTTGGCAATCTACCTTATCATGAGCACATTAATGCCATTGGTTACGATAAACTATGAAAAAAGCTGCCTCAGCCACTGATATACCAGTGGTTACGCCAACTACCTTTACCACAGCTGCAGATGTTAAAGTTTGGATAAAACAACAGGCACAAACGCTGGGCTTTGCCGACTGCGGATTTCTATCCGTCTATCATCCGCTTTTCAAACGACAAATGGATCAATTGCAGCAATGGCTGGCCAAAGGCTATGAAGGTCAGCTCACCTTTATGCACAACAACCATCACTTGAGGGCGCACCCTGAAGACTTGGTAGAAGGCGCAAAGACCATCATCAGCGTCCGTATGGACTATCTGACACAAGCGCCAACCCCGCGGCGCGTGACAGATAATGACCGCCCCAATCACGGTATCATTGCTCGCTATGCCCGAGGACGCGACTACCACAAAGTCATGCGCAGTCGTCTAAAGCAGCTGGCGCAGCGAATAGAGGCCATGCTCCCTGAATGGCAGCATCTCAACATCGGAGCCGATACTGATTTCGTTTTTCGTCCGTTTAGTGATTCTGCGCCTATTTTTGAGCGCCCAATCGCTGATGCTGCAGGTCTGGGCTGGACAGGCAAACATACTTTATTGCTTAACAAGCAAGCAGGCTCATTTTTTGTGTTGGGTGAGCTGTTTATGAGTCTTCAGCTGTCCGATGATCAGCCCGTCAAACCACACTGCGGCAGCTGCAGTGCTTGTATCGATATTTGTCCTACTCAAGCCATTGTCGCCCCGCACGAGCTGAACGCAGCGGCCTGTATTTCTTATTTAACCATTGAGCATAAAGGTAGCATCGATATCAAGTACCGCCGCGCTATTGGTAACCGTATCTTTGGCTGTGACGACTGTCAGCTGATTTGTCCTTGGAATCGCTACGCGCAGCTGACCGACGTCGATGACTTTGCACCCCGACACAACCTCGATGACAGCAGCCTACTATCGCTTTGGCAATGGCAAGAGGACGACTTTTTGCAGTATACCCAAGGCAGTCCGATTCGGCGTACTGGTTATGTCAGCTTTTTGCGTAACGTGGCCATCGCACTTGGCAATGCACAAGCCCGTCATGAGGTTATTGAGCACCTCCGCTCGAAGCTCGATATACATGGCGACATGCTTGATGAACACATTCATTGGGCAATAGCAGAGCAACAGCAAAAGCTGTAGCCCTCTATACGACTCATACTGAAAAAATGCAAAGCGTATTTTAAGACAAAAAAATACCTCTCAATATGTGAGAGGTATTTAATAATTATTTTAATCTAAATCTCTACCAAGCTAAAAATACGTTGACTGCTCGCATGAAATATTATGGCTTAGGAATACGCAATACTTGACCTGGATAAATCTTATTAGGATCTGATAACATTGGCTTATTAGCTTCAAAAATTTTCATGTATTCGTCAGCTGAGCCATAGACATCTTCAGCGATTTTAGACAGGCTATCGCCAGATTTTACGGTATACATGGTTGATTCTGGTGCATCTTCTTGAATATCGATGTTGTCGATCACTTTAGCGACGTTCTGTACGTTACCGATAGCAATGATCGCTTTTTCACGATCTGCTTGGGTTTTCGCTGTGCCGCTGATTTCTGCAGTATCAGTTGAACCGTTATATTTTACTTTTAGATCGCTGATATTCAGATTTTGTTGCTGAATGCGACGAAGCAAAATGTTGGCTACTGACTGGGCTGATGGTTCAGTCGTTTTTGCTGGTGTGTTGGCGTCAGCTTTTGTCTCAGTTTGTGCTTGATGCTGTTCGTCATCACGATTAAAAATTTTGTCACCAATGTCTTTTGCAAAACTAAAAATACCCATGCTTAATCCTTAAAATATTATTATTTACTTTGTTTGTTTTGGTCGTTGTACTTGATCGTTCGTAGTATTGATGATAATTATTTGGCTATTAAGATTGATTCAAGATAAATAACGGTCATCAACAGCTACCGACTGATTTTGATTATAACAAAGGCGCTTACTTTTGATAGTAAGGGTATGTTGAGTAATGTTAATTAGGCACCGCTTATGTTAATAAATTTGCTGAGACTCACTGGGTACTAGCGTTAAAAGATAAATAGTAAGCCAAAAAAAACCGCCTATCAAAAAGATAAGCGGCACTAAAACGATCAACCAATCGTTAATGACAACTTATAGTTGTGCCTTAACATAGTCGATTGCTTTTTGTACTGTGGTCAATTCCGCTGAATCTTCATCAGGGATAGTGATGCCAAAGTCACTTTCAAATGACATAACCAACTCGACCAAGTCAAGTGAGTCTGCACCAAGATCTTCCATGAAAGAAGCATCATTGCTGATGTCTTCAACGTTCATGCCCAATTGTTCTGCAACGGCAGATTTTACTCTTAGCTCAACATCATTACTCATATAATTACTCCTTTTTATGTCAGTATTTTAAAAACCATCAAATGACTGGTTTCTTTAAGCGAATGCTAGTATATATAATGCAACCTGCGCTGTCATCTTTACTATCTGACTGCAACCATACTTGCATCGTGTTTGAATTTTTTGTGACCTGTCAACCATACCAGTCTTTGGTACAAAATTATTTGCTATTATAGCATCCTTGATCACAGTTTACACTCGTTCACACAAATATTTATTGTGTCTTTATACGTGGTAAACCTTTCCTTACATGTACATACCACCGTTGACAGGTATCACTGCGCCTGTGATATAGCTGGCTTCATCACTGGCCAAGAACAATGTGGCTGCAGCGATGTCTTCTGGTTGACCCAAGCGACCGATGGGTACGGCATCCAGCATCGAGTTGAGTAAACGCTCGTCCATTTCATCTGTCATGTCTGTTTCGATCAGACCAGGTGCCACACAGTTGATGGTGATCTGACGTGAGCCAATTTCGCGTGCCAGTGTACGGCTAAAGCCCTCAACACCAGCTTTGGTAGAAGCATAGTTAGACTGCCCTGCGTTACCCATCTGCGCCACAACTGAGCTGATGTTAATGATACGGCCGCGGCGTGCTTTCATCATACCACGTACCGCACGCTTGCTCATGCGGTATACAGACGTCAGGTTGGTGTCGATAACACTATCCCAATCCTCATCCTTCATACGCATCAAGAGGCCGTCTTTGGTGATACCTGCATTATTGACCAATACCTGTACCGCACCATATACACTTTCGATCTCTTCAAACAGCTTTTCGATTTGCGCAGGATCACGCACATCCAAAACGCGGCCAATACCGCCTGTGTCATGTAAGTAGTCATCAATCAGCTCAGCGCCTTTTTCAGTCGTTGCGGTACCAATGACAAAGTGTCCTTCTTTAGCAAATCGCTTGGCCACTGCTTTGCCAATACCGCGGCTTGCGCCTGTGACTAAAGTGATCGTTCTACTCATGCTAAAATCTCCATTAATTTATCTAAACGTACAGGCTTATCAACTGGGTAACTGGTGATCGGATTGGTTTGACGTTTTGCTAAGTTGCTCAGCACGTTGCCGCTACCACATTCCACCAAAATACTGATTTGTTTGTCTGCCAGCTCTTGCATGGTCTGTGACCACAGCACAGGCTCGCTCAGCTGCTCTGTCAATGCGTGCTTGATATTTTGAATATTTGTTTCGACGCGTGCATGACGATTTTGAATAACTGGAATATTAGCTTGCTCAAATTTGATAGCGGCCAAGGCTTCTGCCAACGCCTCACTAGCAAGTTGCATCAATGCACAATGTGATGGTACGCTGACCTTTAGCGGTATGGCTTTTTTGCCCATATTTTGTACTTTGTCAATCACCGCTGAAACGCCAGCAGCATTACCAGAGATAACCACCTGACCTGGGCTATTAAAGTTGGCTGCATTAACAATGGCTTCTTCAACGTGCTCAGTGGTTTGCTCACAAAGCGTCTGTACGCGCTGATCTTCCAGTCCAAGCACCGCTGCCATGGCCGTGTCGATGCCCGTCACCGCTTCTTGCATCAACTGTCCACGCGCATGAACCAAACGTATGGCATCAGCAAACTCTATCACACCAGCCGCACAAAGCGCGCTGTACTCACCCAGTGAGTGACCTGCCAGATAGCAGGGCTTATACTCAAGCTTTTCTTGCAGAACGCGCCAAATAGCAATACTGGCTGCCAATAGTGCAGGCTGCGTGTACTGTGTCTGGTTGAGTTTTTCTTCATCTTGACAAATTGCCCACAGATCTTCCCCAAGCGCGGCGCTGGCCTCAGCAAAGGTATCATAGATTTGTGGATAACGCTCAGCAAGCTCACTGGTCATGCCGACCACTTGTGAACCTTGTCCTGGGAAAACGACCGCAATACGTGGTGGCTGGGTCGCTGTCACATCGGATGCAGATGCCATAACCAATATTCCTTAAACGATAAAAGATGCCCGTTAGTCAAACTGGGATCATAGTAATAGAGGATTAATACAAACAATCAGGCTCAAACTATACACTGACACAGTGCAATATCATAGCCTAGCACAGGTAACTTAGCGATGAAGCTGACAAGATTTGCGACAAAGTAATGATATCAGATGTGCACTGAACAACCAGTCAGCGTTAGCAGAGTAAAAATCACACATAACAAAAAGCCAAGTTATCTTGCCACATAATATATGATAGCGAAATAACTTGGCTCTTGCTCACTTAATGCCTATTGTCAAACCTTACTGACTGTCATCAATCATTGTGAAATGATTAGACTGACCTTAATGTCAGCAATGTGTGGCCAATATATTAAGCGTCTTGACTGACTTTAAATAACTGACGGCCACGGTAGAAACCATCTTTAGTCATGTGGTGACGACGATGTTTTTCACCAGTGGTGGCATCTACGCTGAGCTCAGCCACAGTCATGTGGTGATGTGAACGGCGCATGTCACGACGAGAACGGCTTTTGCGACTTTTTTGAACAGCCATGATATAGCTCCTATACTTAAAAGGGTAAGCTTAAAATTCAGCTTTAATCGATACTGACACAGGCTATATAATCACAACAACCTAGGCCTTACGCATCATTAAATTAACCGGTTTACCACCATCATTAAAGTACCAGACAAGCACCGATCACATGGATAATCAGTGTGCTTGGCCTTTATTGATGAGTAGCTTGTTGCCAGAATGCAATAAACCGAACATTATACGCATGTTTTTAGGATTAATAAACCCCCATTTCATGCCCACTATCAAAGGAATTTTTATTCCATTTTAGCGCGCTATTGCAGCGAGATTTTAGAACAAAACCATCGCTTAAGACAGCTTTCCTTTTAGTGCCGCTAAAGCTGCAAAAGGATTTTCATTTTCTTCTTCTGGGATATCACCCACTTGCTCAACCGCCATTTCACAGTCATCATGCTTGGGTGCCATAGGCGTCTTCAGGAGTATTTCATCTTCAATCAGGTTTTTGAGTGGCAACAGACGCTCAGGGGACTGCTCAGTGATGATTTCATCGAGTAGCAGATAGTCTTGCTCTTCATCAACCAAGCGTACTTGGCTCTCATCATCAAGCAGAGCGATGTCGTACTCATCCGTCAAATCGATAGCAATCGGTTGCAGGCAGCGCTGGCAAGTGAGCCAAACCTCACCTTCTAACTCAAAACCCAGATGAAGCACGTTATTGTGCCGATATAGAGTGATACTGGCTTTAAGTGATGGCTGCTCATGCTCTGTGCTCAAAATAGCAGCCAAGCGTTCAAAGGTTGATGGCATTACCATGCCTGTCCATTCAAAACCACTGTCTGCCCATTTATCCAGCACGATGTTTTCAGGTAATAATCCTGAATGGCTGTTGGTAGTAGCAGCTTGTTTACTTGCTTGCATGCTTGACATACGCGGCCTCATTGATCAAAACGGTGTATAATATTAGCGGTCATACTAACGGAAAGCATCACGCGGTGCCAGCAGTAGTATGTTACGATTTTTGCGCGCTGTCTATAATGCCAAACCCATAGCGACGCGCACGTGTCTCTTTTATCGGATCATCATCTCATCTATGTCCTCAACTATTCAGCAACCTGACTTCTCTAACTTACTTGGCAATCATCATGACGCCCAGTTACAACAACAGCTCCAATGTGAGCTAAATACCAGTTTGAGTATCAGCACAGAAATGATACTTCATTTGCAGACGCAGTGGCAGGCTATCGGTTTTTCAGTACCGCATAATGTGATCAATCAGCCAGCATATAATGCAGCAGCTATAGAGTTGCAGGCCACGGAGTGGCTGATTAGCTTATTTAATATTTTATTTGCTGAGCAAAATGTCACCTTGGTGCGAGGTACCGCCGAGCCCGAATACTACCCTGCCAATCCTCATCAACCTGCTCGCATTGAGTTCGCTCACGGTTATTTTGCCAGTGCATTACATGAAATCAGCCATTGGTGTATTGCTGGTAGTCGGCGCCGATTACTATCAGATTTTGGCTACTGGTATGCCCCTGATGGCCGTAGTCTAGCGCAGCAGCAAGCCTTTGAACGCGTTGAGATCAAACCACAGGCTCTAGAGTGCTTATTCACCCTAGCTTGTGGTCGGCATTTTCGCGTATCACAAGACAACTTGTTTGCAGATTTTGACACCTCTGGTAGCACTTTTGCTGGCGATGTTTATCAGCAAGCACAGCAATATATCCAGTCACCAAAGCAGCTGCCCAAAGATGCCAAGGTATTACTGCTGGCATTACTCACGATTTGTCATGGCTAATCGTTTACTTAGCAAAACACTGTTCAAACTATCCTATTGCTTACGATAAATACATTCTCACTCACACACTGCCCTTTTACCGTAACGTGATCGCACTTTTACCTTGGTAATGCAAGCGTTATACTGATGACTTGAGTGACGGTTTTAATTAACAGCGTTCATAACGAATAAATCATACTAATAATAATGATCAAGGAGCACTTTATGCAAACTTTTTATATTCACCCAGACAATCCGCAGCCTCGTCTTATCGAACAGGCAGCAGACGCACTACGTAATGACCAGCTGCTCGTCTACCCTACAGACACCAGTTACGCATTCGGTTGCCGCTTAGGTGCCAAAGACGCACTAAACAAGCTCAAGCATATTCGCGAGCTTGACGACAAGCACCAATTCACGTTGCTGTGCCGTGATCTGAGTGAAATTGCCACTTATGCCACAGTAGACAATGTCCAATTTAAGCAATTAAAAGCGCATACACCTGCGCCAATTACGTTTATCTTAAATGCCACTAAAGATGTACCAAAAAAATTAGCCCACCCCAAGAAAAAGACCATTGGCATCCGTGTCCCTAGTAATCCTATTGCACAGGCCTTGCTGACTGCTATGGATGAGCCGATATTGACCAGCTCTCTTTTATTGCCTAATGATGATCGCGTCCTCGATGACCCTTTTGATATCGAAGAACTGTTGGGCACCCAAATTGATGCCCTTATCAATGCAGGTATTAAAACCACCAAGCTCACCACTATCGTTGATATGACCAGTAGCCAACCAGAGCTGATCAGACAAGGTGCGGCCGATGTCAGCGCACTCCTGTTATAGCTTGATAGCGCCACACCATATTATAGGCTATTGATAGCTCATGCGATCTCTTGTCTGTCACTAATGTAGTCAAGTCATCGCCCATAAAAAAAGCTCCAAGTTATTGGAGCTTTTTTATACAACATACAGATAGCTTGTCAGATTAGTCGCGATCAACCAATTCTACATAAGCCATAGGTGCATTATCACCGTCACGGTAACCGCATTTTACGATACGTAAATAGCCACCTGGACGCGTTTGATAACGAGGACCCAAAGTACCAAATAGTTTACCTACCATAGCTTTGCTACGCATACGGCTAAAAGCCAAACGACGGTTTGCAACACTATCTTCTTTTGCTAAAGTGATTAATGGCTCGGCAACGCGGCGCAATTCTTTAGCTTTTGGCAATGTTGTTTTGATCAGTTCATGCTCAAATAGTGAGTTGGTCATGTTCTGGAACATTGCCTTACGATGACTGCTGGTACGACCCAGCTTGACTCCACTCTTACGATGGCGCATGGTCAAATATCCTTAAAGTTTAACGGCTACGATAAGAAAAGCGGTCATCAACACGTAAATCAGCGGGTGGCCAATTATCAAGGCGCATGCCAAGCTCTAAATCTTTAGATGCTAGTACGTCTTTGATTTCTGTTAATGATTTCTTACCAAGATTTGGGGTTTTGAGTAGTTCAGTCTCTGAACGTTGTACCAAATCACCGATATAGTAAATGTTTTCAGCTTTCAAACAGTTGGCTGAGCGAACCGTTAGTTCAAGATCGTCTACAGGGCGTAGTAGCACTGGATCAACCTCTTCTTTCTCTTTCACAGGCTCAGGCGCTTCTTCAGCTTCTAGGTCAACAAAGATAGAAATCTGTTGCTGCAAGATAGTTGCTGCTTTACGAATCGCTTCTTCTGGATCAATAGTGCCATTTGTTTCAAGCTCAATGATAAGACGATCAAGATCTGTACGCTGTTCTACACGAGCGTTCTCAACTTGATAAGCGACTCGAAGCACTGGGCTAAAGCTTGCGTCAAGCTTTAGGCGACCAATTGCTTTTGTATCACCATCTTCACGGCGCTGGTTTGCTGGCTCATATCCACGACCCATTACCACACGTAGGCGCATCTTAAGATGACCACGCTCACTCAATGTTCCCAATACCAAATCTGGATTCGTGATATCCACATTATGCGGCAAAGAGATATCGGCAGCAGTAACGGTGCCTGGACCTTGTTTATCCAAGGTCAAGAATACTTCATTTTGGTCATGAAGAGTGATCGCAAGGCCTTTGAGGTTCAAAAGCAAATCGAGCACATCTTCTTGCAGCCCTTCAAGCGTAGAGTATTCATGGTCAACACCATCAATCTCAGCTTCAATGACTGCAGCACCAGGTAACGAAGACAGTAAAATACGGCGTAAGGCATTCCCTAGGGTATGCCCAAAGCCGCGTTCTAACGGCTCGAGCGTGACTTTCGCAATCGTTTCATTGACCGTATCCACGTTAATGGCATTCGGTGTTAGAAACTCAGTTGCATTTAGCATCATGATGTCACCTCGATTTATTTAACTGGTTTAATTAACGTTGTTTGCTTAACGTCAGTTATTTAGAGTACAGCTCAACGATCAAGCTTTCATTGATTTCAGCAGGTAGATCAATGCGATCAGGCGCTTGTTTGAACGTGCCTTGTAGTTTGCTGTGATCAACGTCTAGCCACTCTGGAATACCACGTTGGGTCGCCAGTTCAATAGCATTCTTGATACGCAGTTGTTCGCGAGCTTTCTCTTGGATGGCGATGACATCACCGTCTTGTAGCTGAATTGATGGAATGTTCACACGAACAAACTCGTCACGACCAGCTTTTTTTACCATTACAGCGCGATGGCTAACCAATTGGCGTGCTTCAGCACGTGTTGAGCCAAAGCCCATACGGTACACAACGTTGTCTAAACGGCTTTCTAGCATTGCTAGCAAGTTTTCGCCAGTAGCACCACGTTTACGCGCTGCTTCTTTATAATAGTTCGCAAACTGACGCTCTAATACGCCGTAAATACGCTTAACTTTTTGCTTTTCACGCAATTGTAGAGCATATTCTGAAGTTTTGTTACGACTAACGCCATGCTGACCTGGTGGACGCGCAGCTTTCTTAGTTTTCACGTCATAAGGTTTAACGCCAGACTTAAGACCTAAGTCTGTGCCTTCACGACGTGATAATTTTAGTTTTGGTCCAATATAGCGGGCCATTTTTATGTCTCCTTAAGCTTTTGGGATAAAAAAGCTTCGTCTTAAATATTAGACGCGGCGCTTTTTCGGCGCACGGCAACCATTGTGTGGGATTGGGGTTACATCAGAGATGCTATTAATTTTATAACCCAATGCACCTAGTGCTCTTACCGCAGACTCACGACCCGGTCCTGGTCCTTTGACCAAAACATCGACATTCTTAACACCATATTCTTGAGCCGCTTTACCAGCGACTTCAGCTGCAACCTGAGCTGCAAATGGTGTAGATTTACGTGAACCACGGAAGCCTTGTCCACCTGAAGTGGCCCAAGCCAATGCATTACCTTGACGATCGGTAATCGTAACAATGGTGTTATTAAAAGACGCATGGATATGGGCTACGCCCTCCGATACTGAACGACGAGTCACTTTCTTGCGACTACGAGTGTCTTTAGCCATCTTTTAGCTTCCTAAGTTAATTATCTTTTGATTGCTCTACGTGGACCCTTACGAGTACGCGCATTCGTTTTCGTACGTTGGCCGTTTACAGGCAAGTTACGACGATGACGAATGCCACGATAACAGCCCAAATCGACCAAACGCTTGATATTCATTGACACTTCACGACGAAGATCACCTTCGGTTGTAAAGTTTGCAATTTCTGCACGGATAGCATCCAACTGTGTATCATCTAACTGACTGATTTTAGTAGTCGGTGCAATATTAACTGCTTCTAATATTTTCTGAGCAGTAGTGCGACCGATACCAAAGATGTAAGTTAGTGAAATAACAGCATGCTTATTATCCGGAATGTTAACACCGGCAATACGAGCCATTGATTTCTCTCCATTAAAGAAAAATAGTCGCTATTTACGATAAATAGAGCCCTATTCTTCAGATTTATTGCGGTTAATACTGCCTGCTTAAGTTTATGTACCTAGTTGCCAATCAGCTGGTGACCTACACTATGATGCCATTCTTAAAAACAGCAGTATGAACTACGGCAAGTGGCGGATGATATCGCATCCGCCATTTTTTTTCAAGTCTTGATTGTATTATTAGCAAAAGAATAGTTTCTAATGCCAATAACATTAACCTTGACGCTGCTTATGACGTGGCTCAGCTGTGCAAATAATATGTACTCTACCTTTACGGCGTACCACTTTACAGCTACCACAGATTTTTTTAACTGATGCTTGAACTTTCATCGCATGCTCCTTGGAATATCACTTTACTCGTCTAATATAAAATATCTAAGATCGAGAAGGTGACTGAATTAACGTCTGATCATGATATTGATGGGTCATCAAATGCGCTTGAATCTGCGATATGAAGTCCATTACCACAACCACCATAATCAGTAGCGACGTACCACCGAGATGGAATGGCACACCAAATGACGACTGAATGATCATTGGCATTAAACAGATGACCGTCATATATATTGCGCCAATAAAGGTCAAACGGTTTAACACATGATCGAGGTAACGTTGAGTTTGTTGTCCAGGACGAATACCTGGAATATACGCCCCGCTACGCTTAAGGTTTTCGGCAACTTCGCGCGGACTAAAGACCAATGCTGTATAAAAATAGCAAAAGAAGATAATCATCGCACCAAATAAAACCAAATACAAGGGCTGTCCTGGTGACAAGACCAGTGCCATATTTTGTAGTATCTTTTGTATAAAGGTGGGATCAGTTGATTGGCCGACCCATTGACCCAAACTTGCTGGAAATAGCAACAGCGAGCTGGCAAAAATAGCAGGGATAACACCTGCCATATTGATCTTCAGTGGCAAATGTGATTGCTGCTGAGCATAGATCTTACGCCCTTGCTGCTGCTTTTGGGCATAGTTAACAGGTACACGGCGCTGCGCACGCTCAATATATACAATGCCTGCCGTTACCGCCACACCAAGAATCACAAAGATAAACAAGACGATCAGGTTCATTTGACCCTGATTTACCTGCTCAATAGATTGTGAAATCATACCGGGTGTACCCGCAACAATGCTGGCAAAAATAAGCATCGAGATGCCATTACCAACACCGCGCTCGGTAATCTGCTCACCAAGCCACATTAAAAACATCGCCCCTGCAACCAGTGATGTCACAGCAGGAATGTAAAATGTTAGACCAACAGATAGTGTCAAATTCTGGCTGATTAAGCCAGCACACATCCCTAATGACTGCACAAAAGCTAAGGCAAGTGTACCCTGACGAGTATACTTGTTTAGCTTGCGCCTACCTGCTTCGCCCTCTTTTTTGAGTGCTTCAAGCGATGGTAGGACTGCTGACATCATCTGTACAATAATTGACGCTGAAATGTACGGCATAATGCCAAGCGCCATGATCGACATCCGCTCAAGCGCGCCACCTGAGAACATATTAAACATGCTCAAAATGGTGTTTTCATTGCGCGAGAACAGCTCTGCCAGATTGTCTGGGTTAATGCCCGGTACAGGAATATGTGACCCTAAACGATAAACAATCAATGCGCCGATTAAAAAAAGTAAGCGCGACCACAACTCATCATACTTACGTATGAAGGCTAACGGATTAAGCGGTATACCAGCCGAAGACATTGATTGTTTAGACACGTTACTACTCCTCGATGCTACCACCAGCAGCTTCGATTGCTTGTTTGGCACCTTTAGTCACTTTAACACCTTGAAAAGTGTATGCTTGAGTGACTTCACCTGACAAGATAATGCGAGCACGTTTCATGTCATGACGAATAATGTTGGCTGCTTTCAAAGTTTCAACACTGATCACATCGCCTTCAACTTGCCTAAGCTCAGAAAGACGAACTTCTGCTGTTGTCATTGCCATTTTGCTGGTAAAACCAAATTTTGGCAAACGACGATATAATGGCATTTGACCACCTTCAAAGCCTGCACGAATGCTAGAGCCTGAACGTGATTTTTGACCTTTTACACCGCGGCCACCAGTTTTACCAAGGCCTGAACCGATACCACGACCACGACGTTGTGCGGTTTTTTTCGCGCCAACACCTGGTGATAATTCATTTAATCTAAGACCCATTACGCTTCCTCCACTTTTACCATGTAGTTAACGCTATTCACCATACCACGAGTTGAAGGGGTATCTTCAACTTCAACAGTATGACCGATACGGCGTAAACCCAATCCTTTCAAGCACGCTTTGTGGCTCTTAAGGCGATGGGCACCCGATTTCGTTTGAGTGACTTTCATTGTTTTCATCGTAACTCACCTACTCTAAGTTAGCCCAAAATTTCGTCTACAGATTTACCACGTTTAGCTGCCATCTTCTCTGGAGTTGACATATCACGCAAACCGTTAAACGTTGCACGTACAACGTTAGCAGTGTTGGTAGAACCATAACATTTAGTCAAAACATCTTTGACACCAGCAACTTCCAATACCGCACGCATTGCGCCACCAGCGATAACGCCAGTACCTTCAGATGCAGGCTGCATATAGACTTTACTTGCACCATGACGTGCTTTGATTGGGTGATACAAGGTTGCATCATTTAGCTCAACAGTAATCATATTACGTTTGGCAGCTTCTAATGCTTTTTGAATGGCAGCTGGCACTTCACGTGCTTTACCGCGGCCGAAACCAACACGACCATTACCGTCGCCCACTACTGTTAATGCAGTGAAAGAAAAGATACGACCACCTTTGACCACTTTTGCAACGCGATCAACGGTAACCAAGCGTTCTACTAAACCGTCTGTCTGTTCATTTTTCGCCATGATTAAAACTCCAGTCCATTTTCGCGAGCAGCTTCAGCTAAAGCTTTTACTCGGCCATGATATTTAAAACCACTACGGTCGAAAGCAACTTTGGTGATACCAGCTGCTTTAGCACGTTCTGCGATCATTTTACCTACAGACGTTGCTGAATCAACATTACCAGTAGCGCCAGAACGCAAGCTGCCATCTAAAGTAGAGGCTTGAGCGATCACTTCGCCACCAGCAGGAGAGATAACCTGGGCATAGATGTGCTTTGGCGTACGATTAACCGTCAGACGATAAACGCCCAAATGACGGATATGTGCGCGGGTTTTTTTAGCTCGACGCAGACGAGCTGCTTTTTTATCAAACATTTCAACTCACCTTATTTTTTCTTAGCTTCTTTGCGAACCACATGTTCGTCGCTATAACGAATACCTTTGCCTTTGTAAGGCTCTGGTGGACGGAAACCACGGATATTAGCCGCTGCTTGACCGAGCTTTTGCTTATCGTTAGATTTTAGCAAGATTTCAGTTTGCGATGGGGTTTCAGCTGATACACCTTCAGGTAACGTGTACTCTACTGGGTGCGAGTAACCGATATTTAAAGTTACTTTGTTGCCAGTAGCTTGTGCACGATAACCAACACCAAGCAGTTGAAGACGTTTTTCAAAACCTTCATTAACGCCAGTCACATAATTGTTGATAAGGGCGCGCATGGTGCCGGTATGCATCATAGCTTCTTTAGTATCGACTGTAGGTGAGAGAATGATATTATCATCTTCTTGTTTCAGCTCGACCAATTCATGCAGGCGTAAAGACATGTTACCGTTCTTGCCTTTCACTTCGACCTGCCGATCGTTCAAAGTAACGCTTACGCCATTAGGCAACGCTACTGGGGCTTTAGCCACACGAGACATAGGAGTATTCCTTTAAAAAATTAACAACTTATATTTGCGAAAAAACTAACAGGCTAAAAAGCCTGCTAGTTTAGCATAATTGAGTTCGTTAAGCACTAATAAACATAAATAAGATTATTAGGTATCACAGTAATGATAGCGCTACTTATTTTTAGCAAATCAGTAGCTACTTAGGATACTCAAATAGACTTTATTGCACTACCTTATTAAGCAACAAAGGCGATGATTTCGCCACCGATGCCTGCAGCACGTGCAGCACGATCGCTCATGATACCTTGGCTGGTAGATACAACAGCAACACCCATACCTTGTTTAACAGTAGGGATATTGTCTTTGCCACGGAACTGGCGCAGGCCTGGACGGCTATAACGCTGGATCGTTTCGATAACAGGTTTACCTTCGAAGTATTTCAATTCGATAGATAGATTTGCTTTGCCATTACCTTCTTCAGCAACAGCAGCGCTGGTCAAGTAGCCTTCGCTAACCAATAGATCAGCGATTGATTTGCGTAGCTTTGAACTTGGCATATCTACGGATACTTTATTCGCCATTTGCGCATTACGGATGCGAGTTAGCATATCCGCAACGGTATCTTGCATACTCATGTAGTTACTCCTTACCAGCTTGCTTTACGAACACCAGGCACATCGCCTTGCATGACACGCTCACGCAACATATTGCGTGACAAGCCAAACTTGCGGAAGTAGCCATGAGGACGACCTGTGATACCACAACGATTGCGCAAACGCACTGGAGAGGCATTGCGTGGCAGAGCTTGCAGCTCTAACATCGCGTCCATACGCTCTTCATCACTTGCATTTACATCGCTAATGATCTCTTTTAGCTTAATACGCTTTTCAGCGTACTTGGCAACCATTTTCTCGCGCTTTAATTCGCGGTTAATCATGCTCTTCTTTGCCATAACGTCTTTACCTTATTTAAATGGGAAGCCGAATGCTTTAAGCAACGCACGACCTTCATCATCAGTTTGAGCTGACGTGGTGATTGTCACATCCATACCACGGATACGGTCAATCTTGTCGAAATCTACTTCTGGGAATACAATCTGTTCTTTGATACCCAATGAGTAGTTGCCACGTCCATCAAATGCTTTAGGTGAAAAACCACGAAAATCACGAATACGAGGAATCGCAATGGCAATGAGACGATCTAAAAATTCGTACATTTGCTCACCGCGTAGCGTTACTTTACAGCCAATTGGCCATTCTTCACGAATTTTAAAACCAGCAACTGATTTACGCGCTTTAGTGACAACAGGTTTTTGACCAGCGATAGCGGTCATGTCCGATACTGCACCTTCAAGTAGTTTTTTATCTTGAGAAGCACCACCAACACCCATATTCAGGGTGATTTTGGTGATCTTAGGTACTTGCATCACATTGTCTAAACCAAGCTCTTGTTTGATTTGCTGCTTTAGTTCATCGTTATATAAAGATTTTAATCTTGCCATTACCATTACACCCTTAGTGTCTTACGCAGTCGCCACTACTTCACCGTTTGAACGATAGACGCGTTGTTTCTTGCCGTCTTCGCCAAACTGATAAGTAATACGATCTGCTTTTTGGGTTTGCGCATTATAAATTGCGACATTTGAAATATGCAAAAAAGCTTCTTGCTTAACAATGCCACCTTCAGCGCCAGTTGCCTGATTTGGCTTCTGATGCTTAGTAACAATATTAACGCCTTCGACTTTAATGCGATCACCTTTTACGGCTTGAACAGTGCCTTGCGTGCCTTTGTCTTTACCAGCAATCACAACAACTGTATCGCCTTTTCGTAATTTAGCCATGGGTTACCTCACAATACTTCTGGTGCTAGGGATACAATTTTCATAAACTGATCACCACGTAGTTCACGAGTTACCGGTCCAAAAATACGAGTTGCAATAGGTGCTTTATTTTGGTTCAACAAAACCGCAGCATTGTCGTCAAAACGTAGCACAGAACCGTCAGGGCGACGAACGCCTTTTTTGGTACGTACAACTACTGCATTCATCACGTCGCCTTTTTTAACACGACCACGAGGAATGGCTTCTTTAACCGTCACTTTAATGATATCGCCAACCGATGCATAACGACGATGAGAGCCACCCAGTACTTTAATGCACTGAACTCGTCTTGCACCGCTATTGTCTGCAACTTCCAGCATAGACTCAGTCTGAATCATAGCGTTACTCCACACATGTGAGCAATAAAAACCAGTTGCTGCCGCTAGCACAGTATGAGCAAGCGGCATTTTAATATAAATAACCGTATTTTGCTCTTAATGTGAATGATTTACGCTCGGCGCAATCAGCATCCTTAAAAGGCGGCTATTTTAACAGCTTCTGGCTTTTAATGCAATTTACTTAGATTTTTTCTACTGTTTCAACCACATCCACTAAAGTCCACGCTTTAGTTTTAGAGATTGGACGCGTTTCTTTGATGCGTACAAGATCGCCCTGCTGGCAGACATTGTTTTCATCATGTGCTTTGATTTTAGTAGAACGACGAAGTTGTTTGCCATACAAAGGATGACGAACCAAACGCTCAATCAAAACAGTAATGGACTTGTCCATCTTGTTGCTGACAACTCGTCCTGTTAAGACGCTAGCATTTGTGGGTGCTTGATTGTTATCACTCATGAGTCGCCTCGTTGTTTCTCGTTAATCAAAGTCTGAATCTGAGCAATCGTACGACGATTGTCTCTGACTTCATGGGTATTACCCAACTGACCAGTTGCTTTAGCCATACGAATACGGAAAGCATCAAGTTGCTTTTCATCAAGTAACTGGGTCAGTTCTTCTAATGATTTATCACGTAATTCACTGATCTTCATTACATTATCGTCCGCTTAACAATGGTAGTTTTAAAGGGCAGTTTTGCTGCAGCAAGCGTTAAGGCATCGCGAGCAAGCTCTTCTGAAACCCCTTCGATTTCATATAGCACTTTACCAGGTTTGATTTCGCATACCCAATATTCGACTGGACCTTTACCTTTACCCATACGTACTTCTAATGGTTTGTTGGTAATTGGCTTGTCTGGGAATACACGAATCCAAATCTTACCACCACGTTTGATTTTACGAGTAATGGTACGGCGTGCTGCTTCGATTTGACGGGCGGTCATACGACCACGCGTCAATGATTTTAGACCAATTTGTCCAAAAGCAACGGTGCTTCCACGATGAGCTAGCCCTGTGTTACGCCCCTTATGCATTTTGCGAAACTTGGTACGTTTTGGTTGTAACATAGTTTAACCTCTGTCTGAGTTCCGGCGATTTCCACGACCACGGCGTTTTGGCGCACGAGGCTTCTCTTCGTTGACGGGATTGTATACGCTGTTCATACCGTCAAGGATTTCCCCACGGAAAATCCAAACTTTCACACCGATAGTGCCATAAGTTGTTTCTGCACGTACTGATGAATAATCGATATCAGCGCGTAAGGTGTGTAATGGTACACGACCTTCACGATACCATTCAGTACGAGCAATTTCAGCGCCGCCAAGACGACCAGAAAGTTCAACTTTGATACCTTTAGCGCCTGAACGCATGCTGTTTTGCACAGCGCGCTTCATCGCACGGCGGAACATAACACGGCGAGCAAGCTGGCTTGCGATGCCATCTGCTACCAGACGGGCATCAAGGTCAGGAGATGTGATTTCTTCAATATTGACCTGAGCAGGTACGCCCATAATTTTGGTCAGCTCTTTTTGAAGCTTCTCAATATCTTCGCCTTTCTTACCAATAACGATACCAGGACGTGCAGTAGAGATGGTGATTTTAGCAGCGCCAGTAGGACGTTCGATCATGATGTTGCTGATCATCGCGTTATCTAGCTTTTTGCGTAAAAACTCACGTACTTGGATGTCGTTGATGAGGTATTCTGAGTATTGTTTAGGATCAGCATACCAGTTTGCATTATGCTTTTTGACAACACCAAGACGAATTCCGATTGGATGTACTTTTTGACCCATAACTTATTCTCCTACCTTAATAGTGATGTGACAGGTACGCTTACTGATACGATCAGCACGACCTTTAGCACGTGGTAGGATACGCTTTAGCGTGATGCCTTCATCAACATAGATAGTAGAGACTTTAAGGTCGTCAATATCTAAGCCGTGATTATGTTCGGCATTGGCGATGGCTGAGTTAAGACATTTCTTAACAAACACAGCGCCTTTTTTATTGCTATACGTTAGGATATCCAAAGCACGCTCAATAGATTTGCCACGAACTTCATCAGCAACGAGTCTAACTTTTTGTGCCGAGATGGCGGCACCGCGTAATTTTGCAGTTACTTCCATGGTAAGCACCTTATTTCTTAGCTTTTCTGTCAATGCCATGACCACGATACGTACGAGTCGGGGCAAATTCACCTAGTTTATGACCAACCATCTGCTCGCTTACGATAACCGGTACATGAGTACGGCCGTTGTGAACAGATAAAGTTAGGCCAACCATTTGTGGCAGAATCATCGAGCGGCGCGACCAAGTTTTGATGGGCTTGCGTGAGTTGGTTTCAATTGCAGTCTCAACTTTGGCAAACAAGTGCGCATCGATGAATGGACCTTTTTTCAATGAACGAGGCATGAAATTCTTCCTTTATTTCTTCTTGGCGCGACGGCGACGGATGATCATACTGTCAGTACGCTTATTGTGACGCGTTTTAAGTCCTTTAGACTTCTGACCCCAAGGGCTGGTTGGATGGCGACCTTTGTTACGACCTTCACCACCACCATGTGGGTGATCAACTGGGTTCATTGCCACACCGCGAACGGTAGGACGAACACCGCGCCAACGTGAAGCACCGGCTTTACCAAGTGATTTCAAGTTGTTTTCAGTGTTAGAAACTTCACCAATAACCGCACGGCAGTTGACGTGAACACGACGAGTCTCGCCTGAACGTAGACGAAGAATCGCATAGATACCATCACGGCCTAGTAGCTGTACGCCTGCACCCGCTGAACGAGCCATCTGTGCGCCTTTACCGATTTTTAATTCGATATTATGGATCACAGTACCCAATGGGATGTTTTTAAGTGGCAAGCAGTTACCTGGACGGATCGGTGAATTTTCACCTGATTGTACAGTATCACCAGCAGCCAGTTTCTTAGGAGCAATGATATAACGACGCTCACCATCAGCATATCTTACTAGTGCGATGTGTGCAGTACGGTTAGGATCATACTCAATGCGCTCTACGGTCGCTGGAATATTATCTTTGGTACGTTTGAAGTCAATAACACGGTAATGATGCTTGTGACCACCGCCAATGTGGCGAGTGGTAATACGACCATTGTTGTTACGACCACCTGACTTGCCTTTTGATTCGACAAGTGCTGCATGAGGACGACCTTTGTAAAGGTGTGGATGCACCACTTTTTCAACAAAACGACGGCCTGGTGATGTTGGCTTTGCTTTTACGATAGGCATGAGTGTTATCCTTATTCGTTGTTCGCTGTTTCACTAGCAGAGTCAGTCGTGTTTGCGACTTCTTCACCAGCATCAGCCATTTGTACATCTTGACCAGCTTTTAAGGTAACATAGGCTTTTTTGTAGTCGTTGCGACGGCCAATGCTTTTACCAAAACGCTTTGTCTTACCTTTAACATTCAAAGTGTTCACGCGAGTGACTTCAACACCTTCAAACATTAACTCAACTGCTTTTTTGATTTCACGTTTAGTGGCGTTAGTATCAACTTTAAATACCTGAACACCTAGTGAGTCACCGAGCATTTGAGATTTTTCTGAGAATACAGGTCCTTTTAAGACCTGATAAAGTCTTGCGTTATTCATGCTAGTGCTTCCTCAAATTGTTTCGCAGCTTCGACTGACATGATCACTTTATCAAAGGCGATCAGGCTCACTGGATCCACTTCGTTTGTACCAAGTACATTGACGTGTGGAATGTTGCGGGCTGCTAAGTATAAGTTTTCGTCAACTTCTTTGGTGACGATCAATGCACGAGGGGCATTTAGTTCACTTAACTTTGCGATCAGCTCTTTGGTCTTAGGTGCAGAAACACTTAATTCTTCAACCAAGATTAGACGCTCTTGACGTACTAGCTCGGCTAGGATGCACTGCATAGCACCGCGATACATTTTGCGGTTAACTTTTTGTGACCAGTCTTGTGGTTTTGCAGCAAATGCACGACCACCTGAACGCCAGATTGGGCTACGAATAGAGCCTGCACGAGCGCGACCAGTACCTTTTTGACGCCATGGCTTGATGCCACCGCCAGAAACTTCGGCACGGGTTTTTTGTGCACGTGTGCCTTGGCGAGCACCAGCAAGATATGCGGTGACAACCTGATGCACTAATGCTTCGTTGAATTCACGACCAAACGCTGTGTCAGAAAGCTCAACCGCCGCACCTGTAACTGTTTTTAAATCCACGTTAATCCCCTTGCTTAGGCTTTGATTGACGGACGTACGATGACATCGCCACCGTTGGCACCTGGGATAGCACCCTTGATGACAAGTAACCCTTTTTCGGCATCAACCGAGACCACTTCTAGGCCTTGAACGGTTACACGCTTGTTACCCATCTGACCTGGCATCTTTTTGCCTTTAAATACGCGACCTGGTGTCTGGTTTTGACCAGTTGAACCAAGAACACGGTGAGACACTGAGTTACCATGGGTGGCATCTTGCATGCTGAAGTTGTGACGCTTCACGCCGCCTTGAAAGCCTTTACCTTTACTCTGTCCTGTGACATCAACCATCTGACCTGTTTCAAATAGGTCAGCTAGGATCTCACCACCAACTTCACGACCTTCAAGATCGCTTTCGTTGGCACGAAATTCCCAAACACCACGACCAGCTTTAACGCCAGCTTTCGCGAAATGACCTTTCTGTGCAGCAGTTACGCGGCTGTCACGACGAGTACCTGTGGTGATTTGAATGGCTTGATAGCCATCTGTATCAGTATTTTTTACTTGAGTAATGCGGTTTGCATCGACCTCAATCACGGTTACAGGGATAGACGCACCTGCTTCAGTGAAGACACGGGTCATGCCGCATTTTTTACCGACTAAACCGATCGCCATTTTAAACCTCTTTATATCTTCTATGAATGGGTTGGGTGTTTAATTTGCATTAACCCAAAGCAATTTGAACGTCGACACCCGCCGCTAAATCTAACTTCATTAACGCGTCCACAGTTTTGTCAGTAGGCTGAACAATATCAACCATACGCTTGTGGGTACGAATTTCGTACTGGTCACGAGCGTCTTTATTGACGTGTGGCGAGGTTAGGACGTTGAATCGCTCAATGCGAGTCGGCAACGGTACAGGACCACAAACTTGCGCACCAGTGCGCTTTGCAGTATCAACAATCTCTTGTGCAGATTGATCAATCAAACGATGATCAAAAGACTTAAGACGGATACGGATTCTCTGGTTAGCCATGCCAGCAAGCTCCTAATATGTGCTTTTGTCATTCTTGCGCTGCAAGTGGATGACTAAAAGCCGTTTGGTTAAAGATTTACTTCAAGCGGCTTTATATTCTTAAATAGAACCAGCAGCGTGCTAAAAGCAAAATAATTTAAAGCCCCGCCAGCCTTCCTATTAATTGGAAAGCAGCAAAGGCATATGAAATAGTGCTAGAAACGATGCTCTAGCTGTCATAGCGCCAGCTGTTTGCTTGGCCGTGCGCTTATAATTCAGTGGTGCTTATTATACACTGCATTCAGACAATTGCAAGGACTATCTGAGCAGCAGTTTTGAGAACGGTGCTGCCAAAAGCTCAATATTCTTAGCTTTTTTGGCTTGTTATCAACGTTGTTGTATCTATTTACTTAGTCTAGAACAATGTCATATTGCTCTTGGGTATATAGGTTTTCAACTTCAAAGGTGATGACGCGACCCAGTAAATATTCTAGGTCGGCTACTGTATCCGCCTCTGAAGTCAGCAGCAGGTCAATCACTGCCGCATGAGCGACGACGGTGAATTTTTTGGGTGAGTTGTAGGTACGGGCGCAGCGCATGATTTCGCGGAATATCTCAAAGCAGACGGTCTCAGCAGTTTTGACAAAGCCGCGACCTTGACAGGTGGAGCATGGCTCACACAGCTGCTGACCGAGGGATTCACGCGTCCGTTTGCGCGTCATTTCAACCAAGCCAAGTTCGCTGACTTGCGTAATATTGGTTTTGGCATAGTCTTGGGTCAACTGCTCTTGCAAGCTGGTCAGTACGTCATCTTTGTGCTCTTGCTCAAGCATATCGATAAAGTCGAGAATGATGATACCGCCAAGGTTACGCAGGCGTAGCTGACGGGCAATGGCATGTGTGGCTTCCAAGTTAGTTTTGTAGACCGTATCCTCCAATGAGCGGCCACTGACAAAAGAGCCTGTGTTGACGTCAATGGTAGTCATGGCTTCGGTCTGATCGATAATCAGGTAGCCACCAGATTTGAGATCCACACGGCGTTTTAGCGCGTCACGTAAGTCCTCTTCGACGCGGTGAACGTCGAACAGCGCAGGCTCGGCGGTATAGTGGGTAATGCGATCATAGACGAAAGGTACAAACTCTCGAGCAAAGTGACGCACTTGCGCATAAATTTGGGCATTGTCCACGACGACTTTTTCGGTACCTGCATGTACGAGGTCACGTAGGGAGCGCAGTGGCAGTGACAACTCTTGGTAGATCAGCTCTGAGCTTTGATGGTGATTGATCTCTTGGCGACGGGCACAAACGGTGCGCCACAACTGCAAAAGGTAGTAGATATCCTCTTCGAGCTTTTCGACGGGAACGCGCTCGGCGGCGGTGCGGGCGATGAGGCCGCCTTTTAGATTGACAGTTTGCATCAAGTTGCCAAGCTCAGTTTTTAGGCGGTGACGCTCTTCTTCACTGTCGATGCGCTGTGAAATACCAATATGGGTACTGGATGGTAGATATACCAAATAGCGTGATGGCAGCGAGATATTGGTGGTCAAGCGTGCGCCTTTACTGCCCAGCTGGTCTTTGGTGACCTGCACAAGAATACGCTGGCTTTCGTGTAGGCGGTGCTGAATCAGGTTTCTGCTGGCAACGGCAACCAGCTCGGTGCTTTTTGTGCTGACCACTGGCGGCATGACTGGGATGTCAACGTCGGTATCAGGGTCACTGGTCAGCTCAGGAATACTACTGACGGTCTTGGGCTTGCTGGCGACAGGCTGCGGACGCTGCATGTCATTAACATGTAAAAATGCGGTTCTTGATTGACCAATATCAACAAAGGCCGCCTGCATGCCTGGCAGAACTCGTACCACTGTTCCCAAATAAATATTGCCCACCAGTCCCAGTTTATGATGCCGCTCAATATAAATTTCGCTGAGCACACCGTTGTCCAACACTGCCACGCGAGATTCCATAGGGCTAACATTGATAAGCAGTTCTTCAGACATAGTGCCTCTTCTCTTATTGTTGATGATAGGGGGTCAAATTGATGCTGCCAGTCGCAATTGACAGCGCATTTGATGCGTTAACAGTGTAACAAATCTACCAGATGCTGCCTATGATGCAGCACTGATATCAACCAAGCACGCCATGCTGGTTTTTTTAATGTGCATTCGTAAATGCCTGTCTTTTGGCATCATTAAGTAGTGCTAGGGTTTGTGCCAATGGTAGGCCGACCACATTGGTATAGCTGCCGTTGATGCGCGTCACCCACGCCGCGGCCAAACCTTGAATGGCATAACCACCAGCCTTATCAGCAGGCTCACCCGTTGCCCAGTATGTTGTCATCATCTCTGCAGTCAGCGGCACAAAAGTGACATCGGTACGTTCAATAAAACGCTGCTGCCACATCACTTCGGCCACAGTGTCACCTTGCATATTTGCTTCAACACGTACTTGAGTTGCTTGCACTGCAGTCCATACTTGGTGCGTGGCGTCTGACATCTGTTGCCACATACGATAGGCATGCGTGCTGTCTTCAGGCTTGACCAACACAGTCAGACCATCCGGTAATACACCGATGGTATCGGCAGTAAGAATGGTCAGTACGGTTGGTATGGCCTGCTCTGCTATGGCGCATGGACTGTCGTCGCGGCATAGTGCGGTAATAGCAGCCTCTGCTTTGGTGGCAACCATACGCTGAATATAGTCAGTAGGATGCTCACCATCCTGCGGCGTCTCGTCAATATCAACGCTCATGACGGTACAGTCGATCTGCGCGCTTGCCAGCAGCTCACGCCGACGCGGCGATCCTGAAGCGAGTATTATCATAATGATCTGTTTCTCTTTAAAAAATGGGTTTTGAATGGATTAGGCTGTAAAGCGGCGCAATAGCAGCAATAATAACGGCCATGATCCGATGCTGGTCAATAATGACTGCATAGGATGCTCTGTCATTACCGGCTGCTCAATAGACTGTATCAGCCATAAGCTGGACTGAAAAATACTCAGTCCAAGCGCTGCCAGTAGCCATGCTGGCAACCAAGATAAATATTGAGTTTTGCGGTGGGTGATACTGAGCGTCACAACTGCCAATACGGCAGCAAATGTTTGCTGACCGAGGCGGGTATCCATCAACAAGTCAGCCATCAGCCCTATGATAAAGGCGGCAAAAACGCCAATATAGCGCGGCTGATATAAGCGCCAAAAAATGAGTACCATCAGCAGCAGCATAGGACGCCAACTGCCCCACTCTGCGCTTAGCGGATAGATCGTTACTGCTGCCGCCAATAAAAAGCTGATCATCATGGTCAAAAGCAGCTGCGTGGTGCTGTACTTAGCGTCAAAATATGTCATCAGTACGCCTATATAAACATATGCCCAAAACGATTTATGACTCAGTATTGGCAGCAAAGGCGCGGCTGGCTGCCCCGTCAGTGGATGGCGATGATGGGCTTTGTAAGATCAACACATAAGCGCTGTCTACAAAATCAGCAGCAGGTGCCACCGTGATATTTTGAAAATCGCTATCTGTATCATCCTCAATGCGCAATACGCGCCCTACTTGATAGCCAGCGACGATGCGCCCGCCCAAACCTGAGGATACCAGCTCATCACCGACGCGTACGTCTGCTGTCTTAAGCATATAGTCAAGCTGCAATGACTGCGGGTTGCCTTTACCTGTCACTACAGCGTTTTGCCCTGTGCGCTTGATGGTCACTGCAACCGACTGCTGCTCATCTGTCAGTAGCAGCAACCGACTGGTATTGGGATAGACATTTAGTATTTGACCCAAGATACCCCGTTCATCTATCACGGTCTGTCCCACTTGCACCTTGTCATGTTCGCCTTTGTTCAGCACGACGACTTGTTTGCGCATATTGGTGTCTGTACCGATGATTTGAGCCAGATTCATGTCAAATTGCTTAGCAGTAGTGGTAGACAAGATTCGTTGCAAACGCGCATTGTCTGCCAAGATATAATCTTGCTGTTGCAGCTTGGCATGGGCGTGCATCAGTTGCGACTTAAGCATGATATTTTCACGGCGCAGGGCTTCTTTGGATCGCAGGCTACCGCTGACCCAGTGTTCGGTATAGCTGGGTAGTAAAGACAGCTGATAGATAGGCTGCATAGCAGCATGGCTGAGACTCCGTAGCGGTGCAAACCATGCGGGATTTTTGCTGTCAAACCACATCAGTACCAACGCGGTAATCAGCGCAATGCCAATGCCGCGCTTAGATAAGCGCTTACGCGAGAAGGTCTCTAAATTCATAAGGTCTCTGAGGTACGCATAAGCTGACTTGGTATCTGACTTGGTGAGTGCATTGGCTTAAACAAAGATGGTATTGAGACGTTTGTCCTTGATGTAATCAAGCGCCAGACCACCACCGCGTACCACGCAGGTGAGCGGCTCTTCGGCGACAATCACAGGCAGTCCAGTCTGTTTTGAAATCAGCTTGTCCATACCATGTAGTAGCGCGCCGCCGCCCGTTAACACAATGCCACGCTCGGCGATGTCGGAAGACAGCTCAGGTGGCGTCTGCTCCAGTGCGGATCTGACGGCGCTCATGATACCGCGCAGTGGGTCAGCAAGCGCTTCTTGTATCTCACCTGAGGTGACGGTTAGGGTTTTTGGCACGCCTTCTGCCATACTACGTCCATGTACCTCAATCGATAACGGCTCATCGCTATCCAGCGCGGTGCCGACTTCTATTTTGATGCGCTCAGCGGTGGTTTCACCGATAACGCAGCCGTGATGCCGGCGCACATGGGTGATGATGGCCTCATCAAAAGCATCGCCGCCGATTCGTACCGACTCAGCATAGACGCAGCCTGACAGCGCAATGATCGCAATCTCTGTCGTCCCGCCGCCGATATCTATGATCATTGAGCCACTGGCCTCATGCACAGGCAAGCCTGCGCCAATCGCTGCAGCCATCGGCTCTTCTAACAACCACACTTTACTGGCTCCTGCAGACAGCAAAGCACGGCGAATGCCTTTACGCTCAAATAAGGTAGACTGGCAAGGCACGCAAACGACTATCTGCGGCTGCGCAAACAGACGCTTTGCTTTAACCTTAGTCATAAAATATTTGAGCATCTCTTCGGTGACTTCAGAGTCGGCAATCACGCCATCTTTTAAAGGGCGAATGGCAGTGATATTCATTGGAGTACGCCCCAGCATTTGCTTGGCATCGACGCCAACGGCAGCCACACTTGGGCGCTCAGTACGACTGGTGCGCAGGGCGACGATGGTCGGCTCATCAAGGACAATGCCTTTTTTGGGCGTGAATACCAAGGTATTGGCCGTGCCAAGATCGATGGCAATGTTATTTGATAAAAATCCAAGCAGATTCATGACTTCAGTATCCAGCGTCTTGTGGTGATGCAGATCAAAAAATAAGACGTTATTCGTAGGTGTTAAATAGCCGTCATCAGACACTCACTGTAGCGAAAGTTTACTTTTGCAACAAGTCAAAGCCCAACAATAATGATAAAATTGCGCTAAATTATACTGAGTTCAACATAGAAAACACAGCGCTTTGGCCTTGTGGATACAAGCTTTGTACTAAATGGCGCAGACGACGCTATGTGGTCGTAACCCGCAAAACTGTGCAAGGTAATGAGCCGCATTGACTACGGCTTGTCTGTCAATGATGCTTTGAGCACTCGTTGTAGGCAAAAATGTATGGTTCATCACCCCATCTTAGGGATAATCACCCGCCAGCACAAAACGTTGGTCACTTGCTCGGCCTACGCTCTGTAAACTGACCGAAGATGCTTTATAATAAACAGCGAATATCGCCACACTTTGTCATTGATAAGTAAAGTGGCTGATTTATCAACCATTGTGTTGAACCACATTCCCCTTTTAATTGTTTAAATAATAACTGTCCCAAACTGGAGAGACTATGTCACAGCAGCCCTCAACCGCTGACAGCAATGTCAGTCGCCAAGAAATACTCGAAGTTGCCAAACTGGCGCGTCTGGGTGTGGATGAAAGCACCGCTGACAGCTACGCTGATGACATCAGCAAGATATTGAGCTTGATGGAGACGCTTGCCTCTGTTGATACTGATGACTTGACCCCACTTGCCAATATTCATGAAGCCTGCCAAGAGCTGCGCGCTGACTTTGCCGATCACGAAATCGACCGCGAGCGCAATCAATCGATGGCACCAAACGTAGAAGCTGGTTTGTATTTGGTACCGCAAGTGATTGAATAATGCGATAACCGCAGATTTCACCCCTTTTTTTATTTTCATTCTTATACTTTGACGGACGACACATTATGTCTGAGCTTCATCATCTAAGCACTGAGCAGCTGATTACTGGTTTACAAGACAAGCAGTTCAGCAGTCTTGAGCTGACAGAACACTATTTAAAGCGTATTGAGGCCCTTGATAGCAAGGTCAACAGCTTTATCACTCATACCTCGGATACTGCACGCGCCCAAGCACGCGCTGCCGATAACATGCGTCTGCAAGGCGACAACCGTCCTTTACTCGGCGTCCCTATGGCGCATAAAGACATCTTTTGTACTCGTGGCGTGCTCACCACCTGCGGCTCAAAAATGCTACACAACTTTATCGCCCCTTATGATGCCACCATCGTGTCGGCGATAGATGAAGCAGGTATGATCAGCTTGGGCAAGCTCAATATGGATGAGTTTGCAATGGGTTCGGACAACGGCAGCTCGCATTATGGCGCGGTGCATAACCCTTGGGATCTTGACCGTGTACCGGGCGGCTCATCAGGCGGTAGTGCCGCAGCCGTCGCGGCAGGCTTTGTACCTGTGGCCACTGGTAGCGATACTGGCGGCTCGATTCGTCAGCCTGCCTCATTTTGTGGTTTGACAGGTATTAAACCCACTTATGGCCGCGTATCACGCTTTGGTATGATCGCTTATGCCTCAAGCTTGGATCAAGCAGGCACCATGGGTCACAGCGCCAAAGACTGCGCTTATTTGCTCCAGCCAATGGTCGGCCATGACCCACACGACGCCACCTCGATCAAACATGACATTCCCGACTATGTGCAAGACATCGAAGACGCCCAAGCCAAAGCAAGCGACAAGCCGCTGGCAGGCCTGCGTATCGGTGTGGCAAAAGAATACTTCGGCACTGGTTTGGCGTCTGATGTAGAGCAAGTGGTCCGCGCCGCACTGACACAGTATGAAGCGCTGGGTGCAACAATCGTTGAGGTGAACATCACTGATCCTGAAATCACCCTTGCCACCTATTACATGCTCGCCCCTGCAGAAGCGTCGTCAAACCTATCACGCTTTGATGGTGTGCGCTTTGGCTATCGCTGTGAGAACCCAAAAGACTTGATCGACCTGTACACGCGTACCCGCTCTGAAGGCTTTGGCCCTGAAGTACAGCGCCGTATCTTGATGGGTACTTATGCCCTATCGGCTGGGTATTTTGATGCTTACTATACCAAAGCGCAAAAAGTGCGCCGCTTGATCATCAAAGACTTTGATGACGCTTTTGCCAACTGTGATGTGATCGCCAGCCCAACCGCGCCAACCGCCGCCTACAAACTCAGTGACAACCTAGACCCTGCCACCATGTACTTGGGCGACGTCTACACCATCGGCGTCAACCTTGCAGGCTTGCCTGCACTCAGTCAGCCTGTTGGCTTGACCGATGACGGCCTACCTGTGGGCTTGCAGCTGATTGGTCAGCATTGGCAAGAAAGCCAACTGCTCACCACCGCGCATCTATTCCAGCAGCACACTGATCACCACTTACAACGCTCGCTCATCGCGAAGGAGACCGTATAATGACTCTAGCAAACACAACCGATAGCGTCCGTACGGATTTGATGGTCGATGGCTACGAAGTGGTCATTGGTATCGAGATTCACTGCCAGCTCAATACGGAAAGTAAAATCTTTTCAAGCGCGCCCACTGATTTTGGTCATGAGCCAAACAGTCAAGCCAGTATCGTTGACTTAGGCCTGCCCGGCGTATTGCCCGTGCTCAATGCAGGCGTGGTCGAACGCGCCCTAAAATTCGGCATTGGCGTCAATGCTGAGCTGGGGTTATTCAACACCTTTGATCGTAAAAACTATTTTTACCCTGATTTGCCAAAAGGCTATCAAATCACGCAAATGGCCAATCCCATTGTTGGGCGCGGTTACATCGATGTGATGGTGAATGAAGGTGAGAAAAACGAATATCCCAAGCGCATGGGCATCACCCGCGCGCATCTAGAAGAAGATGCTGGCAAGTCGGTACATGACGCTGTCGATAACATGACTGGAGTGGATTTAAACCGCGCAGGCACGCCGCTGATCGAAATCGTCTCTGAGCCTGATATGCGCTCTGCCGATGAAGCATTGGCGTACATTAAGGCCATTCATCAGTTGGTCACTTGGCTTGGCATCTCAGATGCAGTGATGGCTGAAGGCTCATTCCGCTGCGACTGTAACGTCTCTGTACGCAAACCAGGCGCTGAGCTGGGCACACGTACCGAGCTGAAAAACCTCAACTCGTTCCGCTTTATCGAGCGCGCCATCAAGCGTGAAATCGAGCGCCAAATCGATATTATCGAAGATGGCGACAAGGTCGTACAAGCCACCATGCTGTATGACCCTGAGCTGGATGAGACGCGTACCATGCGTACCAAGGAAGACGCCAACGACTATCGCTACTTCCCCGACCCTGACCTACTGCCTGTCCGTATTGAGCAGCATACTGTCGATGAGATCAAAGCGGCCATGCCTGAGTTGCCTGTCGCGCGCCGCGAACGCTTTGAGACCGCGCTGGGTTTGTCTGAATATGATGCGCGTATCTTGACGGGTAGCCGCCAGATTGCGGACTACTTTGAAGACGTGGTTGCTGATATCAGCGACGCACATGCCAAAATCGCGGCCAACTGGGTGATGGGCGACTTGCTCGGCGCACTCAATAAAGATGACAAAGACATCATCGATGCCCCGATCAGTGCCAAGCAGCTGGCAGGTCTACTCAAGCGTATCAATGACGACACCCTATCTGGCAAAATGGCGAAAAAAGTCTTTGCCGCGCTCTATGAACGTGAAGGCGGCGATACCGATGATGCAGCGGACAAAATCATCGAAGAAAAAGGCCTCAAACAAGAGACCGATACAGGAGCGATCAAGGCCATGGTCGAAGAAGTTATCGCCAACAATCAAACGATGGTCGAAGAGTATCGTGGCGGCAAACAAAAAGCCTTTAACGGCTTGGTCGGTCAGGTGATGAAAGCCAGTCGCGGCAGTGCCAACCCGCAGCAAGTCAACCAAGTCCTCAAAGAACTGCTGGGCTAGTCTTGCTCTGCTGTGTCCTATATGACTGGATTTTATGCAGGCAAAAAAGGCCATCTGGCAGCGGGTGATAATTAACCCTTGCAATATGTGCGATTTTGCGTAAAATAGTCAGTCATTCGGGGCGTAGCGCAGTCTGGTAGCGCACTACACTGGGGGTGTAGTGGTCGCAGGTTCAAATCCTGCCGTTCCGACCAAACACAATATTAGGGCATACCGTCATAGACCGTATGCCCTTTATTTTGGGCGTTTTTTGGGTTTTCACTATTGTATAGGTGTATGGCGTTCTATATAGAATGTTGGTATTATTGTTGGTATTGAGCAGTACCAACATGGACAATACCAACAAAGGATAGATTCATGCCCCTAACTCATACCGCCATCAATAAGCTATCACCCAGCCCCACCTCTATTAAGACAAAGCGACCTGACAAGCATAGTGACGGTAACGGGCTGCAATTATGGGTGCGTTATACGGGCGTGAAGTCATGGATCAGCGCCTACAGGTGGCAAGGCAAACAACAAACCTTAACTATTGGCACTTATCCAGTCATGAGCCTACAGAACGCAAGGCAGCGCAATATTGAGATCAAACGCTTGATAGCCTATGGCGTAAACCCTAAAGACGATAAGAAAAAGACACAAGCCGACAATGACGGATCAAGGGCGTTCGATACCCTAGCCCAGCGTTGGCATGATGACCGCAAGGCACACATAGCCCCTACCACCTATAGCCGTGACTATTCACAGTACCAGCGCGATATTAAGCCCGTCATTGGTCACATGAATATAGAGGACATAACCGCGCCCGATGTTTTGGCTATCGGTAAAGCTATCGAAGCGAGGGGCGCTAGTGACATGGCAAGGCGTTCAATGCGTCAAGTAGGGCAGATATTCAAGCAAGCCATACGTGAGGGCTTAACCAATACCAACCCAGCCAACGACTTAACCGAAGCACTAAAACCGCATAAGGTGAAGCACCATAGCCGTGTGACCAGCCAGCAATTACCTAGACTACTTCAAGATATTAACGCCTATGATGGTGATCTATTGGTGAAGCTGGGCTTGTGGTTTTTATGCTATACGTTTGTGCGTACTCAAGAATTGCGCTTCATGGAATGGTCAGAAATAGACTACAAAGATAAGGTATGGCGCATACCAGCCGATAAAATGAAAATGGATAGACCACACCTAGTACCACTTGCACCGCAAACAATGGCGATACTGGAGCAGATCAAGGCGCTAGGTTTTTCGGATCAATACGTTTTCTTTAATACCTCAACCCGTAAGCCCTACAGTACCAATGCTTTTATCACTGCCCTATGGCGCATGGGCTATAAAGGACGTATGACAGGGCACGGCTTCCGTGGACTTGCCAGCACTACCCTACACGAACAGGAATACATGCACGAAGCGATAGAGCTACAGCTAGCACATGAAAAAGAAAACAAGATCAGCAAGGCATACAACGGAGCGCAACACCTACCCTATAGAAAAGACATGATGAATGACTGGGCAAATTTCATTGATAACGCTTACGCTGGCAAGCTGGACAACCTGATCCGTGCAGACTTCAAACAACACAAACAAAAGCTAGGCTAAGGCTTAGCACCAACTATGCAAGGCTAGGACTAATTACCCGAACGACAGCTATTTACACACCCTTATGCTGTCACTGCCTTGCACCTATTTTGATTAAAGGGTGTAAGGGTGTGAATGTGAGTTTTTTTGAACAGCAAAAACAGCGTAAAGATAAACAGTTCATATCAATTTTTGATAGCGTTTATTTTGTATCGGAACATGGCAAAGGTACTCTACAAGAAGCCTTTGAACTTGTAACAAGCTCATTTCTAAGAAAGCAGACTTATTTACTACTGATTACCCCACATTCAGTTAAAGCCGTGTATGTATGCAGTAGCTACGAGCAATCAACTTGCGAACCTTATATTACTTTTGAGTCTATTATTCATGAATTAAAAGAGTGTATTGACCATAAAAGTATTGGAACAGGCAATCCAATTTATAAGCTAGGTTTTGGCAAAAAGAGATTTGTAGAACAGCTAATTAATTTAGGTATGCAGCTACCTGAACAAGTAATATTTAATACTGAGTCACCCGATATAACAGATGCAGACTACACAAGCGAGGGTGACGAGTTAGCTTTTTTTCAAGGATTGCCTAAAGAATATGACATATTGAGAGCTGATAACGAGAAGCTCAAAGCCCAATATCAAGAACTATTCAACAAGAAAGGATCACCTGAAGCTCTTTACGAAATCCGAGAGAAGCTATATGAAAGTAGTAGAGAGGAGCTAGAGAAATGCAAAAATAAGTTAGATAGGTTATCAGTAGATTATAAAAATCTTGAGTCAGATTACGACTACTGCAAACGCAACTTTGAAAGCATAAAGAAAAAGACAGCTTTAACTCAACAGATAGCAGAAAAAAGAATATCAGACCTTGAGAACCAATTAGCACAAGCTAATGCAGCACTGGCAGACAGGCCAGCTGATAGCATTACACAGTCAAACACTGATATTCACAATATAAAGAAAGAGGCTATCAAGCAGTTTAATAGAAGCCTTGCCACTGTATTGATTGATCTAGACTACAAAGGCAAGTTAAGAAAAGGCGATATAGCTAACTATATAGTGCCATACATGAAAGAGTTAGCGTTTGTACTAGCTGATGAACAGCAAGATAAAGCTAATAATTTAACGGTAACATATGACACCTTGTACGATAATCACTTAAAAAACTTAGGTTTTAAACAAGGCAGACAAAGTGATGATGAAAAGCAAAAAGTAAATATTGACCTTTTGTTCAAAAAACAATTACCTATCACGGAATAAACACCCCGTTAAATACCTTTTACAGCCCGTAAGCCCTCTATTTAGAGGGTTTTTTGTTGTCTATTCTATTCATATCGCAGAACAACGCAGCGATACAAATCATACGATATGGAGAAGTTAAAAATGACACACCTACACCCACACCAGCCAGCCCCAGTGATTCCCTTTACTGGCAGCACCCCAACCGACACCCAGCCCGTTACCGCGCATTCTGAGGCAATACAGATGCCGGTAACGGGCATGGGACGCGCCAAAGATATTCTGCCATTTCTACCCTTTAGCAAAACCACCTTGTTTGAATGGTCAAAAGATGGGCGCTTCCCTGCCCCCGTCAAACTGTCCCCCACCATGACCGCATGGCGCTATGCAGACGTGCATCAATGGCTAAACAACCTTGCATCAACCAGCAGCGAGGTATAAGCCATGACAGCTAAGACGAATCCACAGCAGACAAAACAAACTTACTGCCAGATCATCATGGCGCACCTACTGGCTGGCAAGACAATCAGCACCTATCAGGCGTTTGAGGAATACCGCATTACCTGCCTTGCCCAGCGTATCAGTGACTTACGCGCCAGCGGCGAACCTATTAAAAGTAAAATCGTGACCAGTGACAGCGGCAAACACTATGCAGAGTATTGGATAGATGACGCTGAGCGCCTATCTAAAGGGGCGGCAGCATGAGCAAGCACCAGCACACCCACACCACGCCAGAGCCCCAGCACGGGGCACACGGTGAGCCACAAGCACAAACCAACGGCATACTATCCTACCTAGTGACCTTTGCCCTATGGCTGGGCATTGCTTCACTGGTATTTTGGATTACTGCCTGCCAGCCTGCCCCTGCGAAACTGATTGCAGCAGATGGCACAAGCGGTTACTATATAGACCTCTCAAAACTTAACAGCGACTTGCCAAGTCGTAAACCTTTGGCTTTTTTTGTGCCTGATAATAGCGCAGCCTCTCAAGCTGTCACTATACAATCAAGCACAGCCCCACGCGCATATAACAGCGCCACAAGGGGGCAAACCATCATATCTAAGGCAATCCCCTTGCCGACCGACTATGACGGGTTGACGCTGCAAAATACAACAGCCGAAAGGCGAATATGCGGGGCGGTCACTGTTAAGACCGAGAGTAAGACCCGTCACCCTATACTTTTACCGTATAGCGTGGCATTCACTCAAAAAATAACAGGAGGCAATCATCATGCCTAAGTCAATCAATACCACCGCCAATACCCAAACCATGACCAACCACGCACCAGCCACCTTTAAGGCAGGCGATAGCGTGCTATGCCCGTCTATCGGTGATAGTAGCTATACGCTTTACCTTAATGGCAGCGATAAGGACAGCACAAGGCTGATTATCCGACATGGTGATAATAGCCACGGCTTTTACCGTGATGGGCGCGTATTACCTAACGATGCTTTGCCGTCACTATTCCACGACACGCCAGCCAATCGGCAAGCGGTGGCCACCTTGTTTAACATGGCAGGCACGCCCAGCCGCAAGGTGATTGATACCAGCGCTGATGATGATAAGGAAGTAATTGTTATACCTGCCTTTGACTTCTCACATATCGCAGATGATATATATGGGGCAATCAATGTCATTAATGATATTGGTCACTTACTGGGGCTTATCCATTATGAAAGGATAGAGGGTGAAGCCGCCAAGTCTATGGCACGCCTTGCCCATGATGCCACTTGCACATGGTCAAACCTACTTACTGACCAACTGGAGAGCATCAATAAAACCTTAGCAAAGACACGCTTCGGTAAGGTGGGCGATCTATGAGCCGCCCATCTAGTAAATACAGCCGCAAGCACGCCAAGCGCAAACGCCATTACCAAAAGTATAAGGCAGCGCGTAAGCCGAACCAGTCACCAGCTAAGGGGGAATAAATGACCACCTCAACCCAAACAAACACCCATGAAAAAGCCCGCGCATTTAGCGCAGGCTTTTCGGACATGCTCAACAGCTTTGACGATGCCCCACAGCAAGGGCTAGCAGACGATCACCTATTAAACCAGTTGTTCGGACTATTACCGCCCCACAGCTTAATAAGTGTCACGGACAATCTTACTACAGATGATGCGTCTGTGATAGCCACGGCGGGCACAATCGCCCTAAGACTGCAAGACAAGCAAGGCAGTACAGTAGGCGCGATATTCTACACACCAAACAGCAAAGCACAGCCCATTGTCATTGATCCTACAGGTTATGGCGCTATCGTCATTGGTGAGCCAAACAAAGCCAATGAAGTGATCGCTTTCAATAATATAGATGACGGTATTGAGGCTTATACCTACCTAATGGGTAGTGATAAGACAATCATTGTCAGCCCACAAAAAACAAAGCAATCCCTTAAAAAGATGGTGCAGCACTGGGGCAGCGGATCACAGGTTACCGTACCGATGACACTTGATGATAAGGGCTTGATAAATCTACTGGCAGGCGTAAAGGCGCAAGCATTGGTTACGGTGGCTCATATCATCACTATGCTAGAAAGTGGTAGCTATGATGCCATATTGTCCGCTGATGACACCCAATTAATCAGCTTGCAAGATACGGCATACTATCCTGAATGGCGAGATGATCCGCAGATGAATGAACCTATGATCTATGCTGATGGTCGCTTTGAGCTTTACCATGATGGGCTATTTTTCGTGAAATATAATCTTGATGACCCAGCAAACATAACTTTCAAGTTTAAGGCGTTTGTGTGTTCGCCTATAGAGGTTATCGCTAAGACACGGGACACAGCCAGCGGAACATGGGGGCGGCTGCTACAGTGGCGTGATGATGACGGTATCATTCATAAGTGGTCAATGCCTTTAGCACTATTACAAGGTGATGCAAGGGAATACCGCAAAGAGCTTGCCAGCCAAGGCTTGAATATTACCACCAACCCCAAACAGCGCAGCTACTTAGACACCTATATTCAAAACTACCCAATTCACAAACGGGCGTTATGTGTTGATAAGCTGGGCTGGCATGAAAAGCAATACATACTACCTGACAGGGCAATAGGCAGTGATGGTAAGCAGCTGATTGTTTATCAGTCTGCCCATGCCATCAATAGCACCCTATCCCAGCAAGGAGAGCTTGCCCAGTGGCGTGATAAGTTGTGCAAACCTTTAGCCGAACAAAGCCGTTTTGTTTTCTCTATTGCTTGCGCGTTTGCTGGGCAATTACTGGAGCTACTAGAATATGATGGCGGCGGTTTTCACCTCTTAGGATCATCAAGTATGGGTAAATCCCTATCGCTTAAAGTGGCGGCTAGCGTGTGGGGCAACCCTGATAGGTACGTTAAAACGTGGCGCAGCACTGACAACGCCCTAGAGGGCACAGCAAGCGAGCACAACGACAGTTTTCTGCCACTTGATGAGATCAGCGAATGTGATCCTAAGATAGTCGGTAAGACCGTCTATATGCTGGCTAATGGTCAAGGTAAAGGACGCAGCACCACCACGGGACACAATCGCCTAGCCAAAGAGTGGCGCATTATCTTTTTGTCCAATGGTGAGGAGTCGCTACAAAACTTCATGGCGCAAGCGGGACAAAAAACCAATGCAGGTATAGAGGTTCGGGTGGCTCACATTGATGCTGATGCTGGCAAAGACTTAAAAACCTTTGATAGCTTGGTACTGGGAACAACAGGCGCAGCACAAGCCGATAGGATCAACGAATTATCACGCGCTCATTATGGCGCGGCTGGCATAGCATGGCTTGAGCATATCACCAGCGATAAGACAGCCACCACAGAGGCGGCAAGGACGCTGATTGATAACTTTATGAGCCAGTACAGTGACCTGACAGCACAGGCGCATAGAGTGGCTAAACGGTTCGCTATCGTGGGCGCAGCTGGAGAGCTGGCAACACAGGCAGGTATAACAGGCTGGCAAGCAGGACAGGCAACGACAGCCGTTATGATTTGTTTAAATAATTGGCTTGATAACTATGGGCGTGATGGTGAGCATGAGCAGCGCCAAATCATAGAGCATATCAAAGCGTTTATTGAACAGCACGGATCAAGTCGCTTTCAGCCCTGTTTTCAGACCACCAGCAGCCGCCCAAACTTTGAGGAAAGAACACCCAACCGTGTAGGCTATCGCAACGAGGACACAGGGGACTATTACTTTTCTACCCAAACTTTTAGCCAAGTATGTTCGCCTTTTAATAAGCGAAAGGTATTGCAGGTGTTAGATGATGCGGGCTTGTTACTCTTAAATCAGGGCGACCGTAAAACCTACAAAACGCCAAATACCTTATTTAGCGGCAACGTGCGCCCGTCTGTTTACGCGGTTACTGCCAACATACTTTGCTGTGAATCTTAAAAACTAACGGGACAAGCGGGACAGACGGGACAGCCCTTACACAGCAAGGGATAGCGCTGTCCCGCAAGCAAAAACGGAAACGGGACAAACGGGACAGGATTGTTATAATATAACACTTTGTCCCGTTCTGTCCCGTAGCGAAAAACACAAACGGGACGGCTGAAAGCCAATAACCACGGGGGCTGTCCCGCTTGTCCCGTCTGTCCCGTTAAAAAACATAAGGTACAGTAAAAAATAATGAAAGGTAGGAGTTTATCGTCTGCTTTTTTTATAGTGTAAAGATACCACCTTGCCTAGATTTCAAATCCGATCATCTACCCATGACAGCCTACGCCATCAATAAATCAGCGCCAATGGCTCAAATACCCGTAAAGAGCAAGGGCAGCACTAGCAATGCCCCATCTAAGATACGTCCCCCATTGGGGGCTGAACGTGCAAACTTTTGGGGATACCCGTATATCAGAGATACGCCCAAATCTGAGCGCATCTCAACCCTTCCCCCACTTTGGGGAGGGCGTAGGCGCTACGACACCCATAGAAAGCACGCACAAAAGGAAGCAAGAACACCACCACCCAAAGCAGCGGTTAAGGTTTTTCGGACTGCTTTAAAAAGAAATCAGGAAATAGCGCGATCATGGAAGCAGGAAGCACAGCCAACGCAATTTTACGGTGGCAATCAGTAGCATATCTACCAAGCTCACCCCAAATGCGGAATACCAAAGATGCTATATCCCAGCCTCAAAATGAGGACAGACACAGCACCCAAATGCGGCATTTAGGTTTACCTAGTGATACGAGAAACAAAAAGCGAATGGCGATGAAAACAGCGCAAACCCTTATCAATATTAGCCTATAGCAGATGGCTATCAATAAAACTAGGGCAAGCCGTAAATGTAAATAGATGCCCCCATTTTTGGATATATCTTTTCTGGCATTTAATCCCCGCCAATGGCGGAAGTTAAGCAAAATCATCACCTAAGATGCGTCCAGCTTTGGACTTATCCGAGGCATTAGCGCATCAAGCGGGTATTTTTCGGTATAGATTTATATAGGTCAGACTGAGAAAGCGCGCACAGAACGGCAATAAAACGGCAAGGCTGGCAGCACAGCCAATATCCACCAATGGCGGAAATTTAGGAGATAACCCCCAGTGGGGAGAATTAACGCGCACAAAACGCGCCATATTTGCACGCATAAACGCGGTATTAATCGAGCGCGTGCAGCCGTTACCAAATTAACCCCATGAAAGGGTGTGAAATGCTTAACACCCTGATGCTGAGTAATATTAAAAAATAACAATAGCGAGCAATTACAAATTAATAGCGATAGCAGAAGCAAACAGCCCCAAAAATAGCCTTATCAAAATCAATTGTTGGTATTATCGTTGGTATTGAGAAATTTTTATAAATTAATATCTATATAAAACAGTATCTTATAACTAATATTTACTTCCTGCCGTTCCGACCAAATATTAAAAAGAGTCAGTAACTTAGGTTGCTGGCTCTTTTTTTTGGCTTAAATTTGGCACACGGCTAGCAGAAGTATTTATACTAAGAAAATACATTGGTTTGAGTTGGACAGATCATGATTTTGCAAGGCTAAAAGTAATTACCCGAACGAAATGATAGCCTTTCACGTACTGTTAAGCTGGTATTGATTTCTAACTAATCTTTCAAGGTATAGAGGTGTAAATGTGGGTTTATTAGATGAGGCAAGAGAGAAAGCAAGCAGGTATATTACACCTAAAGATTTTTTGTGTTACATATCTCACAAGTTGGGAGATCCAATTGAAGATATAGCTTCATTTCTGCTACACAATTATTTTGATGAAAAAGTGTGCGAGTATTATATTGATCGTCACTATCGTATCTATGACTATGATGATATTTGTTGCGAATATAAAACTGGCATACTACTTCGGGAGATTACAAAAGATGGTTTTTTTAACTATATGATGTTTTGTAATGAATTTTTTGATGATTGCTTGAGCACTGATGACGACTTAGGTTTTTATGTACCAATCAGGATTGATTTTTACTACAGTATAGATGCGCTTGAAGAAATTTCATTTATAAAAGAACTAAATTTAGATTTAAAAAGCTCTAGTAGTCTAGATTATACAGTTTACAGTAATGATACAGTGAAAGCTGAAAAATCAAGAAATCAAAAGTTGTTTAAATTAATAGGTTTAAAAGACCATTTTACAGTTGAAGATGTAGAACCTAGCACTAAAGAATATGGATATCACTCACCAGTTGGAATTTCCAAGTCAATTATTTATGATGAAATATTAGCATTAACGATGACTAAATATAGAAGGAATGAAGTATCTACATTAGAACTTCAATCGAGAATAACAGATCTTGAAGATCAACTTGCACAAGCCAAGGCTAAATTAGCAAACCAACCAATTGATGATATTCAGTTACAAGGTATTTTCAAATACAATGTTGACAAAGCCTACATTATTTCTACAAGTAAAGCACTTGCTAATTATATTTGGAGTATGGATACCAATAAGATGATTAGAACGGGTGATATGGTGCAGCAGATAAGACACGTAATGCATAATGTAGCACCTAGTTTACTCCCTGATAACAAAGCTATAAGAGGCTGGCTATCAGATATCGCCCCAGATTATGCAAAAAAAGGCGGTAAACCCTCAAAAAATACTTCTGATGAAATATCCCTAATCATGAAGAAGTAATATCCCTAAACACATAAAGCTCCCGTTTATATCAATAAACACTGGGGTTCGGGAATTTTCTCAGATGAAGCCAAGGAATATCATAGAACCATATAAGCCGTGACCCACCGTCACGGCATAATATGGAGCTATTGGACATGACCAACCCTAACACCCCAAATCAACCCCGCCATCTGTTAACCAAACTATGGCAATGGCTATCGCCGTTACTAGCCAAGCTGATTTTTATTCTCGTACCCTATCTTTTTTTTCCAAACGATATCAACATTACCATTCACAATATCACCCTGATCATGCCCATATAACAAAACCGCTGACTACCCTTACGCAGTCCATACCCACGCTACCTGCCGCCTCTAGACATTAGGCGGCGCAGTGGGTACGGTAAGGTTTCATTCATTGATTTAATGATTTGGGTTGCCCTATGACCGAGCTTGCCACTGTCCCGCCCGCCCCTTGGGAGCGTTACCAAAGACCTTTTGTCCGTGACTTGGCATACGTCATATCCTGCCCAGACGTGCTGACCACATGGCTTGATGTTGCACCGCATCATAATACTCACCAAGTCGAGGTACATCCGCCCAGCTTTTGGCACGCCCAATTTGAGGCGTATGGGCAGCGACTCACAGAGCTGGATACGACCAATGCCTATCAAGCGTTAACCCGCTACCTCATGTCGCGCCCCAGCCCAAGTCGTTTGGGTTTTCACTTTGAGGGCTTGTTGTCCTTTTGGCTTGAGGATGGCTTTACCTGCGGTACACATTCTTATGAGCTGCTGGCCAGCAACGTACAGCTGTTTCGCGGCAAACAGACCGCAGGCGAGCTGGATTTGATCTTATACAACCATGCAGCACAGACCAACGAGCATTGGGAGCTGGCGATTAAGTTTTTTATGGGCAGTTATCCGTTTGAGCCAATCAACTGGGTCGGTATCAACTCAAGAGACAACCTACAGCGTAAGATGACGCACATGCAGACCAAGCAATTCAGCAGTGTCTGGGTTGATATTGCCGACTATGGGCGTGTGATAATTGATAAACGCTATGGGGTGATTAAAGGACGGTTCTTTTTGCCTCAGGGCGTGACTGACTTTGTACGGCCTGACTGGATGGCGGGGGATTTTCCGCTACACCGATGGTATGACAGAGACAATAACGACGATCTTCATCACATCGATACCAGCCGCCTACGCCGCGCACGCTATGTTGAATGGTTTACGCGGCGGGACTTTTATGACACACGCCAGCCACCCATAATATGGGAGGAAGACGCGCCGCCTAGAACGGGATTGTATTTTGAAGATGGGCGACCATTGGTGATTTATCCGCCTGCTGGTAAATCTAGCCAAAACCACACCCAACCCGTATGAACACCATTTATCAGAAATAGTTAATTGAAATGCGTGGTTGATACTTACTCATCCTCACTCACTTGCATTAGCTCATATCTAGGCCTCTCTATACTTATCATCTATTCAGTGTGAAAGCGTATGATAGCCATGTCTGTACTGCCAATAATTTAGCCATTTTTAGCCCATTTAGTGATAAACGTTTGAATTAGGCACACGCCCTAGTATCTATTGATTTTATAAAACAAAGGCACAAAAAAACACGACCATTTGAGCCGTGTTTTTTTGTGCCGAGACAACCATGATTGCCAGTAGAGAACCTACCAGTACAACACCCATGCGCTGGTGGTTTTGACCTCAGGATCGCTATTGATTTTGTCTTTTAGCGCGAGAGCGGCCACTTTGCCGCGCTCAGGGCCAACGACGACACGTACCCCGCGACTGGTACGGCTGGTTTTGACTTTGTAGCCTGCTGCCTCGAATTTCTTAGCCACATCATCTGCCGCATTTTGGCTGGTTGCTAAAGCCACTTGAACGCCAAAGCTGCCTTTGGCATCCGTCTCTTTGACTTCTTGACGCGCTTCACGCAGTTTTTCTTGCGCCTTAGCTTTGGAGGCTTCTGACTTATTTGCCAACGCTTTTTCTTTCTGTCTTTTGCGCTCAGCTTCTTGTTCTTTTTTGGCCGCTTCTGCTTTGCGCTCCAGCTCTTTGGTTTCGCTTGGCGTGGGAATCACGATTGTTTTACCCGCTTTGAGCGAATCAGAGGGTGACATGTTGTTGGCTTGTGCCAATGCGGCAACCGACACGCCATATCGGCGCGCAATTTTGCCGAGAACGTCGCCACTTTGGACTTTATAGCCATCTTTGGGTGCAGGTTCAGCTTTTTTAGCAGTTTGCTCTTTTTCTTGTTTTGCCTTTTCAGCAGCACGTTTGGCTTCGGCTGCCTTTTCTTCAGCCGCTTTTTTGGCGTCTTGTTTGTCCTCTGCAATTTGCGAGGCTTCTGGTACTATTGGTTTTGCAAGCTCTGGCTCTTTTGAACTCTCATCTGTTTTTTCTGCCGTTTCTTCTTGTGCAGCAGCCTCAGGGCTATCACTTTCACCGCCAATAGAGGCACTGTTTTCAACATATTGCTGGTTTTCAGCACGCGACTTGGCCAGCGCTTGGGCTTCTGCCGCTTCTTGCTCTGCTAAAAACAACTGCGCGCGTTTTTCTTGCTCAGCCACGCGGGCAGCACGCTCTTTTTGTTTTTGAGCCAGCAGACGCTTTTCAGTCTCGACATCCGTGGTCAATGGCTTAGGGGCGTTTGTCTGCGCGGCGGCTGGTTCGACGATGGCAGGCTCAGCTGGCGGCGTATTGGAGGTAGTAACCTGATTTACCACGGCGTAGAGCATCACGCTGCCACCAATAATCATACCCATGCCCAATAGGGCTTGTCTCGAAAAATTCATTCGTTCACATCTCGTCGTCGGTAATCAGGTTACATGGTCAAACGCAGTCAATTCTGCGTCTTCCGCTTATCAAAACAGTCTATACTTTGTCAAAACACATTGATTATAAAGCATATTTTTATTTATGTCTGCCGCGAGTCCAGCGTTATGCTGAGTAAAAAGCGGCCATATCATGAGCCATATCAAGCACCAAGCGCGGCCAGTGTTTCGCCAATGGTATGAAACGAACCGCACACGACGATCAAGTCCTGAGCGCCGCTTTCATCACATGCAGCCTGCGCGGCGGTGGCCAAATCAGCATATTTATAAATATTGTCAGCATTAACATGGCTGTTTAAGGCTGCTTGTAGCTGCGCGATATCGGCAGCTCGTGGGTGATCGATCGGGGCGATATACCACCTGTCGATAGGAAGACCTGCCTGTGTGAGCTGTGTCACTACCAGCTCAATGTCTTTGTCTGCAAGCATCGAAAATACCATTTGAATGCGTGCAGGTGCCGCGTTGTTAGCGGTATCTTGTTGCGCCACTTTATACTGCTGCCATAATGGTATTAACTGACTCAGCAAAAATGCCACGCCTTGCTCGTTATGTGCCACATCGAATAACCATTGGCGGTGCGCAATACTGCGACGCTCAAAACGTCCTGCCAAACGTACTGATCTGAGCGCTGTTTCAATCGCTTGCTGACTGATAGTCAAAGGACTTGCCAGCACCGCCGAAAGCGCGTTGGCGGTATTGATTAGTGACAAGGCTGGTCGCGGCAAGCTTAGCGTTACCGCCGCATTGCTATATAGCCAGCTGTCGCTATCCTGCTCGCGATAGGCAAAGTCTCGACCCGCTTGGTAGCAGTTGACCTTGTGCGCTTCAATGCGCGCCTGAACGCTGGCTGGCATTTGCTCTGAACCATAAATCAATGGAATACCGTCGCGCAGGATACCTGCTTTCTCGCGACCGATGTCCTCAATATTGTCACCCAGCCAGTCAACATGGTCGATGCCGATATTGGTAATCACCGCCAAATCAGGATCAATGATATTGACCACATCAAGGCGACCACCGAGTCCCACCTCAAGCACCCATACATCACAATCTGCTTGTGCAAATATCAGTAATGCCGCAAGCGTGGTCATCTCAAAAAAAGATAAGGTCAACTCACACGCCAGCCGTGCATCTTCTACCTGCACAAAAGCTGCCACCAACGTCTCATCACTGGCCATCTCACCGTTGATACGGATACGCTCGTTGAACTGGCTCAAGTGCGGCGACTGATACAGCGCCGTTTTATAGCCTGCCGCCGTACACATCTGACTGATGACTGCTGTGGTGGAGCCTTTGCCATTTGTCCCTGCCACGGTAAACACATAGGCATTTTCTTTTGCTGAGGTGAGCAACCCCAACTTTTCGGCCACGGGAAGCACCCGTGACAATCCCATATCTATAGCAGAGACGTGTATCTGCTGCATGTAATCAAGCCACTCGGTCAGGCTGGCTGTCGCGCTTGGGCTGGCTGCAACCGTAGCGCTGGTAGACAACGGTGGTTGGTTAGAAGATACAGCTGAGGGAGATGCAGACATGGACAAAACCTATTGAAAAAGATGCACGATCAGAACTTAACGCAGTGTATAACAACCACGCTTGAAACCAAAGCGCAAAACCAAAAATAGCACTTATCGCGGTAGGCGATAAATGCTATTTTGTGACAACCTTATGATAATCAGCGAATGCAAACGTAGATAACCAGTATCAATAAGGTATCAGGCCTAACCCTTAGGCATTGATATTGGGCTGTTTACACAACTTGGCCAGCAAGCGATAGGTGGTATCAATAAGCTGATGACGATGCACCACTTCATCAACCACGCCGTGCTCAAGCAAAAACTCAGCACGCTGGAACGGCTCTTCTAATGTCTCGCGCACCGTCTGCTCGATCACGCGTTTGCCTGCAAAGCCAATCATGGCTTTTGGCTCAGCCAAGTGAATATCACCAAGCATCGCCAATGAGGCGGTCACGCCGCCATAAACAGGGTTGGTCAAAATCACTAAGTAAGGAATACCCGCCAGTCTCAGACGCTCAATAGCCGAGGCTGTACGAGCCATCTGCATGAGAGACAACAGACCTTCTTGCATACGTGCGCCACCAGATGCTGCAAAACAGACCAATGGCATCTCGTTCTCAAGGGCATATTCCGCCGCTTCAACAAAGCGATCGCCAACCACTGAACCCATGGAGCCGCCCATAAAGCGAAAATCAAAGGCACAAGACACCACATCCAGATTGCGCAGCTTGCCATGCATGACGATCAAGGCTTCGGTCTCACCCGTTTTGCTTTGCGCTTCACTCATGCGCTGCGGATAGGGCTTGCTATCGACAAAGCTGAGCGGATCTTTAGCCGTAAATTGCTGCCCCAGCTCACCTTGAACGTCATCTAAAAACCACTGCAAGCGCTCACGAGCGGTCATGATCAAATGGTGGTCACAATGCGGGCACACATAACTGTTAAAAATCAGGGCGGTATTGGTGATTTTTGAATGGCAGTTTGGGCATTCTGTTGATGGCTCGGTCTCAATAGCCGTCAATGGCGCGGTCAGCTGTTGCTTGACGCCAGGCACAGAACGATCAAACCATGATTTGCGCGCAGTAGCAGCAGGGTTTGCCGTGTCATCGGTTTTTTTTATCGTATCGGTCATAATGTTCGCCATTATCAAAGGCTTGGGAGCACGTTTACTCATACACCTGCTCTTAGGAATAAAAAATCAGCCATGCCCGATATGGCTATGAGACACGCTATCGGGTCATTTGTAACAAATTATACGTGGTATTAGTTTACACACGTAAACTAAATTTAGCAAAGTGATTCCGTATCCAGATGATACAAGCACTGATCACTGGGTTAGCACCGCCTGACATAGCCAGCCGTGCTGCACCCAGTTTATGCAGACAAGCTATCAAGCGCACTGCGCAGCTCATCCATTTTTGCCAAGATGTTTTGCTTGGCCGTTTCGATGGCGACAGCATCATCGCCCACGTCTGCAAAGTTCTGCACCAAGGCGCTACCAACGATCACCCCATCAGCATGCGCGCCGATCGCTTTGGCAGAGGCGCCATCACGGATACCAAAGCCCACACATACGGGCAGGTCAGTTTCTGCTTTAATGGCTTGTACATGAGTCGCCACATCGTCGGTATCGAGGGTGGCGGAGCCTGTGACCCCTTTTAACGACACATAGTAAATATAACCTCCGCAGTGTTTGAGCACTTGCTGGCGGCGCTCAGGCAGCGTGGTTGGTGAGAGCAAAAAGATCTCATTCATTGTGTGATTGGTCAAATGCTTGGTAAAGCTGCCTGCTTCGCTAGGCGGCAAATCCACCATCAAGACGCCATCGACATCCGCCTGCTCGCACAAGCCGACAAAATTATCATAGCCGATAATCTCGACTGGGTTTAGGTAGCCCATCAGAATAATCGGGGTATGCGTGTCTTTTTTGCGAAACTCCGCAACCATTTTTAGCGCATCACGGGTACTGGTTCCAGCGGCCAGTGCTCGCTCGCCTGCCAGTGCAACCGTCGGGCCATCTGCCATCGCGTCAGAAAAAGGCAAGCCCAGCTCAATCATATCCGCGCCATGTGCTACCAAGTCATGCAATAGGTCAACAGTGACGTATGGGTGAGGGTCGCCTGCCATCACATAAGGAATCAGGGCTTTTTTACCGTCTGCTTTTAAAATATCAAAGATGCTTTCAATTCGGGTCATAGAAATTCTCAATAATAAGGGTTCAATCATTGCTCTAAATCAAGCTCAGCGCATTTTGTAATAGAAGCGCATAACACGGTGGTTATGCGCTGTGTACGACTGGCCTACATCTCAATCCCTTCTGCTTGCATGACAGAATGCAGATCCTTGTCACCGCGACCTGACATATTAACGATAATGGTCTGGTCAGGGGTCATGGTTTTGGCAAGCTTTAAGGCATAAGCAACGGCATGTGCAGACTCAAGCGCGGGGATAATGCCCTCTTTGCTGGTTGCTTGATGGAAGCCGTCAAGAGATTCTTTATCAGTACAGCCAACATACTCGACGCGCTTCATATCTTTTAAGAAGCTGTGCTCAGGGCCGACGCCTGGGTAGTCCAGACCTGCCGAAATGGAATGCGTCTCTTGGATTTGACCGTCATCATCTGCCATCAGATAGGTGCGGTTACCATGCAAAACGCCGATACGGCCTGCTGATAACGGTGCGGAATGACGACCTGTCTCGATACCATCACCTGAGGCTTCAACGCCATACATTTTGACTTCAGGATCGTTTAGGAAATCAAAGAACAAACCAATAGCATTAGAGCCGCCGCCCACACAAGCAACCAGTGCATCAGGCAATTTGCCTGTTTTTTCTAGATGCTGAATGCGGGCTTCTTTACCGATAATGGCTTGAAAATCACGAACCAATAGCGGATAAGGATGCGGGCCTGCAACGGTACCAATAATGTAATAGGTGCTATCGACGTTGGTGACCCAATCGCGCATGGCTTCGTTCATCGCATCTTTTAGCGTGCGCGAGCCTGAGGTGACAGGCACGACTTTTGCGCCCAGCAAGCGCATACGATAAACGTTCATTTTTTGGCGCTCAACATCGTCAGCACCCATATAGACGATGCACTCAAGGCCCAAACGAGCGGCGATGGTGGCGGTGGCCACGCCGTGCTGACCTGCGCCTGTCTCGGCGATGATGCGTTTTTTGCCGCACATCTTCGCCAGTAGTGCTTGCCCAATGGTGTTATTGACCTTGTGCGCGCCCGTATGGTTTAAATCTTCACGTTTAAAATAAATCTGCGCGCCGCCAATTTCATCGCTCAAACGCTTGGCGTGATACAGCGGGGTTGGACGACCAACATAATTGACCAAATCATTGTGATACTCTTCCCAGAACTGTGGATCGGCTTTTACCTTGGTGTATAGCGTCTCAAGCTCTTCTAGCGCTGCCATGAGGGTTTCGGAGACAAAGCGGCCGCCGTGTACGCCAAAGTGGCCACGAGCATCGGGCTGGGCAGTAAAGTTAATGGTGTCTGCACTTGGCATGGGTATATCCTTGTGTATGATGAATTCTAGTGGTTGCGATCCACATATAATGGTGAAAATGTTTGCGCCGTCGGCATAACTTCAATGGCATTGATATTAACATGCTTGGGCTGCTCGGCAATCCATAAGACGATATCAGCAATATCGGCTGGGGTAACCGCATTGACATTTTTGTAGACATTTTCGGCAGCGGCATCGTCGCCTCTAAAGCGCACATTAGAGAACTCTGTCCCTTCGCACAGGCCCGGCTCCACGTTTGAGACGCGCACAGCAGTGTCTCTAAGATCAGCGCGCAGGTTGAGGCTAAACTGCTTAACAAAGGCTTTGGTCGCGCCGTATACATTACCGCCTGGGTAAGGGTACGTGCCCGCAATAGAGCCCATATTGATGATTAATCCTGAGTTGGCCTCAACCATGCTGGGTAGGATCATGCGTGTCATGTTGCACAGGCCAGTGACGTTGGTGTCAATCATGCGTTGCCAGTCGTCCAGCTTGGCTTCATGGGCAGGCTCCAAACCAAGTGCCAAGCCTGCATTGTTGACCAATACATCGATGTTTGGTAACGAGGTGGGCAATGACTCAAGCGCCGCCTTGGTGTCGCTCTGCGAGCTGATATCAAAAGCCAGCGGAATAAAGCGCTCACCCAGCTCGCCTTGTAGCGCTTGCAGCTTGTCACTGCGGCGACCTGTACCAATCACCGTATGGCCTTTTTCTACAAATAAGCGAGCGATTGCTTCACCAAAACCAGCACTTGCACCTGTTACCATCACGAGCATTGTCTTGTCCTCATTATTATTGTGACCATCATTCAGTGATGATGGTCAATGTGGCCGATACAGCCGTTACCATGTTGATTTATGTTGTTGATTTATGTTGTTGATTTATGTTGTCGTCCTTTCAAGAGTTGTCAGCAGCGTCTTGCCACGCTAGGCGATATCCACACGGCTAAGCGCGCACCACTGTCATAAAGCGCTGCATTTTTTCCGCATCCTTCCGGCCTTTGGCATACTCAATGCCGCCGCTCACATCGACCGCCACAATCGGTAGCGACAACGTACCTTCGACATTGTCAGGCGTCAGGCCGCCGGCGAGCACAATCGGCAAACTGGCCTCAGAAGGAATCAATGACCAATCAAAGCGCTGCCCTGTACCGCCATAAGCCGCTTTGTGATAAGCATCAAGCAAGATACTACTGGCACCCACATGAGCGTAGGCGTCAATCTGCTCATGAATACTATCGAGAGTATCGGTCTGCTGATCGATACGTAAAGCCTTGATCCAGCGTTTGTTGACGGCAGCAGCACGCTGCTGGCACAGATCAGGCGACTCATCACCATGAAACTGGATCACATCAAAGGGTACGGTTTGCGCCAAGCTGACCAGCTCAGGCTCAGACATATTGACCACCAACGCTACCACGCTGGTAAAGGCAGGCACGGCCGCACTTAACCTCGCTGCCTGCTCAGGCGTGACAGCACGCGGACTTGGCGGATAAAATACCAAACCAATGGCATCAGCGCCCATCTTGACTGCGGCGCGCACATCCGCAAGCTCAGTAAACCCGCAAAACTTAACCTGCATCATACCGCCTTGTTATTTTCTCACTTACTGTCTTTTATCGTCACCATGATTTGGGGCATACGCAAAAAATCAGATAAAAAAATACCGCCACCCTGTCTGGATGACCGTTAAGAAATGATGGCAATTTGTTAACCCAAGCGGGAATAAATTGCATGCGAAAACTTATCCTAGCATACTTTTATCAGCTGTGATTCACAGTTTCGCTTACAACAAAAAAAAGGAAAGTTTTATGCCAGATGCCGCGCCAGCAGACGAGGACAACAACCAACACCCGCCACATTATTTGATGTGGTTTCGGCGCGATTTGCGGCTTGAAGACAACACCGCACTTGCGGCATTGTGCGAGCAAGCAAAAGACAATGAGGCGGCGGTATCAGCGCTGTTTTTTTTGACCCCTGAGCAGTGGCAGCAGCATGACACCTCTGCCGCGCAGGTGGATTTGATCTGCCGCACCTTACCCAAACTGGCAGCAGACTTACAAGATCAGCTGGGTATCACGCTCAGCGTTGCGGTTTGTCCCAGCTTTGAGGATTGTATCGATGCGCTGGACGCGCTTTGCCAAAAGGCGAATATCAGCTGCGTGACCGCCAACCATGAATACGAAGAAAACGAGATCAACCGTGATAATGCGCTTGCGGATCGCTTGGCTGAGCAAGACATCGATTTTATCTTGCATCATGACCAATGTATCTTGCCACCGCAAAGCATCACCACCAACGATGACACCATGTATCAGATATTCACCCCATTTTATAAAAAATGGCGACATACCGTGGATGCTTCATCCATTGAGTCACACACGGCAGCGGCGGTCACTACCACCTACTCGTTAACGTCATCACTGCCGTCAAATTACGATAGCGTTCATGGCACCAAAAATATCGACAAGCTGGCAAAACAAGTGGTCAAAGACTATCAGAAGCAGGGCGCCAAGCAAAAAAACTTAAGCCACATTGATATCGAGGCTCAGCTGGCAGAGGCGCGTGACATCTATGCAGCAGGAGAAAGTGGAGCCAACGAGCGCCTTAAAGCCTTTATCAGTGACGATATCAACGATTATGATGTGCCCAGCTACCATGCCACCAGTCGCCTATCGGCCTACCTTACCATCGGCGCGATCAGCGCACGCGTCTGCTACCTAGCAGCAGCCAAAGCGCAAGACAAACTGCACGGCAACGACGGCGATAACGAAGACATCAACCGCTGGATCAGTGAGTTGGCATGGCGCGACTTTTATCGCCATGTGCTGAGCGACAAGCCTAAGTTGATTCGACATCAAGCCTACAAGCAAGACGTGGATAATAAGATTGACTGGTCATATGATGAAGACGATTTTGCCGCATGGCGCATGGGTAAGACAGGTGTGCCGCTAGTCGATGCCGCCATGCGCTGCTTGAACGCCACTGGCTTTATGCACAATCGCTTGCGCATGGTGACGGCGATGTTTTTGACCAAAGACTTACTGATTGACTGGCGCTGGGGTGAGCGTTATTTTATGCAAAACCTGATTGACGGTGACTTTGCGTCCAACAACGGCGGCTGGCAGTGGAGCGCCTCCACCGGTACCGATGCCGCGCCTTACTTTCGTATCATGAATCCCTTTAGCCAAGGTAAAAGCCATGATAAGGACGCCGTGTTTATCAAGCAGTGGCTGCCTGAGCTTGCTGATCTACCCGCCAGCAGCCTACATTCTGAAGCCAAGCTGCGTAAAGCATTGGGCGACGATTCAAAAGACGACAAAAATAAGAAAAACAAAAAGAAAGATAAAACAGATGCACAGGCTGCTGACATCGACTACCCTGCCCCGATGGTCGATCACAAAGCAGCGCGTAAAGCCGCTATCAGTGAGTTTAAGAAATAACCCTTATAAAAAAACCTATCATGTACAAAAAAGCCTATCGTGATCGTAACGATAGGCTTTTGATAGTATGCTCATGAGGATAGGGCTTATTTACTTACTATGATACTGCGCATCTAAGGTCACCAGCTGAGTGGTGGCTTTGGTCATCCCATGCATGATTTGACCGAGTAGCACTTGTTGCTTGGTGACAAGAATAATAATCATCGGCTGATTTTTATTGGTAACCGCACTGATCATGATTTTGCCATCCTCCGCATCTAAAATCACCGAACGACAACCAGTCAACCGTGCCTCAGTAGTCAAGGCCTGTACCAATGCCAAAATAGAGCTGCCTACAGCAGACAGCTTGCCTGCATCGTAATCTTTTTGAAAAATTGAAGTGACTTCAAAGCCATCTGTTGATGCCAATAGCACCCCATCAATACCGCTGGTGGTATGTACCAAATTATGCAGCACTTCTTTGGCAGCAGCCAAGTACTTATCAGAAGGTTTGACGCGGCTGGCATCGGTCTGAAATAGCGTGTCATTTAGCATAAACTCTCCATTTACGTTAACGAGGTATCAGTGGGATAATGACACTCAAGAAGCGCGTAGCTACTCTTGCTCAAGTGCGGTGATGATGGTTTCAACCAAAAGCAATACATCGTCTTTTTTGCGCATATCAACAGGATAAATGGGCAGCACCCGATCGTTTTTTCGCAGCCATTCACGATAGATATCAAAGGGGCGCTCAGGCTGTTCATCAAAATGACTGACACCTATAACAATGCGGCCTTGATAAATCTTATCAAACGTTTCCAAATAGTGTGCCATATCAGCAATCGGATCAGCCGCAGAATGATCGACTAAAATAATCACCCCCAGCGCGCCTTGTGCCAGGATTGGCCAAATAAAACTAAAACGCTCCTGACCGGGCGTGCCGTATAGACCGATATTGGTGCCACCATCAACGGTTAACTCACCATAATCCATCCCTACCGTGGTCAACGACTTGGTATGCGCGCCCAAATCGGTGTTTTGCACCTCAGTCGACACCACATCAATATCAGACAAACTGGCAATGGCCTCGGTTTTGCCCGCGCCCATTGGACCACTAAAAACGATTTTTAGACGTTGCATCATGACCATTACCTATATCATAAAAAAGCGGATGAAAAAATAATATCAAAACAAGACTGGCGGTAACAATAGTAGCGTGAGAGGCTAGCGCCAGTATCGTGAGCGACATCACGGTGGCGCAATCGATGCCTTACCCAAAGCCAGCTAATTGACCAAATATACCCACCAGCCAGCTTGCTAGACTCCATAGTGCCCAACCTAACAACACCAACACCACTACGCCCAAAAAATCAGGGATATGCAGATACAGCCACGCAACAACAGGCTTTCGCCAAAACGCATGCTGCTGTTGTTTTTGCTCAAGGCGCTGATGTAAAAAGGGTCGATCCAGATGACGGGTATCACTGATACCATATTCAGTCTGCAAGTGCTGATGCACGATCTCCAAGGTCTTGCGACTTGGGCGGATAAATACGTCCATCAGCGTCCCTGCAACCGGAATCACTCCCACCACCATATCCAGTAATGCCAGTCTCACAGCAGGCGTCATCTTCTGTACGGGTACGCCAAGGCGACGGCCCAAGATAAAGGCATAACTGGTCAATATCAGCCCTGCAACATCTCCCGCCAGCGGCAATGTCGAAAGCGCGGCATCAGCCCCAACCCCTTGCTTGGTAAACGGTATGCGCACTACCGCATCCATCATGTTGGCAAACTTAGCCAGCTGCCGTTCTGTCGCAATCACCTGCTCACGCGTCAGACCTTGCTCAGCCAAATTGCGCTGCTGTGCCTCGCTGATAGCGGACAGCGATTGATTTGGCTGTTTGGACTTATACATTTAAGCTGGTCCACAGACAAACTGCCGCGACCAGTGCAAATACATAACGTCCTACCCAGATATTGGCCAAAAAAGCTTGAAAACAAGCCATCGGCACACGCGTGGCGCAGGCGCTGTTTTGTTTGGCAAACATCATCGCCACCAGCGCCAAACCAAAGATCGGCGCGATACCAAGCGTCGTGGGCGCAAAATAATGCCACATCACCACGCCCATCAGTAACAAAAACAGCGTCTGTAAAATAGAAACGATTACCACATCAAAGCGGCCAAAGAGTATTGCCGTTGATTTTACCCCAATTTTTAGATCGTCCTCACGATCGGCCATCGCATACTGCGTATCATACGCCACCGTCCAACACATATAAGCAGCAAACAGCAGCCAGCACCAGATATCGGGCGCGCCCACTGTCGCCACATAAGCCATTGGTATCGCCCACCCAAACGCAGCGGCCAAAAATACCTGCGGCAAATGGGTAAAGCGCTTCATAAACGGATAAATAAACGCCAGCACCACCGCCCCAAGTGACCAGTAAAATACAGATAGCGGTAATAAAAACAGCAAGCTGGCGCTGAGCAAGGTCAATACCAAAAAGGCCTTGACCGCATCGATGCCTGACAGGCGACCATCAGCCAGTGGTCGGCCCTTAGTACGGCTCACGTGACCATCAACTTTGCGATCAGCAAAATCATTGATTGCGCAGCCCGCCGCGCGCATCAAAATTGCACCCAACGCAAAAATCACAAAAATAGAGAGGCTCGGCAATCCTGCCGTTAAGCCTTGCTGCTGCGCTGCGCCCATCGCGGCAAACAATACGCCCCAGAGAGTGGGCCACAATAGCAGTTCAATGCCCACGGGTTTGTCAAAGCGAGTCAGCTGAATATAAGCATGCAACTTATCTTTTAGAGTCATGGTTGGTGCCGTAATGGTCATAAGAATGGCAGTTTATCGCAGTAAAAAAAGGGATGTTAGACAGTATAAACGAATCGGCAAGACGCCGTATGCTATGATGGGTAATCGGTACAAAAACAGGCACAACAGGCACTAAGTTGCTATAAATAAGTTGCTATAAAATAGCCGTCAAAACGTACCGCATCATTGTGCCAGCTGTCATCAGGGACTTGATCGGCCAAATGCGGTGCATGCTGAGGGCGCTTAACAATCACGCGGCGGTTAATTACCGCGCTAGCGCGGTCTTGATGGTTGATAGGTTTCTGTCCGTCCAGTAAACCACACGCTTGGCTCAAAAGCACCCGCTCCTCACTAGGTGTGGGCGGTAATGCCAAATGATGCAGCGCCTGCATGTGCTTGCCTACCTTAGCCCCTTTGCCTGTCTTTTTATCTTGATAACTGTCTTCTGGGAACATCGGGTCCAGATACACCACATCAAAATCAGTATCCTTGGCTTGCTTAGCCTGCTCAAAATAGCTTATCGCATCGATATTGATGACTTGCAAACGCGCCATCAGCTTTTGCCAGTTGGGCTGCGCCGCCATTCGCTGCTGCTCAGCAAGTAGCAATAGCGCCATCACTGGCTGCTGCTCAAGCATGGTCACCTGCGCGCCGGTACTCGCCAGTATTAGGCTATCATGACCAAACCCTGCTGTCGCATCCAGCACACAGCTATCGGCACTGATTTTAGCTGCTTGCAGCAACAGCTCAGACTTGCGCCCTGCACTTACCACTCGCCGTTGTAGCTTATCCCACTCTGGAGCCACGCTTAGCCCTGCACTCAGCCATGATAATTTACCTTTATCATCGAGCAACAATATCGGCTGCGCCGCCACCATACTGAGTTGCTCGCGGCGCTTTTGGGTCAGCTTGACCAAACTTTGTTCCACGCTCAGCCTTAACGATGGACAATGCGTCTTCGCCAGCTGACAAAGCTGCGCCACTTGCGCCTGCTGCGACTCGTTTGTATAGAGCAGCTGGCAATGGGATATATGTTGCGCTGAAGTTACTGACATCGTCATGGCTTCTTTATTTACAGATAACATCTTATTGTGAACGCGGACACTAGGGCGTGCCCCTATTTTAAAAATGGTGATAAACGTTTGAATTAGAGACATGCCCTAGAGCGTGCCCCTAATATGGACACTTACGCAGAAATTTGATAACCAAAGCCCCAGGCCGCAATAAGTACCAATACCCCGGTTACGATACGCAACCATGCGAAAATGGTAAAGTCGCGGCGACTGACCCACTCAACCAGCCAGCGGATACACAGTAGCGCCACAATAAACGACACCACCGTACCCACCCCAAGTACCAACCAATCCTCACTACTGGTCAATACATCACCATGCTTTAGCAAATCAAGTAAAGCGGCACCAATGATCACAGGAATGCCTAAGAAAAAAGAAAACTCAGCGGATGCCTTGCGCGATACACCAAGCCACAGCGCACCAATAATGGTCGATCCTGAACGCGACGTGCCGGGTATCAGCGCCAAACATTGAAACAAACCAATCAACAGCGCGGTTTTTAGACTGATCTCTTCTGCCTCGTGCGCCACAATGGTTTTTGGTCGCTTTTCCACATAAAAAATCAATAAGCCGCCAATAATCAGCATAATAGCCACAGTAATCGGGTTAAACAAATACGCCTTAATCTGATCGGCAAAGGTGAATCCCACAATCATCACAGGAATGGTCGCCACAATCAGGCTCAGACCCAGCTGTCTTGGATTGCTCAGACCTTCCGCTTTACCCGTAATCAGCCCCATCAGCGCCTGCCACAACCGCCCCCAATAGTCATAAATGACGGCCAAAATAGCCCCCAGCTGTACCACCACGACGAATAAATCGACTTTGTCTTTGTCCCAAAACTGCATCACATCTGCTGACAAAATGAGATAGCCAGTACTGGAGATGGGCAAAAACTCGGTGATGCCCTCGACAATACCCATGATGACCGCTTGAATTAATAAAAATATATCCACAATCGCTTTCCTAAAAACGCGCCTACGGGCGGCTTTCTATTATTATGATACGGTACGCTGCTATGAATACCAGTGATACAGACCGTTTGATACTTTAGGGCGTGTCATCAATTTATAAAATGCATGCTCACGCTTTGCCCTGCTCTTTGAGGGTTTTCCATGCTTGATTGCGCAGATACTTGGGCAATGCCAATGCCGCCTCAACCCCGCCAGATACCGAAAACTGCGCACGACCAAGCTCACCGATGATTACTGCATCAGGGCAGATATCCTCATAGCAGATTTGTGCGGTGTGCAAGTTGAGTAAGCCTGCGCCATTACCGACGATGGGAATATTGAGTACCGTTTGGCAGTCGTAATCAAATAGCTGCTCGCTATCCTTTTTTTGAGCACTACTGGTATCGACTACTGGCTGCATGATATCGCCTTGCAACTGATAATGGCCAAAATAGACCTGCTGCATGCGTGCATCAAGAGCACTATATAACTCAGTAAAGCCGTGCTGATGATAGGCGTTTTGAGCGATGGCCTGCAAACTTGATACACCAACGCAAGGCAAGTCATGTGCCACCGACAGCGCCTGCACCACAGCGGTATTAATGCGAATACCGCTAAAGGCTCCAGGGCCTCGGTTAAAGATGAGCGCCTGTATATCTGCAAGGCTGCACTGACAGTCAGCCATTGCAGCATCAATCATCGGTAAAATTTGCTGCGTTTGCTGGCGCTTACCTGATAACGTATGACTAAACAGTACCGCACCAGTGTCATCCAATATAGCGACTGAGCACTGATCAAATACGGTATCCATTGCTAAAAACATCATGACCTCGGCTGAACTGACAGGCGGTAAAAAAGTGCGCCTATGATAGCATTTAGCATGGGTAAGTTTTATGACTTTCTACGTTTTTCATACCTTATTCATAACTTTGTGAGGTATCTACATATCATGCCATCGTGCGCATCGCTTATAGAGACAGCGTTTAGCGACATAGGCGCTTTATATTTAAATCCACATACCCTATAATGACTTTCCCCTTTCTTTTCCTAGCACGACCTGCCGGAGCACTGCATGCATCACCACGTCTTATACGATGATGGCCATCACAAATGTGTGGCGTTTTCTATGCCGCATGATGAAGAGAGCGTCCCATCCAACCAGTTTTTAATTATTGATGGCAAAGATGCAGCAGTGATTGACCCGGGTGGTGATTTGACCTTTAGCCCGCTGACGCTAAACATTGTCAAACACACGCGGCTAAACACCATCCGCTACGTAATCGGCTCTCACCAAGACCCTGATATCATTGCCTCTATGCCGCGCTGGCTCATTCATGTCGAGCATGCCAAGCTACTGATTCCTAAGCTGTGGGAGCGGTTTTTGCCGCATTACAACTCAGCGTTTACCAAAGGTCGTTTAAAACAAAATCTGGCTGAGCGCCTCATTACCATGCCAGACAGTGGTGGCTACTATCCACTTGGCAGTAGCGGTATCGTCGCCTTACCTGCTCATTTTTTGCATTCAGTCGGTAATTTCCAATTTTATGATCCCATCAGTAAGATTTTATTTTCAGGTGATATGGGCGCGTCCTTAGTTGGTAATTCAGGCGAGATGGTCAAGAACTTCCGTACTCATATCAGCAATATGGAAGGTTTTCACCGCCGCTATATGACCAGTAAAAAGGTAACACGGCTGTGGGCAGAAGCGATACGGGATTTGGATGTCAATATGATGGTGCCACAGCATGGCTGCCGCCTTGAAGGGTCTGAGATGTTTCATCAGTTTTTAGATTGGATCAGCCAGCTTGATTGCGGTATTGATCTGCTTGACGAGCAAAGCTACCGCTTTGATCAGCATCTACCAAATCTCGACTAATGGCATAATGAACCCTTTACGATCGTTGGGGACAATAATATCACTACGAGAGGTGCTGCTGATATGGCTTTAAAACATCTCAACCATATATTGATATCCCATAAAAAACCCCAGTACTAAGTCCAGTGCTGGGGTTTTCTTTTTAGCTATAGCAGCTAATCGTTAACGACCAATGATTTAAAAGCGGGTTTTAAATTTCTTTGGCCCTTGATTTTGCATCTCTTGCATTTGCTTTTGCATCTCTTCGGTGCTTGGCAGGTTGTTGGGATCTAGACCCATCTGTTTGGCCATTTCGGCTTGATTAACATCTTTCATGCCGCCCTGTCCTTGGTTGCCACCACCAAATAAGGGGCCACCGCCACCAGATGCACCACCAGTCAGACCCTGCATGGCTTTCATCATCTTGCTGATACCTTCAGGCTTGGAAATCATTTTCATCATTTTTGCCATCTGCTTATGCTGCTTGAGCAAACGGTTAACGTCTTGAATCTCACGGCCAGAACCTGCAGCAATGCGGCGCTTGCGGCTTGGGTTAATTTTGTCTGGGTTTTGACGCTCAAATGGCGTCATCGAGTTGATTAGTGCTTCCATTTCACGCACTTTTTCTTCAGGCTTGGCATCTTCAACCGCTTTTTGCATGTCTGAGCCGCCCATACCCGGCATCTTATCTAAAAAGCCTGCCATACCGCCCATATTTTTCATTTGTTGGAACTGGGTCAATAGATCTTCAAGGTCAAAATCACCACCCTTTTGCATCTTTTTCGCCATTTTTTCGGCTTTGTCACGGTCGATTTTTTGTTCTACTTCCTCGACCAAACTCAGTACGTCACCCATACCAAGGATACGCTGCGCGATACGCTCAGGATGAAAAACTTCTAGCTCGTCCAGCTTTTCGCCGCGACCCAAAAACTTAATTGGCTTGCCTGTGATGGCACGTACTGACAGCGCCGCACCGCCGCGCGCATCACCGTCTGTTTTGGTTAAGATAACGCCTGTCAATGGCAGTGCATCATTAAAGGCTTTGGCAGTATTGGCGGCATCTTGACCCGTCATGGCATCAACAACAAACAATGTCTCAGAAGGATTGACCGCAGCAGTTAGTGCTTTGATTTCATCCATCATGGTGTCGTCAATATGCAATCGACCTGCAGTATCAATAATCAGAATGTCTTGATACTGAATCTTAGCTTCTTCAATCGCACGCTTGGCAATATCAATTGGGTTTTCGTCACTGCTTGAATTGACAAACTTAGCATCAACTTGACCTGCCACTTGCTCAAGCTGCTTGATCGCAGCAGGGCGATAAACGTCGGCCGATACCAGCATTACCTTTTTCTTTTGGCGCTCTTGTAAGTGTTTGGCCAGTTTACCTGCAGTGGTGGTTTTACCCGCCCCTTGCAAACCTGCCAACAAATACACCACTGGCGGCTTACCCGTCATCTCTAGCTGCTGGTTAGCACTGCCCATCATTTCGGTCAACTCATCATGGACGATTTTGACAAAGGCTTGGCCTGGAGCCAACTCTTTAAGCACTTCAGCGCCCAAAGCTTGTTCTTTGACCCGTTTGACAAAATCACGCGTCACAGGCAAAGCCACATCTGCTTCTAGTAGTGCCATACGCACTTCACGTAGCGTGTCTTTAATATTGTCTTCAGTCAGCTGCCCACTGCCAACGATATTACGCAAACTCGATGATAGGCGTTCGGTTAAGGTATCAAACATATAAAACTCTCAGTGAATAATGAATGTGGCAAGCAATTAAAAAAACAAGTATTTGAAATAACAGTGGCCAAATAACGTGGCGGCTTGAGCATTGGTTGATAGCCATGCATTTTTAAGATTACGATGACATGCAATGCATCTAACGTAAAGAATAAGCGAGATGATTCTCAATCCGTCTCTATTTTATGATAAATTGAAGCATTATTCTAATCATACCACTTTAGCGTGAACTTGAGTGCCCTTAAGTGATCATCTGATCCAAGCACTCCTGATACTCAATGAGGCTTGCCTGTGTTACTTGCGTTTGTGATAGCTAGTATGGCGTATATCGCAGTCAGTATCCACATCAGTTGGGCATTGACAAAAAATGTGCCGATTCATAAAGTTATTAGCATAAGTACCTTGCTGATCGGCATTACGGCACACGCCATACTTTTGTACCCGTATATCGTCACGTTATATGGTTTAAATTTTAACATATTCAATGTTATCAGCTTTATCAGCTTATTGTTTTTGCTGTTTTATATCCTGTTTTGTCTGTACCGTCCCATACTCAGTCTTGGTATTCTCGCCGCGCCCACAGGGCTGCTTGGTCTGACCATCGGTTTTGTGGGTCGCGCCCCTTATCAGCCGCTAACTAATGTCACCGTCGGTCTGGAAGCGCATATCGTGCTCTCTTTCGCTGCTTACTGTGTGCTATTGATGGCAGCGGTACAAGCGCTTTTTTTACGTTTGCAGATTCGTGAACTCAAGCACCATACCATTCATCGCTTTTGGGTTAATAAGCTGCCGTCACTACAAAGCATGGAGGGGCTGCTGCTCGATATGATATTGGTCAGCTTTGTGCTACTCAGTACGGCGCTCGGCCTTGGGTTTATCTATGTACAAGACCTGATGACACAGCATATCGCTCATAAAACCGTGTTTAGCGTGCTATCATGGTTACTACTTGGAACGCTGCTGATCGGTAACTGGCGCGCAGGCTGGCGCGGTAAACGGGCGGCAAACATCACCATTTATGCCTTTATCTTATTAGCGATTGGTTTTGTGGGCAGTAAATTTGTGTTAGAACTGGTGTTATAAAAAAAGGGTCAAGATACTTGATCTCGGCCCTTTTATCGACGATAACCCATCAGCTGCCGCCGCGCTACATATCACACCCAGCTGTCACAAATCAGTTAAACACCACCGTTTTATTCCCCGCAACGATAACGCGATTTTGTACATGCCAGTTGACCGCACGCGCCAGCACATTACGCTCAACGTCACGCCCAATTGCACGCAGCTCAGTCACTGATTGACGGTGCGTCACGCGGTGTACATCTTGTTCAATGATCGGCCCTTGATCCAGCTCTGCGGTCACATAATGCGCCGTTGCCCCAATCAGCTTAACCCCTTTATCATACGCCTGACGATATGGGTCGGCACCGACAAAGGCGGGTAAGAAAGAATGATGAATATTGATAATCTGCATTGGCCAGCGCTCAACAAAGTCAGACGATAATATCTGCATATAGCGCGCCAATACCAGTAAATCATTATCCGCCATCAACTCATGAATCTCCGCTTCTGCTTCCGCCTTATTGGCTTTGGTCACGGGCACATGATGAAAGGTAATGCCAAAGTTCTCTACTGCTTGACGCAAATCTGGGTGATTGCTCACCACTGAGGTGATCTCACAGTCAAGCAGACCGCGCTGATGACGCCACAGTAAGTCAAGCAGCGCATGATCAAACTTAGAGACCAAAATACCCACTTTGGTCTTGATCGCATTGTCATGCAAACGCCACGTCATGTCATAGCGTTTGGCCACAGTGTGCGCGAAGCTGGCCTCAAAATTATCAATAATACTGCTAAGACCTGCCAGCGCAAACTCTAAACGCATAAAATATTGACCGCCTTCATGCGCGGTCGAATACTGATCTAGCGTGATGATATTAGCGCCATAGCGATGCGTAAATTCGGAGACCGCCTGCACGATGCCCGCTTGATCTTTACATTTGATCAGTAGCGTTGCGGTATCAATAGAAGAGGTATCGGTTTTTTGTTCTGACATAATACGCCCAATTAAAAAAGAAAATAGTAATCAATGACCACGCTGATGCTCGCGCAGTATGAGTAGCTGGCTATTTTAATCGCTTTTGTGGTGTTTTGCTGAGGATGTTTGTGGTTTTTAGTATTTCTGTGGTGTTTAGCATAAAAACCCCCAACGAGTTGGGGGTTTGTGAAAGTAAGCCAAATATTAATTAGGTGATGAACAGTTTAAATCAGTACCAAAAGGGCTTCTGAAGTTTGGACGTATTGGGTTCGAGCCAATTGCGACATCGTCAACCAGAACTGGAAAATCAATAACTCGTGACTGCTGGGATTCGCTACCATCCACTCTGGTATTGACAGTCACTTTGGCTCTATACCATTCAGCATATTGCTTTGGATAGCGTATTGAGAAATCGACTTTTCCCGCATCGTCTGTTACAAAGTTAAAACTTTGTGTAGAGTCAATCTCTTGGCGATTTTCATTAAGTACGGCAGCAATATTAATGGGATCTAACTGACCATTACCATTAAAATCCTCATTTGGATCTAAAATACCATTATTGTTGTCATCTTCATTCTTACAAAGAACTGAGTTCTGAACCCAGTAATCTGGATCAATAGTTTGTCTAACAATACTATAATAGCCTTTGAGATAATCTTCGCTTCTTACATTGATTGATACTGGCTGCTGTCGTGCAGGTTTACCGGTACTGTTAAGTACACTGATTGACCCTTGACGATAATAGTATACCTCATTAGGGCCTGCTGCGACTTTATCAGCAAAAGCAAAGCTAATAAACGATGAGATGGTCTGCACAGTAATTTTTGCGATGTTGCTGATAGAATTAACTGCTTTCTCTTGACCATTAGGTAACCTGATAGATTGAACCTGCGCTTCGATAACAACACCATCCGTGCTGGTTGCATTGTTGCCTGCAAAGTAGGTTACTTCAGCTTCACCGTCGTTATTGGTATACGCAACACTGCGATCTAGTCTTCCGCCAGAAGAATCTCTAGTCGTGGTAAATTGTACAATGGCATTTTTGACAGGTGCATCGTTATTATCTAAAATCTTTGCCATAACCGTAGTAGACCCACCTGTTGTAAGCACACTACGCTTAGTCTGCAAAAGCAACTTACGAGGATCGATGGATACGATATTTAGAACCGTACTCTTTTGCTCTTGGCCGTACTCTGCCGTTATAGATACAGAACCTAGAACATCCGATGCTATATAAAATTCTACTGAATTATTGACAACTGGCAACAAGCGGCGTGAGCTACCTTGAGTTTCCGTACTGCTTGTAAAAATTTTGCCTTTATTGGTTGAGATAGCTACAAAGTCACCATCATTAGCGTTTGGAACATTGAGCAATAGCCTTTCTCTTTGGCCGGTAATAACATCATTTGGCTGCGAAAAGCTCATACTGGAGCTATCTATAGATACTACCGTCAATATGTCAGGAATGCGTTGACTGACCTCATCACCACTCACTTCAATACTAAATACATAATTATCATCTGCATCAGGGGTCAAATTAGATGCATTCAAATCAAATATAAAACTGCCATTAACGTCAGTCGTTCCAACACCTGCTTCTTGAACATTGCTATACAGAATAACTTTTGCATTAGCAACAGGCTTTGAGGCGCCATCAATGATTCGACCGGATATGCTGAAATTTTCCGCATCAGTAACCGTGTTTTTAGTGGAACTGACATTTTCTGTCTCTGTACCTGATACAATAATGGGAAAGCTTTGCTCTACAATACTATTTTTCTCATCATCTACAACGATAGTTAATACACTTTCATGATTCAGCTGGGCATCAGTGCTTACTCTACTTTGCAGTAACTCAACTGTGACTAAGCCTTCACTATTTGTCAGCTGTTTAGACGTAGTGTTCAAAGACAGTCCATAAGTTGCAGCGTCAGCGATACCGATGATCACAGGGACACCTGCCACAATACCGCCATTTTTGTCCGTGACTCTAATATTGACCGAGGTTTGATCCTCACCTGTCAACAGTTTATTTTTCTCAGATGAAATAAATGCATCATAAATATCTTGTTTTTCAAGGTCCGTATTGCCTGTTGATCCGTATAGTTTAATGGATTTAGTGATATTGCCAATGCTGGCCTCAACAGTTATTCCATTATTAATGAGATATTCACGTTGCACGTCAGTCAAAGGGTTTATAACTTCCAGTTTAATAGTAGCTTTACCATTTTCGTCAGTTATAATTTCAGATTGGGAACTACTAAAAACACCTGTTACTTCTGGATCCGAAATTTTAAAAGTGACTGCCTGCTCACTCGCTACTCCATTTTTTTCATCCAATACTAAAGCCGTAATGTTGATAGTCGACCCTTGAGTCATTTTGATGCCACTATAGTTAGACAATAAATAAATCTCACTTGCCTGAGTGGTGCTACTATCAGGTGGCAAGTTAGGATCAGCAGGATCGGTAACTTGAACCAAACCTGTATCAGGAACTGGCGCGATCGTATCTGTGCCACCACCACCGCAACCGGCTAGCAATAATGCAACACTAAGCGTCGTTAACTGAAAGAATTTAGAGCCGAGTGGCAACAAGCAATGTGACATGGTTTTGAACTCCGTAGCAGCATGCGCAAGGCAAGACAATCCGTCTCCATGCATCATACCAATATCAAAAAAAAGTAAACATAAACGATATCGCTATCATATCATTCATGTTAACAAATTGTGTGAAATTTCTAACAACAACTTTACTGACTTTTGTCATAACTTACAACCAAAAATTCATCTATTAGCATTCAGTAATCAATAACATAGCTTGCTTAATTCAGGTATAATGACACCCCTTAACGACGACGTTAATTACAAAATAATTTGAATATCGATGCGTTTTGTGGTATAAATGTCGGCTTTAAAATTTTCTGAATTGGTGGGCCTGTTATTTGCCTTTAGATAGCAGAACTGCCAGCTCAACCTTCATATAGTTTTGTTTGGTGCAATGATGTCGCTTGCTGTGTCCATGCCGCAAAATCGCGCAACTTGCCCAGACTGGTATGAGAAACCCTCATACCTCATAGATTAGGAGTTCGCCATGTCTCGAGTTTGCCAAGTGACTGGAAAGCGCCCTATGGTGGGTAATAATGTTTCGCACGCAAACAACAAAACCCGTCGTCGCTTTCTACCAAACCTTCAAAGCCATCGTTTTTGGGTAGAATCTGAAAACCGTTTTGTCCGTCTTCGTATCTCTACCAAAGGTATGCGTATCATCGATAAACTTGGTATTGATAAAGTGCTAGCTGATTTGCGTGCACAAGGTCAAAAAATCTAAAACACGCACTTGCATGCCACCACTTAAAGGAAAGCGATTATGAGAGATAAAATTAAATTGGTTTCGACCGCTGGTACTGGTTACTACTACACCACTACTAAGAATAAGCGCACTATGCCTGGCAAAATGGAGATCAAAAAGTTTGATCCTAAAGTCCGTCAGCATGTGATCTTTAAAGAAGCAAAAATCAAATAATGGTGGTTAACCATCATTGATGGCATATTTGATATTCAGACGACGGTTGTATCTATCATCTAATATCATATGCACAAAAAAAGGGCTTATCTTCGGATAAGCCCTTTTTTTATTATAAATACGTTTGAATTATTGTATATTTTGGCGTCAATGCATCAGCTATAGTTTGTTGGCTCTTTATCATAAACGTGCGCATGCCATTGACTCATCTGCTTTTGCATGATCACTTGTATGGCAGCTTGGATCATATGCTGACCGATCGCTTGGGTATCATTACCCAGCAGTTCTTTAAGTTTGTCTGAAAAATCAATCGTCATCAGCGGCTCTTCACTTTTATCCGCATCACGCAACATCAGCGTACCATCATCTGCAGCGATCAGCTCCAATGTGGTTTCTTTGGCAAAGCCTGCAAACGGATCACTATGTTCGTAATCAGCTTCTATGTCATTGTCTGTATTGTGGGGCATATCAGTTGTTCCTCGTTGTCCTGAGCTGAGGGTTGGTTAATTACCAACCCTCAGCTCAGGCACATATGTAATAATCATTCAATGGATGCATTATCAGTAAAATTCAAGAGCAAACCGGTCAGCAGGCACTCGGAGTCGTCTTGTATTGTCTTCATAGCATTGTCCTTTGACTATATCATCATTGTTCAATGCCAGTAGCGCAGTTTACCAAGGGTAAATAAAAAGGCGACGAACATACCCATATAGTAGGTGAGCTTTAGTTCAAAACTTGGATCACGGTATTTAAATGGCAGTGCAACAGTTGCCGTGGCTGTTGGCAAGATAAGCAGCATCAGCAACCAGTTTTCAATGACATTTAGCCACCCTTGAATGCCCGTGCCGTGACGTAATGAGGCAAGCCCAAGCAGCAGACAGGCGATGATTAGCGTGAGAATCAAGCCGTTAGGAATGTCTTTAGGAAAAATAGTATCCGTGATCTTAGCCCATGTTTTTTGCATAAAAGCATCCAGCCGCGCAAGGTTAGCGCTGCTTATTTAGCGATAAAAAAGAAGGTGGGTTGTTGGTAACGCAGGCGCTCAACTATAAGAGCCCATCAACCATAATAAAGACACACAAGCTGTCAGCCAGCCAAGACTCAAGGCGTTTCTGGTCTCGATATTGGTGTGCTGTATTTTGTTAAACAGCCGCGAGCCCAGCCAAAACAGCAGCGGGATGCCCAGTACAAACGCCGGCACAATCACTGCCGCATGACGTAAGACCGCCATTGTCTCATGGCCAACCGCCAAGCGAAAACCGTAGCCTGCAAGGCTCAATACCAACGAAAACAGTGCCAGCCCAACGGTGATGTATTTGGGCACAAGGTGCTGCTCATTACTTGGTACCGATGTTGCCTTGTCGGTCGTCTGTTGATCAGATGGTTGCATATTCATTATGCCTGTACTTGCGCCAATTCTGCGCGCATGGCATCGATAGCGGCGCGGTAATCGTCTTGATTAAAAATTGCAGATCCTGCAACAAACATATCAGCTCCCGCTTCAGCAATGGCACGAATGTTATTGGCCTTAATACCACCATCCACTTCAAGTCTGATATCACGGCCGCTGGCATCAATAAGCTTGCGTACGGCGCGCACTTTATCCAAAGTGGCCTCAATAAATGATTGGCCGCCGAAGCCTGGGTTGACGCTCATGAGTAGGATCTGATCCACCTTATCCATCACATGATCAAGATGATGCAGTGATGTGGCAGGGTTTAATACCAAGCCGCACTCAGCGCCGCCATCTTTGATAAGCTGAAGAGAGCGATCAACGTGATGACTGGCTTCTGGATGAAAGGTGATGATGCTCGCCCCTGCTTCCAAAAACTGCTCAATCATACTATCGACAGGTGTCACCATTAAGTGCACGTCAATAGGCGCATCAACACCGTAATCACGCAGCGCTTTACAAATCATACTACCAAAGGTCAAGTTGGGTACATAGTGATTGTCCATCACATCAAAGTGCACCACATCTGCCCCTGAAGCAAGCACACGCTCTACTTCTTCACCCAAGCGAGCAAAGTCAGCAGACAAAATGGACGGTGCTATCAGATAGTTAGCAGGTTTTGTATTGGCAACGGTCTTAGTCATAATGGTATCCAGCAGTAGCTTTGATATAAGGGTAAAAAAAGCCTAATAAACGGCTTATCATCATAGTGCGCACTGACTGTATACTGGATATCAGCAAGTGCGCCCCATTATTCATGGCTTGATTATAGCATAGCGCTATCAGCCAAGTTGTGCCATGCGCCAGTGATGCTCAATATGATCGTTGACCACGGTTTGGATAAAATAGTAGCTGTGATCATAGCTGGCGTGATAACGCAGGGTCAGTGGCTGCTGCGCTTCTCTACATGCTTGCTGTAGCTTTTCAGTCTGCAAATGACCCTCTAACAAAAACTCATCGTCGCCGCCCTGATCCACCAAAATAGCAGAGTATTGACGTCCTACCTTAGCGATCATTTTTGAGGCGTCGGCTTCATCCCACAGCGCTTGGTCATCGCCAAAATATTCAGTATAGGCCGCTTGCCCCCACATCGACTCACTGGCAGCACACACAGGCGACAGCGCCGAGACACTGATAAACTTACCTGGATGCTTGAACCCTAGCAATAACGAGCCATGTCCACCCATCGAATGCCCCATAATGCCGACATTGCTGATGGGAAACTCAGAGCGCAGCACATCATAAAGCTCGTCAACGATGTAGGTTTCCATATTAAAATGTTCAGACCACGGCGCTTTGGTGGCATCGACATAGTAACTGGCCCCTTGCCCAACAAAATAGCGCTCATCATTGGCCACGTCGTTGTCATCTGTGCTGCGCGGCGAGGTATCAGGAGCGATAAAGATCATGCCAAGCTCGCTACATTTTTGTTGCACATGCGCTTTGTGCGTGACGTTGTCCGCTGTGCAGGTAAGCCCTGATAAATACAGTATCGCAGGACACTGATGTCCGAGCAATGCTTCATCGGGCAAATAAATACTAAACGTCATGGGAGTCTTCGTCGCGCTGGACTCATGACGGTAATAATGCTGCTCACCGTCAAAACAGCGATTGCGACTGGTTCTGGTCAGTACTGAGCCTGCAGGTAAGCTATGATGATAATAATTCATACCGCTTTATCCTTTGATTCGTTCGTCATTTATGAGTGATGGTGCATCGAAGGCGAAAATGCAGACACAACGACGATGGTCGTCATGTCTGCTTAGTGGGGTCTTACCAAAATGATTTTTTACCAAACGATCAATGCACGAATAACACTGGTATTAGTATTCAATCACGCTACGAATGCAGTTTGGATCTTTGAGCAGCTCAAAGCCTTTATTGATCTCTTCATGCTTAAGCTTGTGCGTGATGAGTGAATCAATATCAATCTTGCCTTCCATATACCAATCTACGATGGTTGGTACGTCGGTACGGCCGCGCGCGCCACCAAAGGCTGAGCCTTCCCATTTACGACCAGTGACCAATTGGAACGGACGGGTGCTGATCTCTTGTCCTGCGCCAGCCACACCAATCACAATCGAGCGGCCCCAACCTTTATGAGCGCACTCTAGCGCTTGGCGCATCACTTCAACATTGCCAATACATTCAAATGAATAGTCAACACCGCCACCTGTCATTTGTACGATATGATCGACCACATTATCCACTTCGCTTGGATTAATAAAGTCAGTCATACCGAAACGGCGACCCCATTCAGCGCGGCTTGGGTCCAAGTCAATACCAATAATACGGCGTGCGCCAATGAGCTTGGCGCCTTGAATGACGTTTAGACCAATGCCGCCCAAACCAAACACAGCAACTGTCGCGCCCGCTTCCATCTGGGCACTGTATACAACTGCGCCTACCCCAGTGGTCACGCCGCAGCCGATGTAGCAGACTTTATCAAACGGGGCGTCTTCACGAATTTTGGCAACCGCAATTTCAGGCAACACGGTGTGACGGGCAAAGGTCGATGTGCCCATGTAATGCAAAATTGGCTCACCATCAAAGCTAAAGCGTGAAGTGCCATCTGGCATTACCCCTTCACCTTGCGTGGTACGAATGGCTTGACACAAATTGGTTTTTGGATGTAGACAAAAGTTACACTCGCGGCACTCAGGGGTGTATAACGGAATCACATGATCGCCAGGCTTAAGGCTTTTTACATTTTTGCCCACTTCCAGCACGATACCCGCACCTTCATGACCCAAAATTGCAGGAAAACGGCCTTCAGGATCGGCACCTGACCATGTGTAATAGTCAGTATGGCAGATACCAGTGGCTTTTAGCTCAATCAAAACTTCATTGTCTTTTGGCCCTTGTAAATCGACTTCATGCAGCGTCAGCGGCTTGTTGGCTTCCCAAGCAATGGCAGCAGTGGTTTTCATAATATGCTCCTAATAAGTACGAGAGTGAGGGTTATGCTATGGTTATTATTTTGCGAACAAAATTTTTATGTGAACAAAACTGGGCGGACTTGAGGGCAAGGGTCATCCTGAGCCTTGCCGTTACTCATTGCTGAGCAATAATAGACCACTCTAATAGTCATATCCGTCCAGTATTATAACAAAAACTGATCGCTCAAATGAGCGAGGTCTAAAGACAGACTGTTGTATAAAAGTTGCTAACTATTTAGCATCTCGCAATACCCACTAGGGCGTGGTTGGGAGATGGTCTACCGTTGTTTCTGATCCTACGCTCACCGAGTTACTGACTGCAGTAGATACGCCTGACTGATCAAACAGTACCCGCTCGAATGCTGGCAACGCGGTTCTCATTAGGCTACCAACCGCCATTTGCGGCTCAGACGGCTCAAAGCCCATAAAACCCTCGCGCTCGCTCACGCGTAATTTGGCATCATTGAAGGCAGCAGCGAAACTGGTGTTTTCACGTAAGCTTTCTGCAAAAAAGGCTTGGCCAAAATAGGTCATTTCTGCGGTATTGGTGCAGCCAAATGAGGCTTTGTCAGCGGCCGATGCGGTAATCACCACCGTCGTTGGTGAGGCTAGCTCATCAATAAACGACCCTGAATAACAAGCCGATACCACGATGACACGCCAGCGGATACCTGACGCATCAAGTGCGTCGCGCAGCCATGACGCCTCCATATTCTCCATATCAAGCGGCGGATTGGCGAGCTGAAATAGATCTTGATTGCCATGCGAGGATAACGTCAGAAATAGCACATCTTCATCGGCATTCATCTGCTGACCAATGCGCTTAAGACCGCGTAGGATACTGGTTTTGCTTGCCACTGGCTCATCCATCCAGCTATAGGTATTGTTGATCAATGCCAATGAATGACCGCTGGTACCAAAACGCACATCAAATAACTGCCTTACTTTATTAATCTCCGAGCGAAACACGTCCTGCTCAGCAAATCCTGCCACGCCCATAAAGTACCAATCAGTCTTGCCAGGGATGTCCGCATCAATACTGCTTAAGGCTTGATCTAACAATATTGGCTGCTGATAAAACGCGGCTTCTGCGAGCACTGGCTGAACAGGAATTTGTTTGAATATCGGCTGATCGGTCACATTGCTTTGCCAAATAGTCAATAGTGCCACTGAGCCGATCAGTACAATGATACGCTCCCACCACGGGGTACGCATGCGGCGCGCAAAAATCCACAAAAGCGCCAGCGTCTGCCACAAAAATAACACCAAAAATAAAATGGGTAAAAACGAATAGCTCCATTCTGGCAGCCAGCCATGACTGCCCAGAAACTGGACGATACTTTGTAAAAGTGCGGAAAGCGTATCGGCGGTGAGCCACAGTACCACAGGTACAAATACCAGCGTCTGATTGCCTGAGCGTCTGGCTAAAATAATACCGCCAAGCAAGATAATGGTCGGCCAAATCAGATAACTGACCAAGCCCTGCTCATTAAAAATGCTGCCACTCTCTGCAGCCAGCCACGAAAACAGCACGTTACTGCCAAGCGCCAACAGTGCGAAGACGGCAAACTGTATAAAGGTAGGTTTCACCCAAGAAAAAGCGCGTGTTGAGCCCACCAGCATCCACAGCGACGCAATAATATTGGCAGCAAAGTTGAGCGAAAAACGCTGTAAGGAAATGGTTTTGAGCGACGAGAGTGACAAAGACTTGAACCTCTATCCAGTTTTCGGCTGACGAAACACGAAGACATAACCACCAATGGGTAATAGCATCGCACCCATTTGTCGTTATCACATAGCCACTCATATCATAGTATCTAGTGGCGAACACGCGGCCTGCGCAATAAGCTGACCTGCTATTTTGACAGTGCCAGCTTAACAGCTTAGCCAGTTTATCTGGCTAACCTATCGGAATTGTAACGGATTGTGAGTTAAGAGGATAAGACTAATTTGTAAAGCCCAGCTTTTATCACCAAACTCACAATACCACTTGATATATAAGTATCATAACGTCCTACTCACGCTATTGTTGCAAGCTGTCGTAATACTCTAAGACACCGCGACCAAAGCAAATACCCATAAAAAAAGAGGCTCAAATAATAGGCCTCTTTTTTTGTATCACTTATCTATTAAAGTACGGTAAACCGCTTACTTCATCAACAATTCATTAACGCGCTTGAGGTAAGCAGCTGGGTCTTCTAACTGACCACCATCTGCCAACAAGGCTTGATCAAAAATAACCTGTGCCAAGTCATCAAACTGCGCGCTGCTATCGAGCTTTTGGATCAGTGGATGGTCAGGGTTGATCTCAAGCGTGGGCTTACTCTCTGGCACCTCTTGACCCATTTGCTTAAGCATTTGAATCATTTGCGGTGACAGCTCCCCTTCACCAACCACCAAACAGGCAGGACTATCAACCAAACGCGTTGAGACTTTAACGTCTTTAGCACGCTCGCCAAGGGTGGTTTTGAGCTTATCAACCACAGGCTTGAGCGTTTCTTGTGCTTTGCTCGCTTCTGCTTTTTCTTCTTCATCTTGTAGGTCGCCCAAATCTACCGCGCCTTTGGCGATATTTTGTAGTGGCGTCTCATCAAACGAGGTCAGGAAGTTCATCGCCCATTCGTCAACGCGGCTGGTCATCAAGATCACTTCGATGCCTTTTTTCTTAAACAGCTCAAGTTGTGGGCTGTTTTTGGCGGCAGCAAGGTTGTCTGCGGTGAGGTAATAAATGGCTTTTTGACCGTCTTTCATGCGGGCTTTGTAATCTTCAAAGCTGGTTTCAACGCCATCATGGGTGCTGGTCGCATAACGCAAGAGCTTCGCGATGCGCGCTTGGTTACCCATATCTTCGCCCAGACCTTCTTTAATCACATCGCCAAATTCGCTATAAAACTGGGCGAACTTTTCTTGCTTATCACTGTCTTCGCTATTGGCTAAGCTGGCAAGTAAGGTCAAGATGCGGCGTGCGTTACCATCACGGATAGACTTCACATCACGCGACTCTTGTAGCAGCTCACGGCTGACGTTCAGCGGCAAGTCGGCAGAATCAATCACCCCTTTTACAAAGCGCAAGTACATTGGCAACAACTGCTCAGCATCGTCCATGATAAAGACGCGCTTCACATACAGCTTTAAACCATGCTGCTGCTCACGTGTGTATAGATCCATCGGTGCGTTTTTGGGGATATATAAAAGCTGGGTATACTGGACACGACCTTCAACGCGGTTATGCGTCCAAGTCAGCGGCGCATCCATGTCATAAGTGATGTTTTTATAAAAATCGACATACTCGTCGTCTTCGATGTCAGACGCTGAGCGTGTCCATAAGGCACTGGCTTTGTTGATGGTTTCCCACTCGTCGGTCAATACCATCTCACCGCTGGCTGGTGCGGCGTTTTCATCATCGCTATCGGTTTCTGAGGCGTCTTCTTGCCATACTTCTTTACGCATCTGGATCGGTAAGCTGATGTGGTCTGAATATTTATTCACCAAACGCTTGATTTTGCTGCGATCAAGATAGTTGTCTTCGCCCTCAGAATATTCTTCTTTTAGGTGCAAGGTGATGGCCGTGCCGCGCTCAGCTTTGTTGATGGTTTCAACGGTAAACACGCCTGTACCATCTGATACCCAGCGTACGCCGTTATCCGCAGGCTCGCCTGCTTTGCGTGATTCGACAGTGATGGTATCGGCCACGATAAAACCTGAGTAAAAGCCCACACCAAACTGACCGATCAGTTGACCGTCTTGTTTTTGTGATTCAGACAGCTTGTCCAAAAAGGCTTTGGTACCTGATTTGGCAATCGTACCCAGATTTTCGATGGCGTCAGTTTCATTCATACCAATACCATTATCGGTAAAGGTAATGGTTTTTGCCTCGGTATCGACTGCAATGCGGATACGCAGCTCGCCGTCATCTTCATAAAGGCTGTCATCGTTGTTGGCTTCAAAGCGCAATTTGTCGCAAGCATCAGAAGCATTTGATACCAATTCGCGGACAAAGATGTCGGCATTTGAATAAAGAGAATGGGTCACCAAGTGCAATAACTGCGCGACCTCAGCTTCAAAACTGTGTTTTTTTAGTTCAGGGTTTTGGCTATCTGCTTGAGTAGACTCACTCATTAAAAGACTCCTTTTGGTATAAAAAATAATGACCACAATAACAAAGACACCGCGTATCGTGCTGGCTGCGCTTTGCGTTAATGCCCATTAGGCTGTTTATACAGATAGGGGCAGGCAAAAAAAATTCAAGCATTAAAGCGATATTCCATAAAAAAACACCGCATTTGTCTATCAAAGCGGTGTTTTAGTATCCCTGAGGGTCAAACTTAAGACGCAAAGCGCGAATGTGAGCGACTATTCTGAATAGGCTGCTAGCAATATCTCCCAGATAGTCGTCAATTTTTTGGAAAAATGAATGTATGTTTTCATAACAACCTCTGCCTTACTCTACAATGATTAATATCATCTGGTGAGGTTTATTAAAACGGGTTTTCAACCATTTGTATAATTAATTGAATACAACATATTATTTTATTTACCAAAACATCTAAAGTATTAGCGCGGCATTGGTCGAATGGTCAAAATCTGCTCGCTACGACCAAATGGCCCATATATGTCATGCAGCACTGCACTGGTCAGGCCAATACCATCATCACCGTATTGCTGCACCGCTTCGATACCGAGCCAGCGACCCTTTGGTGCACGGTGCATATGGATTTGCAGATCGGTATTGGGAAACATCCATTCTAGCTTGGATAAACCCAAACCCAGTCGGGGTACGACTCCGTTGGCAGTATCAACCATACCTAAAAGATGTACCATATCATCGGTCGGCTCACCGTCTATCATGTCGATATCATTGGTAATCCATACCATACCGCGACCCGCACGGCGATCAGGCTCAGAGACCAAGCGTACACTTTCAATAAAGCCGCCCGGCCAGCCTTTCATGTCATCCCATACAGGCAGCTTATCAGGCTGATGCTTGGCAGGTGGATCCTCAAGACCCGCAATGGCACTGGTATCTTGGGTCATCAGTCGCCATGCACGCGCAATGATGCAGTCGCGGCCACCACTACTCATGACCGCTTCTATCAGTTCAATGGTTTTGCCGGGGCGAATACAGCGGGTATGGATGGTAAAATCATCAAGCGGTATCAGCCCTAAAATATCCAAGCTGATACGGGCGATACGCATGTTGTGTTGCGGGCAAAATTGGTTTAGCTCACGGGTGAGAACGCCCGTTGCAGGTGCCATGTGCTGCTCGTGTTCATTCCATGCCCCTTGGGCGTGCTCCGTTGGGCGATAGTGAGTGATGCAGTCGCCTTCTGGCTGCATCTGACGAGAGAGACACTGGTAATAAATGGCCATGATCATCCTTAATCGACAAGTACAAATGCGGTGACAATGCTGTCACCGCACAGTGGGGAGTGGTAATCAATCATCGTTAATAAACAAGGCTTAAATAGCACTTAAAAACTTAAATAGCGCTTAAAAAAATAGCTACTTGCCGACTTGCGTCACAGGTATGCGTAGCGCTTTGGGCAAGCTAAAGGTCACGTTTTCTTCGATGCCTGACAACTCATGCGGCAGCTGGCCACCCCAATCTTGGAGCTGCTGCAATACTTCTTGAATCAAGATTTCAGGCGCTGATGCACCCGCAGTGACACCAACGCTTTGTATGCCCTCAAACCAGCTGCGCTGCATTTCGCTGGCATTATCAATCAAATAAGCCTGACAGCTCATACGCTCTGCCAGCTCACGCAAACGATTGGAGTTTGAAGAGTTGGGAGAGCCCACCACCAATACCACCTCGCAGCGTGCAGCTAGGTCTTTCACCGCGTCTTGGCGGTTTTGAGTGGCGTAACAGATATCGTCTTTGCGCGGGCCCTGAATGTTAGGAAACTTATCACGCAGCGCATCAATAACACGGGCGGTATCATCCATCGACAAGGTGGTTTGGGTCACAAACGCCAGATGATTGTCATCTTTAACGCTCAAAGCGGTGACATCAGCCTCCTCTTCAACCAGATGGATTTGGCCGCCATATTTTTGACTAAAGCGGCCCATGGTACCCTCAACTTCAGGGTGACCGGCGTGACCGATCAGTACCGCATCCATACCATCATGGGCAAACTTGGCCACCTCCATATGGACTTTAGTCACCAGCGGACAGGTGGCATCAAACACGGTCAAGTCACGGCGCGTGGCTTCATCTTCAACCGCTTTTGACACGCCATGGGCGGAGAAAATGACGATAGAGCCATCAGGCACTTCATCAAGCTCTTCGACAAACACGGCACCGCGCTCGGCCAAATCTGACACCACAAACTTGTTGTGTACCACTTCATGACGCACATAAATGGGTGGCTCAAAACGCATCAACGCTTCATTGACGATTGCAATAGCGCGATCCACACCCGCACAAAACCCACGTGGATTGGCAAGATAAATTTGCATAAGGCGGCCTATCATTGGATAATTTGGGATAAAAAAGAATGCTCTACTTTATCATAATTTGCGCTTATTGCATTTGAATTAGTCAGTCGCCTTTTTTTGTGACGCTTTGTACCTTATTATTATGCGCCGCGCCCCATCATCTTTGCTTACCCTTTATTTTGATTATTAGGACACCGCTATGACCGGTTCATTGTTTATCATCACCGCCGCTTCAGGTACTGGCAAAACCTCGCTGGTCAAACAGCTGCTTGCCACGACCAATGACTTAACCGTCAGCGTCTCTCACACCACGCGTGCCCCCCGCCCTGGTGAGATTGATGGCCACCATTATCACTTTACCGATGTGACCACCTTTACCCAAGGCATTGGCGAGAGTCAATTTTTAGAACACGCTGAAGTGTTTGGCAACTACTATGGCACCTCAGAGCAAAGTGTACGTGCCCAGCTAGAAGCAGGCATTGACGTCATATTAGAAATCGACTGGCAGGGCGCCCTACAGGTCAAAAAAATCTTTGACAACGCAGTGATGGTATTCATTTTGCCACCAAGTATCGATACCTTACGCCAACGTCTATCCACACGCGCTCAAGACAGCGCTGAGGTCATCGAGCAGCGACTGGCAGGCGCGGTCACTGAAATGGCGCAATATGTCCATTTTGACTATATTGTCATCAATGATAACTTTGAGGTGGCGCTCGCTGAGCTAAAAGCCATCATCGTGGCAGACAGACAACGCCTGCCCCGCCAGCAGCAGCGCTATCGCCGCACCATCAACACCTTATTAGAAGCAGAGGCAGAAAAATAGCCTTACGTCAGCACTAAGTATAAAAAGCAACTGCGCGTGCGCTTAAAAAAGTGCTATAATAATCAGTTATTCCCTTATATTTTTGATACAATTTTTATCAGCAAGCGGTCTGACTATACTGCTGATAAAACCAACCGAGGTAGCTATCTATGGCACGAGTGACGATTGAAGATTGTTTGGATAATGTTGATAATCGCTTTGAGCTGATTTTGGTCGCAAGTAAGCGCGCGCGTCAGCTGGCCAAAGGTATCGCTGAGCCAATGGTTGAAGTGGACAACGACAAGCCAACGGTATTGGCACTGCGCGAAATCGCTGCTGGCAAAATCACCCGCGATATCCTAAATCAGCCAGAACACAACTTTGCCACAAGCTCATTAGACCTTGCCTTATCAGGCGATCACAGCTTCTAAAATTTGCTGTAAACCGACATCAATAAAAAAAGCCATAGTGTGATGCTGTGGCTTTTTGTTGTTTATGATTCACCATATTGTCTTGCGACAATCGTGACCATATTCACCACCGATATCGAAAATCGTCTCCCTGAGGGTCGTACGCCTTATTTTTTAAAGGCTAATGGGCGAAGCAGTTGACATTCAACGCATTTTACGATTAATTAGAGGCTGACCTACCCGTCTTAACAACCGTTACACGTATTGAGCACCTGTCTGAAACGGACAGATGTCGATGCTGGTATTGTCAAAAAAAATCAGTGAGCACTTTATTGCCATATCCAACCAGTAATCACTACCAGTAATCATTAATAGGACAGCCATTTATGAGCCAAAACTTGCCAAAACTCAGTCATCCGATGGTTGACGATGCTCAGTACAACTTACTACGTTCTGTTGGGTATTTGAATGCTGCCGAAAGGCATGACATCGTTGACGCTTGCAAGTTTGGCGATATCGCCCATATCAAAGACAAACGCAAATCAGGCGAGCCTTATATCACCCACCCCATCGCAGTGGCTGAGATATTGGCAGGCTTTCGCTTGGATCGTGACACCATTATTGCCGCCATCTTGCATGATACGGTCGAAGATACTGACGTCAGCGATGATGAAATCAGAGTTCGTTATGGCAACGTGGTCGCACGCCTAGTCGACGGCGTCACCAAGCTCAAATCATCAAAACACAACAAACAGCAAAACAAAGCGGCCACCTTTCATAAGATCTTAATCGCCACCTTAGATGACCCACGCGTGTTGATCATCAAGCTGGCTGACCGTTTGCATAATATGTCCACGCTTGATGCCGTGCGCCCTGAAAAGCAGCGAGCCACGGCGCAAGAAACGCTGGATTTTTACGTGCCTTTTGCTCGCCTGATGGGTCTCAATGACATTGCCGATTATATCGAAGTGCTGTGTTACCGTAACCTTGATTCCAACATGTATAACAAACTGTCGGACAAACTGCTGCAGCACGGACTTGGTCGCAACTTTCAAAAAGAAGCCATTCATCGCTATCTAACCATTGTCATGAACAACCTAGAGCTGGGTGGTCATGTCAAAATATTGGACAACCGCGTCGCCATGTATCGACAGTTTTTTCGCAATCGCGGTGAGATCAATGCGTTGCTGCGCCATTATTCGTTTGAGATTGTGCTCGATAACGTCGAAGCCTGCGATAAGCTGGCGTATTACTTGATTAAAAAATATCAGATTGACGATCAGCATATTGAAGACAATATTCGCAGACCGCTTCCAGGCGGTAATCAGTCGCTGACCCTGATCTACGAGCGGGACAATGATTTTATTAAAGTCACCATTTTGACCAAGCAAATGCAGCGCGCCGCCAGACTTGGTGTTATTGGCGTCGAGCACGCCTCAGATGTGAGCCAGTCGGTCATCCAAGCGTCACTACGCAATATGAAAGACTTGGTCGATGATGACAGCACTATCAATGAAAACAGCCCTGATTTTTCAGCAGCGGTATCGACGATTAATGACTTGATGGATTATCTGCATTCTAGCAAAATCCTATGTTACAGCCCGCAAGGGCGTGCTTATGAGCTGCCGCAAGGCTCGACAGCACTAGACTTTGCTTACGCGGTCGGGCCTATGGTGGGCAACGTGGCCGTGGGTGCCAATATTGACAATAAAGCCGCCAAGCTTGGCACTGTGGTCAAAAATGGCCAAATGATTGAAATCGAAGTCGATAGTCAAGCAGCGCCGAAATCAGAGTGGCTTGGCTTTGTGGTCACCAACAAAGCACGTGAAGAAATCATGCGCTGGTTTAAAGACTTATCCGTTACCGAAAAGCAGCATCACGGACAGCAAGCCCTTGGCCGCGCGCTCAAAACCTATCAAAAAAGTCTCGATGACTTAAACGATAATGACTGGCAGAATCTACTAGAATGGCGCGGCGTGCCTGATAAAGACACGTTGTTTGAGCAGATCAGCGCTGGCACCCTTCTGCCGCAACTGGTGGTGTCACGGTTGTTTAGCGATGAAGTGAGTCAAATGCAGGCAGAAAAAGGAGACGCTGAGGCGCAGCAGCCACAACAACTGGTGGCCAATGCCGCAGGGGTTGAGCTGGACTTTGCCAACTGCTGTCATCCAATCTATGGTGACCCTATCCTTGGTCACTTGTCACGACACGGCTTGGTGGTGCATCGTCACAAATGCTTTTCACTCGATGACATCCGTAAAGACAACCCTTATCAGGCGATTCAACTGCGCTGGCGTGATGACAGTGCCATCAATCAGCATGACGCTGGCGAATATGGCGAAAAAATCCGTTTTCCTGCTTACCTCAAACTGTCTATCGTCCTTAATGATGAACAAATCAGTGAGGTGATTTATCACCTGCGCCAGCTGAACATCGGGGTTGAAACTGTTGATGTGCGTCATAGCGACACCATCATTCATATTATTGTGCGTAGCCGTGTACACTTGGCGCAAGGTATCCGCGATTTGCGCGCGCTTCTAGGTTTCCCCAACATCATGCGCTTGTATCAGCTGTAGAGATGCTTATACAATAGCGCTCAGTACCATTATTTAACCTATCGGCCAATAACTGGCCGATATTATTACATCATAACCATAAGGATTATTATGAGCCGTCAAACCATCCAAACCGATAATGCCCCTGCTGCTGTTGGCACTTACTCACAAGCGGTCAAAGTGGGTAACACCGTTTATATCTCAGGGCAGCTTGGTTTTGATCCTGAAACGATGGAATTAAGAGAAGGTTTCAAAGCGCAGGCTGAGCAGGTGTTTGAAAATATCAAAGCAATCTGTGAAGCGGCTGGTGGTAGCCTCAATGACGTGGTGAAATTTAATGTGTCTTTGACTGATCTCAGCGACTTTGCCGTCCTAAACGAAGTGTTTGTGGCTAACTTGAGTGAGCCGTACCCTGCGCGTGCTGCTGTACAGGTTGCTGCCTTACCAAAAGGCGGTGTGGTTGAGATTGAGTCTATTTTATATATTGAATAGTTTGTATTGAATGACCATTTGATGATGGTGTAACACTGATATTTAGCAACGTTCAGACCAGCGCTTAGTGGTTGGTCTGATCCCACCTTTTATGTTCAGAACGCTCTTCTTCTTATTTTGCACCGCTGTGAGCCTTTTTTATGTTGGTACAAGTTGCGCTACCCGTCCCCCTTTATCGGGTATTTGACTACGACCTGCCAGCAGATATGCCGACGCCACCTGCTATTGGCAGTCGCGTTGAGGTCTCCTTTGGACGACAAACCCTGATCGGTATTGTGGTTGCACATCTGGCACGCGCAGACAGCAGTGTGCCAAAAAACAAGCTCAAGCCCATTAACCAACGCCTAGATGACGCGCCAATATTGGACGCGTCCATGCTGAGCTTGGCATCGTGGCTGACCCGCTACTATCACTATCCTTTAGGCGATGTGCTATCTGTCATGATGCCGACGCTGATACGTCAAGGCAAACCACTTGATTTGCTGATCACGTACTGGCGCATCATGCCCAATGTCAACAACAGTGATTTCCACCCCAACGCTAACAAACAAAAGCAGCAATTTGATATGCTCAAGCTGCATGGCACACGCGGCGCTAGCGAAGAGGTATTGTTGTTAGAAGGTATGGAGCGCACGTTTTTAAAAACACTGGAAGACAAAGGTTTGATTGAGCGTTATGTCCAGCCTAAAGGCGACCCTGCCCCCGTCAGTTTGGCAAAGATGCCACTGGACTTGAACGATGAGCAGCAGCAGGCAGTCACGGCGATTTTGGCTGCACATGATAAAGCCAACTATAGCGGCTTTTTGTTAAATGGCATCACTGGCAGCGGCAAGACGGAAGTCTATCTGCAAGCCATGCAAAAGGTATTAGAGGCGGGACAGCAGGTATTGATTTTGGTGCCTGAGATTGGTCTGACGCCGCAAACCCGTGCGCGCTTTGCCAGTCGTTTTGCCGCGCACATTGTACTGCTGCATTCAGGTATGAGTAACACCCACCGTATGCAAGGCTGGCAGGACTGCCGCACAGGACATGCCCAGATTGTCATTGGCACGCGCTCCGCTGTGTTGTATCCATTTGCCAATTTGGGCTTGATCATCGTTGATGAAGCACATGATGGCTCATATAAACAGCACGACACATTGCGTTATCATGCGGCGGATGTCGCCCTCTATCGTGGATTTCAACACAAAATTCCAGTGGTACTGGGCACGGCTACCCCAAGCCTTGAGCACTTACATTTGGTCGATGAGGGCAAGCTGGTAGAATGTCAGTTGCGCACGCGCGCAGGTAATGCCACCACCGCAAAAATGCAGCTGATTGATGCACGCCAGCAAAGCACTCACCAGCAGACCCAAGACGATGGCGAGCGCTACGATACGGGGCTGACCGATAAGCTGATCGGTGCCATTCGTCAGACTTTGGAAACGGGCGATCAGGTCTTAGTATTTTTAAATCGGCGCGGCTATGCGCCTGTACTGCTCTGCGGGGCTTGCGGCTGGCAAGCGGACTGCCCGCGCTGTGATGCTCACTTAACGGTTCATTACAGTCGCCAAGCCCAGAGCCATGCGTATCTCAAATGCCATCACTGCGACTGGCAAGCATACATGCCTGCGGCTTGCCCTGACTGCGGCAGTCAAAATATAGATGCTGTCGGTATGGGCACCACGCGCCTCAGTGAAAATTTGCATGCGATTTTTGCCAACCCGCAAACCAGCAAAACTATTTATCCCATCATTCAAATTGACCGCGATACCACGCGCCGTAAAGACAGCTGGGAAGCGATTTATCAAAAGATCAATCAAGGCAAGCCTGCCATATTGGTCGGCACGCAGATGGTGGCCAAAGGTCATCATTTTCCTAATGTGACATTGGTCTGCCTGCCCAACGCCGATCGCGGCTTTTTGTCTGCAGACTTTCGCTCCCCTGAGCATACCGCGCAGCTGATGGTGCAGGTGGCGGGACGCGCAGGACGCGGTGACAAAGCAGGTCGCGTACTGATCCAAACCCTTCAGCCTGACAATCCATTGCTGCTGCAACTGGTCAAAGAAGGCTACTTGTCGTTTGCCAAAGCCCTGCTGCAAGAGCGCAAAATGATGGGCTTGCCACCTTATCGCCACGCTGCGTTGATTCGCTGTGAAGGCAAAACCTTGCCTGCCACCATTCAAGCATTGAATGATGCCATCGCAAGCTTACCAACACCGCATCAGCTCGCAGTGCTGGGGCCTATCGACGCACCCATGAGCAAAAAAAACAGCCGCTATCACTCCCAGCTGCTGCTCCTTAGCAAAGATCGCAACCACTTGCACCAACTATTGCGCCAGTGGTGGCCGACAGTGCTGGCTTTGCCCAGCGCCAAATACCTAAAGCTGACCTTGGATATCGATCCCACTGGCTGGTAAATCAACATTAACCCGTACTTGCCAGCCTTTGTATCACCCAATCAGTGATACGATTGGCCGTATTCTGCTGGCTGCTTTACCTCGCCATTACAGTGTCTGATGCGCAAATATGCTACATTCTTAACCTATTAGGATGCTTGATTGCCGAGTAGCAACCCGTAACGCAAAGTACCGTTAGCGCCCAGCTTGATGACGCACCAAGCAATCACCCATTGACCTTTTATCTTATCTTTTTAAGTGGTGTTTTGATGGACAACCCTTCAGAGAATAAGCGCTCCCAAAGCAAGCCGCACAGCCACGACCATCACGCCAGTGAGCACGGTCATGACGATCATGACCATGGCCCACATGACGCACACAATCATGATGACCATAGTGCGCCCCACACAGCCAGCAAAAGCAAGGCAGCCAGTGATACCAAAGGCTACCAACGTACCCTGCTATTTAGCTTTGTCATCATCACAGGCTACATGCTCATTGAAGCGATTGGTGGCTGGCTAACAGGCAGCTTAGCCCTGCTATCCGATGCCGGTCATATGCTGAGCGATGCGGTTGCCTTGGGCGCGACGTTAATGGCGTTTAAAATCGGTGAAAAAGCCGCCACGCACCAAAAGACTTTTGGCTACAAACGTTTTGAGATTTTGGTGGCAGGGGTGAATGGCGCGACCTTAGTGATCATCGCCTTAATGATTTTTTATGAAGCCATTAAGCGCTTTAACTCTCCACCTGAGATTGCCACCCAAGGCATGTTAATCATCGCCACCATTGGAATGCTAATCAATATCTTGGTGGCATGGCTGATGCATCGCGGTAGTCATGGAAATGAAGGTGATGGACACGGTCACGCTCATAGCCACGGCAGTGACACTAAAAAAACAGATAAAAAACCCGCCAACTTAAACATGCAAAGCGCGTATTTGCACGTGCTTAGCGACTTACTGGGTTCTGTCGCTGCAATCATCGCTGCCTTATTGATGATGGGATTTGGCTGGCAGTGGGCAGATGCGGCCGCTTCGGTTATCGTTGCGGTACTGATCCTGATCAGTGGCTACCGCGTGGTGCGCGACTCAGTACATATTTTGATGGAGGGGACACCCAAAGGCATCGCTTTAGAGGATATCGAGCAGCGTATGGTCGCACATGCTCAAGTACAAAAGGTGCATGACTTACATATTTGGAGTATTACCAGTGGCCTACACGCCCTATCCTGTCATGTGGTGGTCGATGGGGATATGAGTATCTCCGATGCCAGTATCTTGATTGCAGAATTGGAGCAGGGTTTATTGGACTTGGGCATCAGTCACGCCACCATTCAGGTTGAAAGCGCTGCCCACTCACATGCTGGCACGCATGCCGATACGTTAATTTGTGACATCTCAGATCGCGTGACTGCTGGCGCTGGTGGGCATATTGGGCACAATCATTAAATCGGTTAACGCCTTCTTACTGCTTTGACAGGTCAATCACGATGTTTAATGAAAGTATAGCCATAACGCAACATGACCCACAGTAACCAGATGGCCGTGATTGTCCAAATACCGATACCCGCACCAAGCAGTAGTATTCTGACCCAACTGTCTAAGCAGCCATTGCACAGCAGTGGCAAATAAGCAGGGCCCATGTTGGACGCCAATATCAACCAAAAACCCAATAGTAATGCCAAACCAGCAGTAAAAATAACGGCGATGATCTTACCAATACGTTTTAGTACAGCGTGGCGCTGCTGACCATGAGACAAACCTGATGATTGCATATTGATACCCAGCCATTTTGAATAATAAGTAACGTTACCATGACACGATCCTGTTGTATTTTGCGATACCGCGTCAAATAAAAAAACCAAATCAATAAAAACAGCATATGTCATAAATTCATCTACTGCCAATTTCTGTTAAGGTAAGCATATGTCAAAATCATGAAAACCTGATAAGGCCATCATATCTTAGATATAAACGCTGTATACTTAAGCGATACTCACTTTATTTACCATCACTTGATGAATCACTGCCATGTCTAGACGCTCAGCGGCCTTTGTCGCCCCCAGTCATATTGATGATCCGCTTTCAAAAGCGGGTAAAAAACATGCCAAATTGTTGCTCTCTACGTTACAAGACGATATTGCTCAGTTTCGTGACGCTCAGTTTCCGCCCGATATCTTGCAGCAAGTGCGCGATATGCCCATTTTTTCGGGCAACTTGGCCGAGGTGCAGGCCTATCAGCAGCGCTGGCAGCCTTTGATTGACCGAGCAATGGGCTTTTATCCTGCCGCTTACCTGCCGCCTGACTATCTCCCCTTGCCTGCTAGCCTTGAGATACCGCAGTTTGTCTATCATGTGCAGCGTTTACACCTAACCAAAACCCGCGCTAAAGAATCCAAGAGTTTTGGCTCTATTGGGGCATTGACCGACAAGTGCGGTGAGTATACGCCACAAGAAATCGAGCGAATGACAGCCGTTTTTGAAAAAGATGATAGCGCCCAACTGGTTGCGCATCGGGCGTTTATTGATTTGCGGGCTTATGTATTTTGCCGCGATCAAAAAGGCGAGCTATTAGAACCGGAGCGTCTGCGTTTTTATCGCACAGGACTGATCATCCATGCTTTGCCTGACTTTAAAATCGTCGACAGCAGACAAACGCCGCGCAAACGCCGCAATGATGCGTATAGCAATCCACTAGGGGACAATGGCGTGTGGAAGGTCTACCGCAAAAAATAACACGCTCAGGGCATAGGCTATAGATAACACTATTTTTGCCGTGTTCAATCCTACCTTTTTCTTTAATTGTCTGTTTTGACAATGCCCCATTTATATCGATTGCTAAGGAGCTGACATGTTCGCTGCCGCCGCCGGCTCACCAAACATGATGTTACAAGCCACCATTTTTTTGGGCGCAGCCCTACTTTTTGTGCCCCTGGGTAAGCGCTTTGGCATTGCCACCGTGCTTGGCTACCTGATTACTGGCTTGATCCTTGGCCCTAGTGGCCTTGATGTGGCAGGTGATGCCGAAAGCTTGCTGCATTTTTCCGAATTTGGCGTGGTGATGCTGCTGTTTATCATCGGCCTTGAGCTGCAACCCTCACGACTTTGGGCGCTCAGACGCTCTATTTTTGTACTGGGCGGACTGCAAGTTGGGTTAACTGGCCTGCTGCTCATGGGCATTTTGTACCAGTTTTTTGCGCTGCATTTGGACACCGCGTTCATTGTGGGCTTTGGTCTCGCGCTGTCCTCGACCGCGTTTGTGTTGCAGATTTTGACCGAAAAGCAGCAGCTATCGAGTACCCATGGGCGCGAAGCCTTTACCATCCTGTTATTCCAAGATATTGCGGTCATTCCGTTACTCGCGGTCATTCCCTTTTTGTCAGGGGTGCGCGAACAGACCTATGACTTGATCTATTTTGCCAAGGTTTTTGCCGTTTTTGCAGGATTGATTATCGCCAGCCGTTACGTGGTACGACCCTTCTTTAAATTTGTCGCCTCAAGCGGGGCAACAGAGCTGCTTACGGCGGTGGCGCTGTTTATTGTGATGGGTGTATCGATTTTGATGGGTCAAATCGGCCTATCAATGGCTTTGGGCGCATTTTTGACAGGGGTATTGCTGGCAGATTCAGAATACCGCCACGAGCTAGAGGCCAGTATCGAGCCTTTTAAAGGCTTGCTGCTTGGGCTGTTCTTTATGTCTGTGGGCATGCTGACAGATGTCAAATTGATCATGTCCCAGCCGCTATTTATCATCGGCTGTGCGGTGGCACTGATGTTTATCAAGTTTGCCGTCATTGCTGCCATTGCCAAAGTATTGGGCAATCGCTGGCCGACCAGTATTCGCTTGGGTGTCACGTTGGCGCAAGGCGGTGAGTTTGCCTTTGTGTTGTTTAGCGTGGCTACCGCGCAAAACGTGTTACGCCCTGAGCTGAGCAATGTGTTAAACCTCATCGTTACCATCTCGATGGCACTCACACCACTGGCCTTTTTATTGCTTGAAAAGCTGGGCGAGCCTTACTTTGCCAAGCGCAAACCCAGCCGTGAATACGACACCATACCTGATCACGAGCACCCTGTGATCATTGCTGGTTTTGGCCGCTTTGGCCAAATCATTGGGCGGGTACTGCGTATGCACAATATCGAATTTACCGCTATTGAACGCTCAGCCAATCGCGTCGATTTTGTCCGTAAGTTCGGTAACCAAGTGTATTATGGCGATCCAAAAAACCCTGAGATTTTGCGAGCCGCAGGCATCAGCAAGGCGCGTATTTTTATCATTGCGGTTGATGATTTAGAGCGCTCCATCACCACAGCAGAGTACTTGCATCACAACTATCCAGACCTTGTGGTACTGGCACGAGCACGTGATCGCCAGCATTATTACCGCTTGCGCGAAGTGGGCGTACGCCATATCTGGCGCGAGACTTATCTGTCGTCGCTTGATATGTCCCGCGAGTCGCTACAGCTTTTGGGCATCACGCCTGAAAAAGCGCGTGAGACCATCCAAACGTTCCGCGATTATGACGATGACCTGATCGAACGTCAGCAAGCCATTTATGATGATGAAGCGCGGATGATCGAGTCATCACAATCCGCGATTGCCGAGCTGGAGAGCTTGTTTGATGAAGATATTGGCAAAGCGCGCAAAATGGACTTGAGCGATTTTTATGCCGTGCTCAAGGATCAAGCCATTCCAGTTGATGGGGCTGACAGTAGTGATGACACACAAAGCAGCACGACTGGTAATCTTGACATCACTACCGACAGCACCGACAAGCCACAGTCTTAAGTTAAACTGCCATCATCATAATTGATGACTGTAGCTGCAATACTCAGCTTGCGATCAATTTGCGGTACAATTTTTTGGGGCTTGTTTTTTATTGAGCGAGCTGATGCAGTGCCAGCCCTGCGATTCAATGTTGTGATAGAACACCATCGTCTGGCCATTGAGGTAACGTGTGGGAAAACGCGCGCCTTGTACCGTGGCAATCACGGTGCAGTCAGTCGATGCCACGCCTGCCGCCTCAGTAGCCACCCGCAATTTGACCTGTTGATCAGCAATATTTAGCGGCAAATTGACAGGACAGCTGCCCGTTTGCTCATAAATCAGCGCCACTCGATTTTGCGCATTTTTGGTGGCATTATAGGCCTCGAATACGATTTCCCGCTCTTTTTGTTTGGCAATGATGGGCAAAAACTGTCCATTAATTACTGACAAAGTAAACGCAAAAAAACCAAAACCCAGTCCCAAGCCGACCAGACTGACCCCGCCCTCACGGCGCAGATGTGCTTGCTGCGCTGCCTCATCGCGTGGGTGATCATTGATGGCATCAGCGATCTCACGGCGCGCCATACGATAATAATAAGCGTCCGTCCAGCGCGCTACCATAAATGACCAAAACAACCAAATCAGCGCCGCAATCCCCACCCGAGTGACCATATGATAAGCATCTGGCACATATGACATGGCCAGCGTTTCAAACGCCACCAATACGATGGTGATATTCAGCTGAATAAACGACCAACCAGCGACGCTATAAACGATCGCGTCCATATAGCGCTTACGATACAGCAGCCACGGAAAGGTCATAAAAAAGGCAGCCCAATGCCATTTTGGCGACAGATATCCTTGCTCATCAAATTGCGCAAAGCGCTTGAGATAATAGGCTTGGGTACGATGACCGATAAACCATTGATCCAGTTGTTTGCGCTTGGCAGGGGTCAGATGCTCTTGATAGAACGGCGGCGGTGAGTCAGTCTCAATAAATAGCATAGCTATAAGCCTAGTAAAAAATGAGCGTACGATTAGGGCGGCATAAGCGGCCTATTATCGCCAAATATCAGCCTTCATATTATATGATAACGCCCCTTTGGTTGCGACCGCCACCGCCTTATCTGACCCTGCATTTTTGCAACGATTTATGCATGTTGATTGCGCGTTCCCACCAGCGGCAATTTAACTTATAATGATGCCATATCCGTCAACAAATTAAGCCATAAAACCCTATGAGTCCACATTCTCACCCCGATACGATCACCGATCTACCTACTGATGCAGATGCGACTACCAGCACCGCTACTGATACAGTTCAGCCGCCAAGCGATAAGCACAAACGCATCGTCAACACTTTCATGAAGCGGCGCACGCACATGAACAAAAACGCTGAACAGGCGCTGACTGATCCTGAATTTGCAGAATATCTGGTCAATAACAGCTTTGGTGACGGTAATCTTGAGGGCATTGATGATTTGCGTGCACTCTTTGCCAATACCCCAAATGGCAGCGAGGCACCGCTCACGCTGGAAATTGGTTTTGGCCTTGGTGATTCGTTTATTGAAATGGCTATGGCTGAGCCGGCACGCAACTTTGTCGGTATTGAAGTTCATGAGCCTGGCATTGGCAAATGCGCTTATATGGCGGGTACGCAAAACCTGAGTAACGTTAAAATCATCAATGGCGATGCCATCCAGTTGCTAAAACAGCTGCCTGAAAACCACATCGACCGCATTCAGTTGTATTTTCCTGATCCATGGCAAAAAAAGCGTCATTACAAACGCCGTTTTGTTAGCCCTGAGCGCATGACCATCGTCACCCGCAGCTTAAAGCGTGGCGGCTGGTTCCATACCGCAACCGACTGGGAGCACTATGCGTTTTGGATGGTTGACGTTTTGGACAACTTTGAAGGCTTGAGCAATCAAGCAGGCAAGGGTAACTTTACAGATAGACCAGACTTTCGTCCAATGACCAAGTTCGAAAAACGCGGTATCACTCGTGGCCACGGCGTATGGGATTTGATCTATACTAAAGACTAAATGCACGACGTATCCATACTAAAAACGGTCGCCGCTATCATACCTAGCCGCGACCGTTTTTTTATGTCCGCACCATAAAGGCTCTGCATGGAAAAATCAGGTCATGAATCAAACGCCATACCGCATAACGTCAGGATGGACAGTGACTGATATCAAAACAGCGCTAGCGTCTGCGCGGAAAACAATAAAGAGGGGCATCGCTTAGTGAAGGGTATCATCAAAGGTAGTAAGGATTTTTATTCAACACGGGGTCATATCGCACGTTAATTGACGTGATCGTCAACATTCTCAATACTTGTGAAACATTATGCTAACGCGTGATTTTAGGGGGTTTGGCGATAAATCTGAGGATATGATCATGCGCGTTATCGACATCAATCGCTACCTTGTATTTTCGCAAACCGTGATAACATAAGGGATACACGAGTTTTCCCCATAAGCTGTGGATAACCCTGTGTATAAGTCACCACTTGACAGTCTACTGGCTTAGTATTCTAAAGGCTAAGGTAAAATCGTTCATTTTTTGTACAATTTTTAATAGTAATAAAATCAATAATTTACAATCATCAAATCTCAATAAAAGCAGCGTATGTTTTTTTTCAAAATGGCCAACAATGTCATCATTGTTTCACAAAAGCGTTAAAGCCCGTGCCGATAAGCGTATCACTTCTTAGCGGTTCATATTGACAAAACACAACTTGAACGGTCTTAACTTAGCACAGCCCGCCCTGACTTTCCTACTATTTTTTTTGATTCATTCATTTTTTTCTCATACGACATTCATTGTCGCCTAGCGTTTGTAACGCACTGCGATAGCCATTGTAGTTTGCTATAATCACCTTATCTACTAGAGACCTAATGTGATCCTAACCACAACGCTATTAGTCATTTGTACTGATATTTACTTACCGTCATATGCCTGCGCTACTGGCGCGGCTATTAAGGCATTTTGGCTGTTGCAACTGCTGTGAGCGTGGTATCTTGTACAAACGTTTTTATACGAACATTATTTTGCTTTTTTGCTGTAGCCGATACGGTTTGTGATCGTCATACGGCACGCACGGCGCTACCTATAATTGATAATGCCCTACTTTTAGATAACTTACTGATGACAAGGAGTCCATTATGGACGAGAACAAAGCCAAAGCACTCAAAGCCGCATTAGGTCAAATTGAGAAACAGTTTGGTAAAAACACCATTATGCAATTGGGTGACAAGTCAGCCGCGCTCAATAATGTTGACGTGGTCTCAACAGGCTCACTTGGGCTGGATATCGCGCTTGGTATTGGCGGACTTCCAAAGGGTCGTATTGTCGAGATCTATGGCCCTGAGAGCTCAGGTAAAACCACCATGACCTTGCAAGCGATTGCAGAGTGTCAAAAACAAGGCGGTACTTGTGCCTTTATTGATGCCGAACACGCGCTTGATCCCGTCTATGCCCGTAAGCTAGGTGTAAATACCGATGATCTATTGATCTCGCAGCCAGATAACGGCGAACAAGCGCTTGAAATCACCGACATGCTGGTGCGCTCAGGTGCGGTCGACATGATCGTCGTCGATTCGGTCGCCGCCCTAACCCCGCGTGCTGAGATTGAAGGCGAAATGGGTGACTCACATATGGGCTTACAAGCGCGTTTGATGAGCCAAGCCCTGCGTAAAATCACAGGTAATGCCAAACGCTCTAACTGTATGGTGGTATTTATTAACCAAATCCGTATGAAGATTGGTGTCATGTTTGGTAGCCCTGAAACCACAACTGGCGGTAACGCACTCAAATTCTACGCCTCAGTGCGTATGGATATTCGCCGCATCGGTGCGGTCAAAAATGGCGACGAAATCATCGGTAACCAAACTCGTGTGAAAGTCATCAAAAACAAAATGGCACCGCCCTTCCGTCAAGCTGAGTTTGAGATTACTTACGGCGCGGGTACCAATCACTTGGCTGAAGTGGTCGATCTAGGTGTAGAAGTCGGTGCAGTTGGTAAAGCAGGCGCATGGTACAGCTACGGCGACGAAAAAATCGGTCAAGGTAAAGCCAACTCCGTTCTGTTTTTAAAAGAAAATCCTGAGATTGCTGAAGCAATTGAAGCGAAAATTCGTGCTGAAAAACTTGGTGCAGGCGAAGAAGAGACTACTGCTGATGCTGACCAAGAAGCAGATGCAGCAGCCACGTCATAATCAGCCATTGATGACGACTTATTATGCAGATTAAAACCTTGGCACAAATACTGGCTGAATCGGATACCGATTCAGCCAGCGCTTCTGCACGTCCAAAACAAGAGAAAAAACATTCTACCACTCAGTCAGAGACCTCTGCGCCACCCAAGAAGAATGCCCGATCCAACACAAAAAAATCACGCTCTTATAGCAAGCAAGCATCAGAATATGTCGCCTCATCACGAGCGTATCATTCGGCAGAGTCCGGTACCGCTGATACACATACTGCGAGCGACGACATCATGGCTGACCCAGCAACCCATGCTCCTAAGCGCAGCCGTCAATCCAGCAAAAAGCGGCAAAAACGCTTTCACCCTGCGGCCACTTTTGTACCGCAAGCAACAGACACCCCCGCCTATCAACCCCCAAAAACGCAAAGCATTAAAGAGATGCTCTCTGAAGTCAAACAAGCGGTTCATGGCAGCGAAGTAGACTCAACAGATCACGCTGCAGATACCGATACAGTGATAGAAGCGTTCAGTGATGACAGTAGCACGGACAACCTCCCCGCCGCTCTTAAAGCCTATTTACGCACGCCTGAGCAGCGCCAAGCAGAAGCCGACGCCATCAAAGCCGAAAGCCGCTTGCGTTGGCTGGCGTTTTATTATTTGTCACGCCGTGAATACGGCAGAGCTGAGCTGAGGCAAAAGCTGCTGGATAAAGAGCAAGACCCTGAACAGATCGACAACTTGCTCGATGAATTTGCTGACAAAGGCTATCAGAGCGACTATCGCACCACCTTGATGCTGATTCGTGAAAGTATTCGTAAAGGGCGTGGACGCGGTCACATCAAGCGTGAGTTTTATCGCAAAAAGGTTGCCATGCCCAGCAATATTGATGAGTTGATCGATATGGCAAATAACGAGTCTGATGAATTTCAGGACTTTATTGATCAGCCCTCGCCGCACAGCGATGGCTCTGACAATGGCGCCGTTGATTGGCTTAAACTGGCTGTCACTGCCCGCACAAAGAAGTATGGCAGTGACATACCAACCACCCCCAAGGATAAAGCCAAGCAGCTGCGGTTTTTACAATACCGCGGCTTTCAAGGTGATATCTGCTTTCAGGCGCTTGGCCATACCCTAGAAACGTTAGAAGAGCGCGACTAAGCAGCACTACTTAATCACGCTCAGGTCTATCTAACGGCTAAAAGGTCATTTAGTAATAGCCGAGTAGCTTCCACCACAGTAGACCTACGCCTACCCATACCAACAGATTGACCACACTCATCACCGCTCCAACCTTCCACCACTCACCCAATGTCACATAGTTTGAGTTAAAAATAATGGGGGCTGTCCCTGTGGCATAGTGGGTCAAAGTCATCATGATATTACCTGCAGCCGCTAAAATCAGTGCATACAGCATTGGCGGCGCACCAAGGCTGAGACCGACGGCATAAAAGGCCGCGAACAGCGCAGTAATATGGGCAGTGGTACTGGCAAAAAAGTAATGAATGTATAAGTAAACCAGCGTCAAAATCGCCACCGCCCCAATCCAGCCGACACCGGTCATACCAATCATCGATTCAATATGACTCGAAAACCAGCTGATCAGTCCAAGTTTACTCAAATATGATGCCATCATAATCAGTGCGCCAAACCACACGATGGTATCCCATGCCGATTTTTCTTTGAGAATATCATCCCAGCTGAGTACGCCTGTTAATATCAACGTGGTCAAGCCAATAAAAGCCGTGGTGGTGGCGTTGACGCTAAACCCATCGCCAAAAACAAGGGCGGGAATATTAGCCCACAGCAATAGCATCAGCGCAAATACACCAAGCATGATTTTTTCTTGTGTGCTGATATTACCCATTTTTGCCAAATTGTCTTTAGCAAAAACTTTGGCATCGGGCGTGGCTTTCATCTCAGGTGGGTAAATGAAATAAATGACCAGCGGCATCAGCAGCAAACACAGCATGCCCGGCACAAACATGGCCACGGCCCACGTGGTCCATGACAGCTGTATGTCACCACCTGTGGCCTTATTAACCAGATCAACCACCAGTGGATTGGGTGCTGTCGCCGTGATAAACATCCCCGAAGTAATCGGATTGGCATGATAGTTGACCATGGCCAAATAGCGCCCGATTTTTCCTTGTGTGCCCTCATCAGGCGTTGAGTGAAAGCTTTGAGCAATCGACTTCATAATTGGGTGAATGATGCCGCCACCACGCGCCGTATTTGAGGGGGTGATCGGCGCGATAATCAACTCAGCCGCTGCTAGTGAATAGGCGACACCGATGGTTTTTTTACCAAATACCGAGATAAAATAATAGGCAATTCGGTTGCCCAAACCAGTCTTAATCAATCCGCGCGAGATCATGACGGCAATACCAATCAACCAAATCAGCGGACTGGAAAAACTGGAGAGCGCATCACCAATAGCTGCCTTTGGACTGTCATTGGTCACTCCGGTTAGCGCAACCAGCGTCACCGCAATAATCGCAATCGCTCCAATCGGCAACACCTTGCCAATGATGGCAACAATCGTGGCAATAAACAGTGCTAACATGTGCCATGCGTCAGGTGTGACGCCATCTGGCACAGGGATGACAAACCAAATAATCAAACCCGTGGCAATAGCAAACGCAGCAGGTATCGGTTTAAACGGCATAGTAGTACCCCTTATGATGCTTTTATCAATCGTTCAAACCACTGGTTTGAAAACATTATAAAATCGGCACAAAAAAAGGAGCACGTTTTAAAAACGTACTCCTTGTCTTCATGCCATGATTCTAATGTATCATAAATGCACCCTAAAGGGCTTAGTTTAGCGTGTTTAAGCGGCTAGAAAGCTGGCTGATAATAGTATCAACCTCTTGGTTGGCTTCAGCTTCATTGTCCAGGTTACCATTTGGGGTCAGTTGATTCATCACTTCAGGAAGCAGCTCTGCCAAACCTTGGCGTACTTCCATTTCATTAGCCCCAGTATGGGTAGCTACCTGCTGGATCTCTTTTTGATCAAACAGACGGTCAACCTCATTCGGGTCTAGGTTATCATTGAGCGATTGGTTGCTCATCCACGACTGTGCTTGATGATCAAAGCCCATATTTTTGATTTTTGACAATGCGCCGCCCAAGCCGCCATTGCGCTGAATCCAGCCAAGTACGATAGGCAAAAGCGCGGCAACCAACATGCCTTTACCACCGAAGCCGCTTTTGTTGCGCTGACCGCCGAGCACGCTACCTAGGATGTCACCCAAGCCGCCCATACCCGCGCCAGCACTGCCGCGCTGACTGCCGCCAAGTACGCTGCCCAACACATCATCTAGGCCAAAACCGTTGTCTGCTTGACGATCATAACGCTGCGGATCATAGCGATTAGACTGCTGGCTCGCGCCGCCAAGTACACTGCCCAGCACGTCACCTAGGCCACCTGTACGGCGAGTCGTGGTATGCTGATTGACTGGATTGCGCTGACCATCTTCTGGATCCATCGCGCTACGTGCAATCTGGGTAACCAAACTTCCTAATAAACTCATAAATCAACCTTTTTCTAGTCTTGTTATTTTCAACTTGAATGTAATATAACAAATCTACTCAGATACTAGATAGGTGTTTTGTTATGACCTGTAGCACTTGTTTAGTTTAACAAGACATATTGCCACAGAAATGATAAGGCAAAAAATTGGCCGCAAAAAACAGCGCGAATAGGTAAACTTGGAAGGAACTCGTCAATAGCACAACTGGTCATGGCTATCAGCGATCACCAACTATGCTTGCTGATGGCCAATAACAGTCGTCAGTACACAAAGCTTTTGCCAGTCATCAGTATTGAGCTGATCGCGAAATACCGTCAGCGACAGCGGGCGCTGATACGGTTCAGTCAACGCAAACTCTAACCGCACATACCACGCCCCTGCGTCTACACGACACAGCTTTGCTTGCCACAGCGCTTCACCACGCCCGGTCTGCATCAGTAGCTGCCAGTCATCTGTCAGGCGCTGGCTAAACGGTGGCTGACTTAAATGATGCAGCACTGGTTGGGACAACCAAATATAAAACACTACAGCCGCGCTGATGATCATGAGCACGCCATACTGCAGCCATGACAGCTCAGCAAGCCATGCCAATAAAAGCATGACCACACCTAAGGACGCATATAGCCCTGTGCGGATACGGCTGTACGGTAGCAGTGCCGCATCGATACGCAAAGCGTCCATCTTATACATGAACGCGCCCAATGTACTTGAGCACTTTAAACGCGCATGTTATCGCTGGCATGGCAGTACTATAAGTTTCTGCTATGACGCCATGTTTTGATTTTGTTGACCAAATTCCAAACGGCTTTATCATTAGGCTGGGCTTGATTGGTGAAAAAATCAAGCAAATCAGGGTCTTCATAAGTCAGCATCTCTGCAAATGTCGCCTGCTCGGCAGGACTGGTAACCAAGTACAGCTCTTTTACATACGGATCAATATAAAAATCCAACTCTTTGAGGCCGCGGCGGGCTTGATAAATGATACGGCGCTGCTCATTGGTGGGTTCTGGCATGGTTGTACTCATAAAAGGCTCTCATTATTAAAAACAAATGGTGTCAGTATAGCGATTAATCCTGTCACATAAGGGGCGCTGCACAGTAGGTATCGCTGCAAAGTCAGTGTCCGCAGTGTTGATGCTCCGATAATTGAGTCCATAAAGTAGCAGCTTGCTGCATCATTGCCACGTTATGCGTGCGAATGATACTCGCGCCCTGCTGAATAGCAAAAAGGCCTGCTGCCGTACCGACCATATCTCGCTCTGTAGGCGCAGTTTGAGCGACCTGACTGATACCACTACTGGTCAAAACTTGTGCCAAAAAGCGCTTGCGCGAAACCCCAAACATCATCGGCAGACCCAGTGCCTGTAGCTGATTTAACTGAGTCAACAACTCGCAATGATGCGCATAATCTTTGGCAAAACCAAAACCTGGATCAATGATGATATGATCCCGCTTGACGCCTGCATCGACCACCTCGTCAATACGCATCAGCAGCTCATCACGCACCTCATCAATCACCGAGTCATAGTGTGCTAAATCGTTCATGGTCGTCGGCTCACCACGCATATGCATCAGCATCACAGGAATATCAAGTTTGGCCGCCATCTTGGCAGCACCGTCACGTTTGAGCGCGCGCACATCATTCCAGATATCGGCACCAGCCTCAAAAGCAGCCTGCATGACCACTGGATTACTGGTATCAATGGACAACCAAATCTCGTCGCCAAGCTGCGCTCTGATCGCTTCAACTACCGGTATCACGCGTGCCACTTCTTCTTCAGTAGCGACAGCATCCGCCTGTGGCCGTGTCGATTCACCGCCAATATCAATGATACTCGCCCCTGCTGCGACCATGTCCTGACAGTGTTGCACTGCAGTGGCTACCGCATTAAACTGACCACCATCTGAAAAAGAATCTGGCGTTACGTTTAAGATGCCCATAACATGCGGCTGAGATAGCGCTAACGTCTTATCTCGGCTGCTTATGGTATAACGGGGTAAAGGCTGAAACAACGACATCATACGCTCATCACACTCAAAAAAGGAATAAAGACCAGCAGTCTGTAATACCTTGCCATCATACCAGTAAATTTGCGACAATAAAAAAGCCCTTTTTAAAAAAGGGCTTTTTTATGATTGGTCATTAAAATATTAATCCATTATCACATGGCTGGTAATGGTGGCGGTGTAGACCCCGTCGTTTTGATGTCATTTTTCGACAAATTTACTTCGTTGTGCTGATAGATTCTTGGTGGACGTGGAGCTTCACCTGCTAGAATATCTTGCAATTGATCACGGTCAATAGTTTCCCATTTCATTAAGGCATCTACCATTGCATGCATCTTATCTTTATTGCCTTCGATCAACTCACGCGCGATATCATACTGTTCCTCTAGCATACGACGTACTTCTTCATCAACCTTTTGCTGCGTGGCTTCTGAAATAGTCCGTCCACCGCCGCCAAAATAACCTTGTGAGCTGTCATCATCTTCATAGACCATAACACCCAGCGCATCAGACATGCCGTACTTGGTAACCATTGCACGTGCCATCTTGGTTGCCCGTTCAAAGTCGTTTGACGCACCTGTAGACATTTGATTGATAAAGACTTCTTCAGCAATACGGCCACCGAATAACATCGCAATATTGCTGAGCATTTTTGACTTATACATGCTGGTTTGATCGTGCTCGGGCAGCTGCCATGTCACACCAAGTGCAAAACCACGCGGCATAATGGTCACTTTATGCACAGGATCAGTGCCGGGTAGCATCTCAGCCACTAACGCATGACCTGCCTCATGATAAGCTGTTGCACGGCGTTCTTCTTCACGTATCACCATAGATTTACGCTCAGGGCCCATATAAAGCTTATCTTTGGCATCTTCGAAGTCATTCATATCGACGCTGGTCTTGTTACGACGTGCGGCAAACAGTGCCGCTTCGTTTACTAGGTTAGCCAGCTGTGCCCCGCTAAAGCCAGGCGTACCACGAGCCAGTGACCCTGCATCAACACTGATCGTATTCGGCAATTTTTTCAAATGCACTTTTAAGATCTGCTCACGACCTTTAATATCTGGCAATCCGACTTGTACCTGACGGTCAAAACGACCAGGACGCAACAATGCTTTATCCAGTACATCAGCGCGGTTGGTTGCTGCAATGACGATCACGCCTTCATTACCTTCAAAACCATCCATTTCAACCAATAATTGGTTTAATGTCTGTTCGCGTTCATCATTACCGCCGCCCATACCAGAGCCGCGATGACGGCCGACTGCATCAATTTCATCAATAAAGATGATACATGGCGCACTCTTCTTCGCTTGTTCAAACATGTCGCGTACACGTGATGCACCAACACCAACGAACATCTCAACAAAGTCGGAGCCTGAAATGGAAAAGAATGGCACTTTGGCTTCACCAGCAATGGCGCGTGCTAGCAAGGTCTTACCAGTACCTGGTGGACCAACCATCAAGATACCACGAGGAATCGTTGCCCCAAGTTTGGTAAATTTGTCAGGGTCACGCAAGAAGTCCACAACTTCGACCACTTCTTCTTTGGCTTCTTCGCAGCCAGCCACGTCTTCAAAGTTCACATTGATTTGATCTTCAGTCAGCATTTTTGCTTTTGACTTACCAAAGCTCATTGGGCCGCCGCCTTTACCACCAGCGCCGCCCTGCATGTTACGCATGAAGAACAAGAACAGACCAATAATCAGTAAAATTGGGAAACTGGCAATCAATAACTGCATCAAGACGCTTTGGCGTTTTGGCGCAGTGCCCTGCACTTCAACTTTATTTTCGCGCAGCATTGGCATCAACTGATCATCAGACACAGCAGGTCTAATGGTCTCAAAAGAGGAACCATTTTTCTTCTCGCCGGTGATTTGCTCGCCGTCAATTTCAACACTGGCTACCTGGTTTTCGGACACTGCGGTCACAAATTCAGAGTAGTTAAGGTTATCTGGCTCTGTTGATTGATCAAAGCCACTAAACACCAGCACCAAAACGCCGATTACCACCAGCCACAATAAGGTATTTTTTACCATGTCGCTCACTAGTTATTCCCATCCCTTACTTATTGGTGTGTTTACTCAACACGTAACGCCTATACAGGTCTCACTCACGTTTCAAAGGTCATCATTTATCCCTGACCTGCAACTTGCCACATTGTGCCAAGCTTGGCAACCTGATTCTGATGCCCTCTGCAATATACTCTAGCATTTATCGCTGTTTGGCCTACTACACTTATCATGGCAGTGCATGATAGACAAGAATTTGATGCTGTGAGTCACTTATTGTTAGACGACTTTGCTTGAAGCAAACAAAGTTAATATATCATGATATGTGGTTTTGCCGCGCATAATTCAAGCGCAAGCCGTGTTTATTACGCCAGTCTACGCTATATAACAAAAAATACTGCAAATACAAAGTATTAGCAACTATTGGCAACAGCAAAAGCCTTACTTGATAGCCACCCAAAACATCTCTTTGGAGCGCGGACGCGAGGCACCAGGTTTGATACTACGAATCTTACTAAACTTTTCTTGTATTTGTTTGCGCAGCTCTTGCGATCCCTCACCCTGAAACACTTTCATAATAAGCGCGCCACCTTCTGGCAAGGTTGCCTCGGCAAACTCAACCGCAAGCTCACACAAATACATCATACGTGGCTGATCGACCGTGGTGTTACCTGACGTATTGGGTGCCATATCAGACAACACCACATCCACTTGACGGTTACCGACCACACCCATGATTTCCTCGAAAACATCATTTTCGCGAAAATCGCCTTGGATAAAGGTAACATTCTCTAAAGCATCCATAGGCAGAATATCTGAGGCAATTAAGGTGCCATAATCGCCAACCAGACGGCCTGCCACCTGTGACCAGCTGCCAGGCGCACTGCCTAAATCAACCACGGTCATTCCTGGACGAATCAGCTTGGTCTTGTCATTAATTTCGAGCAGTTTGTAAGCCGCACGCGCACGGTAGCCCTCTTTTTGGGCTTGCTGTACATAATAGTCATCAATGTGCTCTTTCATCCAAGCGCGACTACTCTTTGACAGCTTTTTGTTTTCAATACGCGTGGCCAAAATCTTGCTCCTCTTACTCAGTCAAATCCGCGCCCTTCCCAATAATCATGGGCGCACACCTTTATTTTTTGAATATCAAAAATGTGGGTATTTCTAAAACGCTTTTATATTCATACCACTGCCACGTCATTACAATATTAATAATGTCATTAAAATCATCATTTATGTAGACAAATACGCTGTAAAGTGAATGATTTAACAGCTTTATGCGGCAGCTGTGTTTATAATAGGCATATACAGGCAGTTTAACATTTTCATCGCGTAAAATCGTGCGAAATCCAGCCGATTTCACGCAAGATGATCACAGATTACTTATGATGCTCATTAAATTTTTTAATGAGATTTTTTAAGATTTGCCATGTTTGTTATCCTGTCGGTCATCGGATAACGATAACGACTTGTTTTTATTTTTACTAACGCTAGGAATTTTATGGAACTTGATAACGCTACAATTAAACGCCTAAAAGGCATCGGTCACGATTTAAAGCCTATCGTCATGATTGGCAACAATGGTGTGACCCCAGCGATCATTGAAGAGATCGATCGGGCATTGTCGGATCACGAACTGATCAAAGTCAAACTGCCTGCAGGTAGCAAGCATGACCGCGACGTGGTCAGTACAGAGCTGGCAACGACTGCCAATGCGGCATTGATTCATACCATTGGTCGTATGGCACTGCTGCTTCGTGAGAACCCAAATGCCAACCCCAAACTCTCAAACCTATCGCGCCACGCTTAATAGAGCCCAAGCGCGCGACCGTTGGTCAGCGCAGGCACTGATCTGCCTATAACAAACGGGCCGCCACGCAACCTTGCTGGCGGCCTTTCTACGGTCACCCCTCTGGTGGCTTTATTTTTTACCCCACTCTGATAAAAGCGACTCATGTCTCACGCTTTCCGCCTTCATGCCCCCGACCACACTCTTGTAACCGATGCCTTAAGACTTGGTGTCGCACCATCGTTACTACGCCATATCAGCATCACAGTAACGGCTACTGTCATCGTACAGCCCGAACCCGTACTCCAATTGACTTATGATATTATCCTGCCAAGTGCTCAGCTGGCCGCGCGCTTATGCTGGCCACAGTGGCATGCTGAACACGTTGTCTTCACAGACTATCTGTGGCAACAGACGTGTCTTGAGTGCTTTATTGCGCCCAACCAAGGTACTGAGTATGTCGAACTCAATGCCAGCCCTTGTGGTCAATACGCCCTCTACCAATTCACCGCTTACCGTACACCGTCACTGATGCCGCCTACGCCGCTGCTGACGACCGATCAAAGAGAACGTGCTCATTTGTGCTGGAATCAAACGATGGCCGACCAACCTTTAACATATCCTACGCGGTTAACCGCTCAACCTCTCAATAGAGATTACTTAACTGAGCACCTTTTTGTCCCCTGCCAACACTATTGCCGCCAATTTAGCTTGCCGCTGGCACAATTGCCAAGTGATGTGTTTGGCAGCACACCGCAGAATGCTATCGGTTGGATACATCCTTGTGTGATTTTGTGGTTTGGTGACGTTGATCTTTACTTTGCCCCCAACCATGCCACCCCACCTGATTTTCATCAATGCTGTCATTGGTCACGCTTTCATGGCTAAAAAATAAGGCAAAAAAAACTCAGTAACGCATAAAGGTGCATTACTGAGTTAGGAGAAACCCTATCTTATAGCGGCCAAAGGCTGCGCGTATACTGGCAGAAGTTATTTTTCTGCCATAGCTAAGTAAATACCGCGACTTGAGGCATCATCGACATATTGCGAGTCGCGCCAAGTGGTGTAGCTGTAAACACCGCTGTAAGGGCTGATGCTGTTTTGACGGAAGTCAGAAACCCAATCATTGCCATCAAATATTTGGATATGGCCATGCGGGTGCTTTGAGCTGCGATCATAGACGACCACATCACCAACTTGTGGCGGCATATCATTACTGATTTTGCTAAAGCCTGCATTGGCCAACGTGCCGCGAGTGGCGTATTGATAGGCCGAAGGGTTTGGCGTAAATTCATAGCCCGCTGATTGCAGCGCTTTACGAACGTAGCGTGCGCAGTAACCTGAGCTCCTTGATAGGGCAACGCGTGAGGCACGGGCCGCCGCGATAGCAGGCGCTGAATAACGATCTGGTACAGTACTGGCTTGCTGCTGTTTTTCATAAGACAAGCGGCTGGTCAATGAGGCCAACTGCTGCTCTTTTTGCTGAGCATGTGCATTTAGGTTGTCGATAGCTTGACTGATCTCGTCGTTGCTAAAGACATGCGCACCACTATTGGTACTATAAATATTCTTAGCAGAGCCATAATTGGTGGCTGCTGAGATATTTGTGATGGTATGAGTCAAGGTATTATTTGACTGAAAGGTCGTTTCGATAGCACCGTTTGCCTGTGCCATGCCCATTCCCAATACTGACAAAATTAATAAAGCTTGTTTCATAAAATTGATACCTATTTGTTAATGCAAGACTGTCTGCCATCCGTAGCAAGACATCAATTAATTTAGAAGATATGACCATTCAGCAATCATGGTAAAATCTCTATAGCACATAACCTTTTGGTCTACAGTGATTGACATCAGCATCATTGCTAAGTGCGTCAATTACCTCGTAAATGGTTTGCTTTGCCTCTTATCCATATGAATTTTTGATTCCGCATTATCCCATCAATGAGTAAATACGATGTCAAAAAAACAGCCTAATCGGCTCGCTCAACTTATCGATCATCAAGCGTTTGCTGGTAGCGCCCTACCTCGAAGCTTATCCGACAATATTCGTCGTTACAGCGAAGCTACCCATGAAATCAAAACCCTGTTGGGCGATTGTCTGCCAGAAGAAATACTGGCAAGTTGCTGGGTAGTGGGACTGACTCAAGCACAATTAACGCTTAGTGTGTGTTCGATGACTGCGGCCAATCATATTCGTTACTTACAGAACGCGTATCTTCGAGTGTTAACTGAGCAATCGCTTACATTTAAACAACTTAAAGAAATTCGCGTGGTCGTCACTCAACATCCTGTAGGACATGTGGCATCTGATGCCTCATCAGTATCGCCAGATGTCTTGTCAAGGCCTTACAAAGCCAATGAAAATCAGGCTCTTAGCCAAAACACAAAGCGGACTATATCACAGGCTGCTGAGCATGTCACCACTGATAAAAAGCTCAAAAATGCACTTTTGCGTCTTCTTGGTGAGTAATGTTCTTATAGTTACTTTGTAAAGTTATGTAAATTTCAATATATAAAATGCACATTTTGCGCTTCATTTCGATTGGTTTGACAAACAAAAAAATACCCAAAAACCTATCTCCTGTTTTAGGAGCAGTTTTTGGGTATTTTTTGAGGTCGCCAGATCGACGGCACCATCTGGGCTTCGGTGAGTACTGTTTAAATTTTAAACAGTCTTTATTAGGTGCTAGCAATCAAATTATCACTGACTTATGTAATATTGCGTAAATGTTGCGATACATCCTGTATATTCATGTATTCATCCTCCAACAGCGATACCAGCTAAAGGCAAATATTCAACTGGGCAGTTTACATTGTCATCAAATGTTACAATTTCAAAGTAACTTTGATCGGATAAAATTTCACGTACCAGCAAATTGTTTAATGCGTGACCTGACTTATAAGCATTAAAACGACCCAATAAAGGATAGCCGATCAGATATAAATCGCCAAGTGCATCAAGAATCTTATGGCGCACAAATTCATCAGCAAAACGTAAACCATCATCATTTAAGATTTGCGCATCATCAATGACAATAGCATTGTCCATACTACCACCCAAAGCCAAATTATTTTGACGCAACATTTCAATGTCACGCAAAAAACCAAAAGTGCGCGCACTGCTGAGTTGTTCGATAAAATTATGCGTCGAAAACTGCAGCTGAGCATGTTGAAAGTCTTTATCAAAAGCAGGATGATCGAAGTCAATTTCAAAATTTAATTCAAAACCGTCATATGGACGTAACTCTGCCCATTTATCATCTACTTTAACGCGTACAGGTTTCACGATTTTCAAAAATTTTTTAGGGCTGTCCTGCTCGCAGATACCCGCATCCAATAACAAAGCCACAAATGGTGCAGCACTGCCATCCATAATCGGAATTTCGGCTGCTGAAACACGGATCAACAAGTTATCAATACCCAAGCCAGCGACAGCACTTAATAAATGCTCAACCGTACCCACACGCGTTCCACCAAATACTAAATTGGAGGACATCATGGTGTCTTGTACCAAAAAAGCACTGGCAGGGATAGGTTCCGCACCGATGATATCAGAGCGTTCAAACACGACGCCTGTATCAGTAGGCTGAGGATAAAAGGCTAAGTCGACAGGCTCACCACTATGCAAACCGATACCTGTGACAGCAATTGCTGTATTGATAGTGCGTTGATTCATGGCTGCTTCTCACATAATTTGTTACAATTGGCTTAGTGTACCATTAGCAGCACTTGGTTCGCTATAGCCAAAAAATGCTAATTTTCTGATTTCTTTGATTAAATTTGCTTATCGATAGATAAATACAGCTTATCTTTGTCTACAAAAATCCCTGCAAACCTAGGAAATATCTAGCATCTGCACCCTACTCTTGCCATATTTTCACGAGAACAAAAACAAAAAAAACCAACGCTGACGCGTTGGTTCATTTTTGCTAAAAACTGAAAAATTATTTGTTTTGCTGACGTTTTAAGTAATCTTGAATACTATTAGTTTTGGTTTGTGGCTGCTCTTGTGCTGCTGCTGGACGCACTACCGTATCTTGATAAGATTGGGTTTTTGTCTGTTTCTGGCTGTTTAGGGCGCTGGTATGCACATTAGGATCAACCGTTTGGGTACTGTTCGCTGATGGTACTGGTTTTGGCTCAGGTTCGACATTTTCGTTGAGCGTTAAACCCGTGGCAATGACCGTCACGTGCAAGTCGTCATTCATTTGCTCATCAATCACTGAACCGTAGAAGATATGTGCATCATCGATATCCGTAATGTCTTCAACAATTTCACTGATTTTGCTGAATTCGTCAAGAGATAGCGACTCTGAAGAGATAACGTTAACCAATAGACCTTTGGCATTTTCAAGACGAAGATCATCAAGTAGCGGTGATCTGATGGCTTTCTCAGTCGCTTGACGGGCGCGATCATCACCACTTGCACGGCCAATACCCATCATTGCATGACCTTTGGCGGTCATCGCGGTACGGATATCGTTAAAGTCAATGTTGATAATACCTTCGCTAGCAATGGTCTCAGCAATACCTTGTACTGCATGCAGCAACACATCATCTGCTTTTTTGAACGCATCTTTCATAGAGATGTTGCCATACACGCTCATCAGCTTATCATTTGGAATCGTGATGATTGAGTCTACGAAGTTTGCCAGCTGCTCGATACCTGCTTGAGCGGCTTTAACGCGCTTGCCACCTTCAAATTTAAAGGGTGTGGTTACAACCGCAACTGTCAGTACTTCCATCTCTTTTGCAATACGCGCAATCACAGGTGCTGCGCCCGTACCCGTACCACCGCCCATTCCTGCGGTAATAAAGACCATATCGGAATTGGCAAGTAGCGCACGGATCGCTTCTTCTTCACTTTCTGCTGCTTCGCGGCCAACCTCTGGGTTTGCACCAGCACCAAGACCACGGTTGCTCTTGGCACCCAATTGCAGTTTGTGCGGGGTAGTCAAGCGATCAAGCGCTTGTTTATCTGTGTTGGCGCAAACAAACGTCACGCCCTTGATACCTTGCTGTACCATATGCTCGACTGCATTGCCGCCGCCGCCACCAACACCGAAAACGGTGAAGTTTGCTTGGCCGTTGTTCTGAGCTTGACTGTCATCTGGCATGGTATATTTAGACATAAAAAGGATTCTCCAGTTGCAAATAGCGTGATGGTCGGCAGTGATGGTGCATTCGCATGACGTGCTATTAACTTACTTTATAAATGTGTACAAATAAATTAGGGGCGCAGCTTATCTGACTGAGTTACAGCGACTGATTATAGTATCTTTTTGAGCGCATTACCAAAACCCTGACGCACACTGCGAAATAGGCTTGGTGCTCGGTCTTTATCAATCGCTTCAGGCTCACTTTGTTCACTATGGCGAAATTGCTCGCTTTGGCTATACAGTAACGTACCAAATGCCGTCTGATAAGCACGATCATTAATCTGCATGTTTAAGTGCTTGGATGTTTCTTTGTTATTGATGTGATCATAAGCACTGATATAAGGGTGCGTAGTGGTCATCACGACAGGCATTTTTAACAGCTTTTTAGCAAAAGGTATCATGCCTTTAATCGCACTACCGCCACCTGTCAGAACGATGCCACGGTCAATAAAACCAAGCAGCTCAGCGTCATGCAATTGACGAATCACTTCTGTGAAAATGTGAATATAACGCGCTTCAATAATCTGCGTTAGATTGTACAAATGGATATTGATGGCATCAGGCACACCTTGAGGCTTGAACATAAAAAACGAGCTGGGATCGACGCTACTGACATCAACGGTACCATGTAGTTTTTTAAGTTTTTCGGCCTCAACCATAGATATGCCAATATCAGCGGAAATATCCATGGTTACTTCATGGCTACCGCTTGGGATACAATGGGTAAAAATCAACTTGTTTTCTTTGTACACACAGATACTGGTGGTGCTTGCGCCAATATCTATCAAGCATACACCCTGCTGACGTTCTTCAAGCATTAAGCTGTATTCTGCGCTGGTTACAGCATCAAATACCACATGATCGACGGCGACATCACAGCTTTGTAGTAGCTTTTGAATATTTTGCCGATTGGATACAGGCATCATCATCATATGATACATGACCGTGATGTCACTTGCGATCATCTCTATGGCATCATCAACCATATGGTCTTGATCATCCACATAGATACCTTGCTGGCAGCAGTGCATCAAATAATAATCGGAAGCCAGATCCTGTCTTTTTGCATTGGTTAACGCTTGCACCATATCTTGCGCGTGTACCACTTTGTCTTCTACAGCAACCTGACCAATGCTATTTTTACTTAACAAGTCTGGGGTTGCAAGCGTCAGCCACACACTGTGTACACGGCAATTGGCCATGTCCTCTGCTTCTTGAATGGCTTGCTTAATGGCGCTTTGTAGTCGTTCGCGATGTTTGATTTGACCTTGATAAAAGTCACTATTTTTGACGTGACCAACACCCATGATGCGAATGTCTTTTGCGGACACGACGCTACCAATCACGACATAAACTGCCGTGGCACTTAAATGGACAACAACCAGATTTTCAGTATTTTTCATGGTAACAAACAAATTATCGCTAAACAGGAGATCTTATGATGTCTCCATTAAATCATTAAAAGCCTTGGTGATAATGACCGTGATAGAAGGTATCTATGAGACAGCTTTATCTTGGTCTTATATAACGTCATGCTTGAGTTGTGGTTACTGCTCTGCCGCGATGTCACGCGGTTACATCCTATCCAGTACTAGGGCTGGTTCATGTCCCAAGCAATGGTAAACCCATTTTTATAGCGCAAATCAATCGACTGCATCTCATCACGGCGCTCGCTAAGCTGATTGCCCAATAACTGACTTAAGCTCAGTAATTTCTGCGCGGTATTTTCGTTATCGACAATCACACGTAAACCGTTATCAAAACGTACCAACCATGTCATACGCGGGGTCAGGATAATATCTACTACCCGCATACCAAGCGGTGCGTACCAGTCATTAATTTGCTGCATTTGCTGCATGATGACTGGCGCTTTTGACTGCTCACCTTGTAAGGTGGCATAGTCGCTACGGCTTAGCTCGGCACTATCAGCGGGGACATATACCGAGCCTTTGGCATCAATCAAACGCTCAGTGCCAAAATTGGCCACCGCTTGCTTAGGCAGTGCCGTCAATACGATACCGCGCTGCCAATCACGGGTGACGCTGACTTGATCAACCCAAGGCAAACCAACAGCGATATCACGTAAGGCTTGCAAGTCAGTCGTAAAAAAATTACTCACGGCTTGCTGATCCATCGTGCGCTGGAGCACTTGATATTGGGCACTGTTTAAGTTTTCGGCACTGATTTCAATCTTGGCAGGCGGGGCGTCGCGTAGGGCTTTGCCGCCCATAAATAATATCAGCAGCAGCAACGCACCCATGACGGCCATAATGAGATATTTGGCAGAGGTTGGTATTGGCATACTGCGTTTTGGACGGCGGTCATTATTACTCATCACGTCAGCTACGTCATTGACAGTTTGAGCCATGATTGTTTGTATTCCTATATCCAAATCTGATGTTGCTAACCGCGATCACCGCTGCCTAAAACCTGCTATCGCCATTGATAATGACCGTCGATTTTTAATCAACGGCTATTGATTTTACATGAGTTTTTGACATTTTCACGAAAAATTCAGTAAAGTCAATATTGATAGACGCGTCCTTTGCAATATTAACGCATTTTGCCTATAAACAATAGCACAACACTGGCTGCAGCGCATGAAGTTACACAAGTTTACATTAAAATTGGCAATGACCACAATGAGATAGCTTCCTACCTGTGCACCTAGTGACCATTGCCATCATCTTGACGGTATGAAGCAAAGTGTTAACCACCAATTATGCTGCAGTATCCGTCGCTAATGTTTGCGATAAAATGTGCCAGCATAGGCTATCAAAGTCCATACCATGCGCTTTGGCCGCCATCGGCACCAGACTATGACTGGTCATACCAGGCACGGTATTGATCTCTAACAACCAAAAGTTGCCATTGTGATCTTGCATGGCATCAATGCGGCCCCAGCCTTTGGCATCGACTGCGCGAAAAGCAGCTAAGCTTAAGGCTTGTAAGTGCTGTTCTTCGCTGTCACTTAAGCCGCAAGGGATATAGTAGCTGGTGTCATTACGGTTGTATTTGGCTTCAAAATCATAAAAATTGGTAATATCTGCTGGCTCTAAGCGAATCACAGGATAGGCCTCATCGTCGATAATCACGATGGTAAATTCGCGGCCTGTGATCCAGCGCTCCGCCATGACCGCGTCACCGCAATCAGCCGCAGTGGCGTAAGCCGCAGGCAGCTGATCTAAATGATTGACCTTAGTCATACCAATGCTTGAGCCTTCATGAACAGGCTTGATAATGATCGGTAAACCCAAAGTATTGACCACTTGTTGCCAGTCGGTATCCGCAGTCAGCAGTGAGAACGGCGCGGTAGACAAACCGCAGCCTTGCCACAACTGCTTGGTACGTACTTTATCCATACCCAGCGCTGAGGCCATCACGCCTGAACCCGTTTGCGGAATGTCCATCCACTGTAGTACGCCTTGTAGTACCCCATCTTCACCGCCGCGGCCATGCAAGACGTTAAAGACTCGGTCATACTCGCGCAGCTCGGTGATGTCTTGATACTTGGGATCAAAATGTACAGCATCGACGCCTTGGTTTTGTAGCGCTTGTAACACCGCGGCGCCGCTGTCGAGTGACACGCTGCGTTCATTGCTGCTGCCGCCATATACCACAGCCACACGACCAAAAATACTGGGGTCTTTTGATATCGCCTCGTTGCTACTCTTGGCCTCTAAAGGCTCAGTAGCAAAGTCGGTATTTTGGCTGCCCTTGTGGTTATCAGCGGACGTCTTTAAGCTTTGATCGATCATAATGATGAATCCTATCGTGCGGTCTGGCACCAATAACGGCGCGCGACTATAAATTACAATGAAAGCGTATTGGCATATCTGACATTAGTCTAGGCGTTAAGATATAACTCATTGGCCGCCAATTCAATAGCAATCTGGCCCACGTTACCCGCGCCTTGCGTCAGTAATAGGTCGTTGGCCTTTAACAAGCGCTGCATGACTGGCGCGATATGGTCTTTGTCAATAATCGTCGGCTCAACAGCACCGCGCAGACGGATACTGCGTGCCAGTGTCTTGGTATCTGCGCCGATAATTGGGCTTTCTCCAGCAGAATACACATCGAGCAACAGCAGTTCGTCAACCGTCGACAGCACTTCAACAAAATCATCAAAACAATCACGCGTACGGCTGTAACGGTGCGGCTGGAACAACATGACCAAACGGCGGTCAGGGAAACTTTGGCGCGCCGCTTTGATGGTGGCATCCACTTCTTTTGGATGATGGCCATAATCATCGATTAGTAATACGTTGCCATCATCAAGGGCGACTGAAGCATGTTGCTCAAAGCGGCGGCCAACACCTGCAAATTTTTGTAGTGCCCGCTTGATGGCCTCATCGTCTACGCCTTCATCGGTGGCCATGGTGATGGCGGCTAAGGCGTTATACACGTTATGAATACCAGGAATGTTTAAGGTCAGGCGTAACGGCTCACGGTCACGGCGCAACACGGTAAAATGCGTCTTGGTGCCCTCACTCACCACATCAATGGCTTGGACATCATTATAAGGCTCAAGACCAAAGGTCAACACGGGACGTGAGATGTCATCAATCATCGCGTACAGTTCAGGGTCATCACCGCAAACAACTGCCAAACCATAAAACGGCATGTTTTGCAAAAACTGAATATAGGCTGCTTTTAGTTTATCGAAGCTGTTTTCATAGGTTTCCATATGATCTTGATCGATATTGGTCACGATCGCCGCCATCGGATGCAAGGACAAAAATGACGCATCCGATTCGTCCGCTTCAGCAACCAAAAAGCGGCTACTACCAAGCGCGGCATTTTTACCTGACGCATTGAGCTTACCACCGATGACATAAGTTGGATCCAGCTCCCCTTCAGCAAGCATGGTAGTCAGCAAGCTGGTAGTGGTGGTTTTGCCATGCGCGCCCGCAACGGCGATACCGTGACGATAACGCATCAGCTCACCAAGCATGTCTGCGCGGCGCACCACAGGCAAGCGGGCTTTGAGCGCGGCCATCACTTCAGGGTTACTGCGGTCAATGGCGGAAGACACCACCAGCACATCTGCGTTGGCGATATTTTTTGAGTCATGGCCGATGAATATTTCGATACCAATACTCTGTAGACGCTGGGTAACTGGGCTTTCGTTAATGTCTGAGCCGCTCACGTGATAGCCTTGATTGCACATCACCTCAGCGATACCGCACATACCAGAGCCACCAATGCCAACAAAATGTAGATGCTGAATACGGCGCATTTCAGGAATTTCGATCAAGCGTTTTGGCAACGTTTTACTGGCTGGCGTGGTAGCTGGCTGGTTGGCAAATTCTGTGGGAGACATAACGGTTTCTCTATAATAAGGGGAGTAAAATCAGACAATGTGAAATAGCGCTAGCAAAACCAAAGGTCAAAAAAACCGATAGTCGGTCATGATAATTGGTTTTTTTAATACTGGCTATATTAAGCTTTAGACGCGAGCGTCTTTTCAATAAGATCAGCAACTTGCTGACTGGCACCGCGATGGGCTAAAGCATGGCCTTTTTTAGCCATGTCCAGACAGCGCTGGCGATCAAGCGACGCAAGCTCTTGACTGAGTCGCTGCGCCGTCATGTCGCGCTGTGGCAGTAAAATCGCGGCATCATGCGCGGTTAGGGTACGCGCGTTTGCCGTTTGGTGATCGTCAACCGCATGCGGTAGCGGCACAAAAATCGCAGCGATACCGACATTTTGGATCTCAGTTACGGTCAGCGCCCCAGCACGGCAAACGATAATATCAGCCCAGTTGTAAGCGGCAGCCATATCATCGATAAAGGGCTGTACGGTAAACTGATGATTGTCCAGCGCTTCATGCTCATAAGCAGACCGCGTGGCTGGCTCGTTATTGCGTCCGCATTGATGACGAACGTCAAAGGGGCGATCCAATAATGCCAGCGCTTTTGGCACAGTTTCATTGAGCACTTGCGCGCCCAGTGAGCCGCCCACCACCAACAATCTCAGCGGTGAAGTATCATTAAGATCATAGCGCGTCTCTGGTGCACTGACACCCGTGATGGTATTGCGTACTGGGTTTCCAACGGTTTCCAACTTGTGATCTAACTGGCTGTTGGCAAAGGTATTTTCAAATGCCTGCATGACCCTAGTAGCAATTTTGGCCAAATAGCGATTACTCATACCCGCAATAGCATTTTGCTCATGAATCATCAGCGGCGTGCCCGTCATCCGTGCGGCAAGACCACCCGGCGCGGAAACATAACCACCAAAGCCGACCACCATGTCGATATTGTTGCTACGAATCACTTTAATGGCGGCCATGGTCGCCGACAACAGCGTGACTGGCAGCTTAAGCATGCGTCCCATGCCTTTACCGCGTAAGCCTTGCATGGCAATGGGATGAAACGCGTAGCCAACAGGCTTGACCAAGTCGTTTTCCATCCCATTGGGCGTGCCCAGCCAATGAATGACCGCGCCGCGCTGCGTCAATACTTCTGCGACTGCCAAAGCTGGAAACACATGCCCACCTGTACCAGCAGCCATCATTAATATGTGCGGTGTCTTCATCAACGCTTGCCTTTTTATTGTCTAAATCTATGGGAGGTAGTGGCTGGTTTGCTTGTGCCAAACACGGCGCTGTGGGCGCAAAATTTGGCATAGTATAGAGCAAACCATGCGCACATACACCGTGTTTTGTTACTCATTTTTTGGGCAAAATAACAACCGTAATTTTTCTGATTTCGCCCTTGTTTATGCCGAACACTTACCATAAAAATGGTGATCATCATCACGCAGCGCAGGCAATACGGGCATCAATATCTGCGATTATCAGCAGCGTGCTTCTATCGCCACCATCAATTGTGTGGCAATGTCGGTACCGCACTGTTTGTCGATCTCGCGGACGCACGTTGGACTGGTCACGTTGATTTCCGTAATGCGCGCGCCGATCAAATCAAGCCCCACAAACAAAAGGCCTTTTTCTTTGACAATCGGTGCGACAGCTTCGGCCACTTTACGCTCAGCATCGGTGATGGGCATGGCCACACCGCGACCGCCTGCGGCCAGATTGCCACGCGTCTCGCCTTTACTTGGAATACGTGCCAAGCAGTAATCGACCACCTCACCATCAACGATCAATACGCGCTTATCACCGTCTGCAATCTCTGGCAAGTAGCGCTGCGCCATAATCGGTAGGGTCTCAAGCTCAGTGAGCATTTCGAGCGTGGCACCAATGTTGGGGCTGTCTTCGGTCAATCGAAAAATACCAGTGCCACCCATGCCATCTAACGGCTTGACGATCACGTCTTGGTAGTCACTGATAAACTGGCGAATATGTGCTTGCTTGCTGGTCACAATGGTGGGGCTCATGTATTCACTAAACCACGTAGCAAGCAGCTTTTCGTTGCAATCACGAATCGCTTTTGGATCATTAACCACCAGTACGCCCGCAGCTTTGGCATGGTCGAGCATATAGGTTGCATAAATAAAACGCATATCAAACGGCGGGTCTTTACGCATCAAAATCACATCATAATCTGAGATGGGTGCCGTCTTTTTATCACTTAACGTATAAAAGTGATCAGGATCACGCTGCACGCTGACCGCTTGTGCGTCAACGCGCAGTTGCCCTTGATCGAGCCACAAGTCATGAATTTGACAATAGCCAAGCTGATGGCCGCGATCTTGCGCCGCCCACATCATCGCAAGCGTGGTGTCTTTTTGATAATTCACCCGCTCGATAGGGTCCATAATGACAAGTATGTGCAACGACTGCTTGGTATTCGCTGGGGTCATGAGAGCGCTCACTTAATAGTAATCATAAAAGGATAAAAATGGCGACCAAAGGCGAAAAATTAAAAATTATACGCCGTATTGTTCGCGGTAATGCTGCATTTTTGCAAGTTGGGTAGCGTCTTGATGCGCGCTGCTGGTATTGGCCAAATAGCCAATCAGATCGTCCATGTCAACAAGCGCACGGACAGGCACCTCTAAGGTTGCTGCAAGCTCTTGAATGGCAGAATGCTCAGCCAAGCCTTTTTCTTTACGATCTAGGGCGACGATAATACCTGCCACACTCGCGCCAGCAGCATTTAGGATATCGACCACTTCGCGCATAGCGGTACCTGCGGTGATGACATCATCTAAAATCCAGACTGATTTGCCGCTCACGTCTGTGCCGACCAAGTTGCCACCTTCGCCGTGAGTCTTGGCTTCTTTGCGGTTATAACCCCATTTGGCATTGATACCATGATGTAGCCATAATGCCTGCGCGGTCGCTGCCACAAAGGGGATGCCTTTATACGCGGCACCAAAAATGACCAGTTCATCGTTGCTGGTACGGTCATCGCTTTGGATTTGATCCGCAAGCGCTTGTGCATAGCCGCGTGCCAATAGCGAGAGCATCTCCCCAGTAGCCAATAGGCCTGCATTAAAAAAGTAAGGACTGATGCGGCCAGACTTGAGGATAAACTCGCCAAACTTTAACACGCCATTGTCTAAAGCCAGCTGGATAAAACGGTGCGATGAAAATGAGTCAGTATGCATGAAGCGTCCTTATGGTCAAATATGTATCAGCAAAAAATTGGCATTATTGTACGCATTATTGCTCAGCTTGACCAACCATTGATGTGGTAGTCCTGCATATTGGCGTAGCGCGTCAGCAACCCGCAGCGTGACGAGAGGTTAAAACAACACTCGCCATCGGCACGCACCTGTATATCCCAGCCCAAATAGTGGGCAGCGACGATGATGTGACCTGCGAATAAGCGAATCTGACGATAATGGTCGCGGCGGGCGGGTGAGACCGTAATCTGACTGAGCAAATAGCTGCGCACATGCTGGCAGATGTCGGTAGCACAATAGCTGGTATTGATGCTCTGACGCGTGTCGCACTGCTTAAGTGCCTGTACCGCGACGCTACACGCCATGATATCGGTACTTAAGCTACCCAAACCGCTATCAAAATCCTGTGGCTGCAAAATAACCTGCCAATCATCAGCATAAGCACTGCTGAGCAGCTCATCAGGGTCATAGCGCTTGGTGACGGCGCGTAGGCTCATATTGTTTTGCGTATCATTTGCTTTGGCTGACATAGTGTTGTCGGACTTGGCTTTTTCAAGCTTGTCTTTCTCAAGCCTGGTTTGGTCAGACTCAGGTTGTTTAGACTCAGTCACAAAGCCATAGCGCGTCAGCGCGGGATAATCTCGCAGCGCACTTTGAATATCGGCCATATCGAGCAGCAAAAGCGGCTCAAGCGAGGACAATAACGGCTGGCTGCTGTGGTTGTAATAAAAGCTGTCAGGCAGCTCAATCAGCTTGGCCGCTTGTAGTAATGCCAAATGCTCGGCAAAAGGCTCAGATGCCATCAGTTGCCATTTGGATAAGTTACGGCGGCTGGGCTGGTAGACAGCATTTTGACCATACAAGCGGCGCAGCTGACGGTTCATCCGCCGCGCAGGCTCAGGAATGTCTTGTAGCGAGCGCGCCGGATCAAGCGGCGTTTGTTTAGGGTCAAAGTTGGGGTGCACGATGGCAGGCTGACCACTTGACTCAGCCTGCGCTTCTGTTGGCTTGTCCTGTCCGACTGCCTCTTTGGACACGGGCAAACCATCATCAGAAGTAAGGGGCTGGGTCATAGTGGCTCCGTGAGCGGTAAGATCAATTCAATCATGATGATAAAGGGTATTTGGCTTTATTGCTGTTGCTGTTGCTGTTGCTGTTGCTGTTGCTGTTGCTGTTGCTGTTGCAGAATATCAGCATATCCCGTTTGCCAATCAGGATAAGCAAGCCACGTCAGCGGAATATTGCTGTGCAGTCGTTTGCCCGTTACCGCCGTCTGCGTGCTGTCCGCCGTAGGGACAGGCGTACCCAACTGCTGACTCAACCATGTGCTCAGGGTCAGCGTGGTCACAGGTCGATAATCGGTGGCGATGTATAGTGGCTCAGGGTTGTCGCTCGTCAATACACGGCTGACAATGGTCACCAGATCGCGATCCATAATGCGATTGCTCCAGTGCGTTTGCGGCATGGGCGCTTTGTCCGTCTCTTTGGCATGACGCAGCCGCATCAAGCGCTCGCGGCCATAAATACCGCTTGGGCGAATGATGACCGCTTTGTCACCAAAACCTTGCTGTAAGGCTTGTTCTGCTTGCAAAATTACTTTGGAGGCAGCCCGTGACGGCGTTTTCGGTGTGGTATGCACATCTATCCACTCGCCTGCATCCTCCCCATAAATACCTGTTGAGGAGATAAATACCACACGCTCAAGCGCATTCAGCTGCGGCGCAAGCGAGGCCAAATGCTGGCAAATGTGCAAATAGCTGCGCTCATAACCACTGGCGCAGTATTCATCTGGAGTCACGATAACGGCAATATGGGTAAAATCGCTCAGCTGCTCAGCACTCACAGTCAACGCATCCGCTTGGATAAAATCGGCGTTGGCATCAAGTGCATAATGGGCGCGGTTTTGGCGTGCCAGCCCAGTGATTTTTTTATCCTGCACCGCCAGCGTGTTGGTCACGGGTAAGCCAATATCGCCCTGCCCGATGATTAAGCCTTGCCAAGTACGCATCGTGATTCCTTCTGTTCTGGTATTGTCTGGTATTAAAAATAGCGTCGATAAGACACCTGCACGTCACTGCTTTGAGCAACGCGGTCTTGCCAATCATAATTGGCCTCAAGACGCAGCGCTTGCTGACGGTCAACATCATACTGTAACCCCAGCATGGTGACAGGCTGCCAATAGTGGCCGCGCACGTCTGAATCTTTGCTGCTGCCATGATACCAATATGGCAGTTGTAATTGGGCTTGTACGCGTAACTGATTGTTAATCTGGTAGTCACAGCCAGCATGTAGCCCAGCCCCGACGCGAAATCCTTTGTTGATACCCTTGCCCACTTGTGCTGTACCTGCGGCTAAGGTGTAACACAATTGCGGCGGCATCTCTCCCGTTACTTCGCTTGCCTGCTGCTGATAGACATGCGGCGTACCAAATGCCCACGACCAGCCCGTCTCGTAGCTGGCGCTACCGACCAAATGCGCTTCACCTCCTTGCTGAGAGCCATCATTGACCTGTTTGGCCTCAATGCTGGTGCCCCAGCTTTTGCCCTTCTTGGCGGTATTGACTGGGTTAAAAGAACGGCCACGAATCAACGTCGCGTTCTGTAACACCACGCGATCAGACGCTGCACCCGCCTGCCCATGGTCAGCGTCATACAGTCGCAAGGTCGCCGCCGCACCTTCTAGGTTAAAAAACTGAGAAAACCCTGACGGACGATCAAGCAAATCATGATAGCCTGCGCGCACCTTAAGATCGGTATACCACTGCTCACCACGCTGCCCGACACCGATGCTTGCCATTTGTAGTGGATGGCGATCTAACGGGTTGTTATCTGACGGACTGATGGGCAAATCCAGCAGACGTTGACCACCAGCAGAAACGCTTGAGGTGCTGTCAATCTTGCTATTAGATGCTGGTGATAAATCTTGCTTAGCGGCTTGATTGCGCTGCGCTTGTCTGACAGTGCCGTCTGACGGCGTGTAATGATGCGCGCCTAACAGTTGCTCTCGATCAAGCAGCTGAATCACATCGGAAGGAATCACCGCATAAGGCAGCTGGCTGAGCAACTGCTGCTGCGGACGCACCACATCAATCAGCCGCAAAATCTCAGACGCACAGTTGTCAGTGGTAAAATAATACGGCAGTGATAAATCTTTAGTCTCCCAAACATGGCGCATGATCTGTTGTCTTTCAGCAGCAGTCAACGCCAGCGCATAAGTCCACACATCACGCTCATCATCTTTTAGATATTGCGCCAACTTTTTGGGATAGGGGTCGATCTCGATGATATTGTCATAGCCACCTGTCATTGACTTGACGGCATACAGCACAAACGGATCATCAGGATTGCCGTCGACCGTATCATTTAAGGCATGCGCGTCTTGAATATTATCAAAATCGGCAGCGCCCGTTTGCGAATCAATCCTTAGCAATGTATGGGCAAAGGCCGACTGCGGGTTGTCCAAATACTCTTGAGCAAACATCACTGACAACTGCTTGGGTGACAACATGGTCATCCACTCATCAAACTCAGGACATGCGCTTTGTATGTTTTGTAAGTCAGGATCATCTATCTTTAGCATGCGACTAACCCAGTGCACACGCGCAGGAAAGCGGCAAAGCACAGAATCGGTTGCATTTTTAGATGACGCCTCTGCCACGCCACTATTCATCTCTTGGTCCAAGGCCACCAATAAAGCATCAAGCTCCGCTGCCGCGTCATGCTGACCGTTATCGGACAGATAAAAGCGCGGATCAGCAACCAAGCTCGATGCTGCTTTTTTGTCTTGAATGCCTTTATTGTTATCGACAAAGTACAACAGTCGTCGCCATGTGGTCTGCTCAGCCAGATTGGCTGCTGTGGCAGCGGCGCGCCATGTGGCCAGTCGCTGGGATGTAGCAGCAGGTTGATTCAGAGCGATGCGCTGGGCCTCTGGTGTCGGCACGGTATCAGCCAGTGTGCCCGTCTGGACAACCGACAGCGGCGTGGGCAAAACGGCGTGCGCGGATAGCGACAGTAGTGACGTGGCCAGCATCATAGACACACCAGCAACAACCCACGAGCGGTAAGCAGATGCAAGATTGGCTGGCAAAGCAGTAACAAGGTCATTTGTGGTTGGCATGGTGCAGCACTCACGTTTGGGCGTTAATGGGCTAATTTCTGGAATCATAAAGGTGATGGGCTATATATATAGCAGATCGCTGACTGCTTGCGCTATTGGATTTTGCATACCAAGGTATTTTTGCACGGGTTTTAAAGGACTTTTGTAGCCGATAGGCGTATTTGCCGCTATCGGCGCTGCGCCTTAATCGTATTTACGCTAAAATCGGCGTTTACTTTAATCGTGGCGCGCACCTATTGCGCTTGCCACACGACCACTTTTCACCACTTCGCACCACCACCGAGATCGCTATGCCAAGCCCTACCCCCACTGCCGCACCGATGACCATCACTCATGGCCGCTTGTCTGCCGCCACATGGCTGTGTTCGCCAAATCAAAATACACGCCCTGACGGCATGAGTATCGATACCATCGTCATTCATAATATCAGTCTACCGCCCAATGAGTTTGGCGCGTGTGACGATACTGGGCAGCATTATGTCAAGGCGCTATTTACCAATCAGTTAGACTGGGATGCTCACCCCTATTTTCAGACCATCAAAGGCGCTGAGGTGTCAGCACATCTACTGATTGAGCGCGATGGCCATCTCACCCAGTTTGTCAACTGTGACGCACGCGCATGGCATGCAGGCCGCTCAAGCTACCTTGGGCGCACTGACTGTAATGATTATAGCATTGGTATTGAGCTTGAAGGCTCTGATTTTACTGCCTTCACTGAGGTGCAATATGAGGTGCTGGCACAGGTTATCACGGCCATTTATCAAGCCTATCCCAAAACGCGGCGACATCTCACTGGCCATAGTGATATTGCCCCCAAGCGAAAAACCGACCCTGGCGACTATTTTGAATGGTCACGACTGCGGGCGCTGCTGGCAAGTCGCAACCAAACTGGCGAGACGCCTGCTGAGGATACACCAAAAGACAGTATAAACGCTTGAGAAAAATAACCTAGGGCGTATGATCATGTCGATAGCGAGGCTTAGCCCGTTTAAGACCGCTATCGCCGAAGTGATGACGCGCACGCGCGCGGCATTTTCATCAGCAATCCATTTATCCCTATGCTGAAGATGCTATAATCCGTCAGTTTTTTGACGTTAGCAAATTAAGCACAATAGGTTCTCATGGCAAAAAGTCGATTGTTTCGTTCTACCATGGTGGTCAGTAGTATGACCATGTTGTCTCGTATTTTGGGACTGGTACGTGATGTGGTGTTGTTAAGTGTGTTTGGTGCTGGCGGCTTGATGGATGCCTTTTTGGTCGCTTTTAAGATCCCCAATTTTTTGCGGCGGTTGTTTGCCGAAGGCGCATTTAGCCAAGCGTTTGTCCCCGTATTATCAGAATACAAAGAAAAATACACCCTGCAACAAGTACAAATTTTAATCAGTCGCACCTCAGGGGCGCTATTGCTGATTTTATCCATGCTGACCGTGGTGGTGATTTTGATTGCGCCGTGGGTGGTGACCTTATTTGCCCCAGGCTTTGCCGATCAACCTGAAAAATTTGCCACTACCTCAGAGCTGCTGCGACTCACCTTCCCTTACTTACTCTTTATTTCGATGACTGCGTTTGCCAGCGGTATTTTGCAAAGCTATGGCCGTTTTGCTGCGCCTGCCTTTGCACCTGTGCTGATGAACTTATGTATGATTGGCGCGGCGCTGATTTTTTCGCCAATGTTTGACACGCCAATCATGGCACTTGGTTATGCGGTGGCCATTTCAGGGTTGCTCCAGTTATTTCTCCAGCTGCCTCAGCTATGGCAACAAAAACTGCTGGTCGCCCCAAAAATTGATTTTCAGCACGAAGGCGTCAAACGTATTCTTAAGCTGATGCTACCTGCGATCTTTGGGGTATCAGTCACGCAGATTAACTTGCTATTAAATACTGTCTTTGCATCACTGATGATTGGTGGCTCAGTATCGTGGCTATATGCGGCTGAGCGTATGAGTGAGTTGCCACTCGGTCTGATTGGTGTGGCAATTGGTACGGTGATTTTGCCCAGCCTTTCTGCCAGTGAAGCCAAAAAAGACGATGTAACGTTTAAAAAGACCATCGACTGGGCAGCACGTCTGATTATTTTAATCGGCTTGCCTGCCGCTGCAGCGTTGTTTGTCCTCTCAGAAACCCTGATGGAAGCGCTGTTTTTGCGCGGCGAGTTTTCGCTACGTGACGCGCAAATGAGTGCGCTGGCGCTGCGCAGTATGGCAGGCGGTATTTTGGGCTTTATGCTGATCAAAATCTTTGCCCCCGCCTTTTTTGCGCGGCAAGATACCCGTACCCCTGTCAAGATTGGCATCATTTCTGTCTTTGCCAATATGCTCTTTAGTGTACTATTTATCGGTATTTTTTACTTTTTTGACATGCCCTTACATGGCGGCTTAGCGCTGGCAACGACAGGAGCCTCCTTTGTTAACGCAGGCTTGTTGTATTACTTCTTGCACAAGCGCGGTATCTTCCAGTTTGGCCCGCACTGGAAAAAAATATTTGCACAATTTGTACTTTCGACCAGTGCGATGGTCGCTGCGCTGTACCTGATGCTGCCTTACTTCCCTACTGGCGCGGCGCAGTGGCAACGGCTGATTGCCCTACTGCTGATTTGTGTTGGTGGTGCATTGGTTTATGGCGTTGTGCTGATCGCCACTGGCTTTAGACCGCATCAACTCAAACACGGCTAAAACAGCAAGGTTGGTTTGGCTTTGTTTACCAAACCAACACACGCTGCGCGCAATTTTGCACTGTCAGCAGGCGTGTGAACCGTCATAATGACCCATTCATATATTTTGGTTTTATTCATTGGTAAACTTGAGGTTTGATATGAACGCAAAACGCCTGATGGGTCAACGACTGCCTACCTTGCTCGCAACGTCTATTTTGGGCACAGGGCTATTGATAGGTTGTAGCGATAAAGCGAGTACCGAAGCCGCTGCCAGCGAACCAGCTGCAGAAGTACAAACAGACACAGCAGCGGTGGCAACGCCAACTGACGCCGCCCCTGAGAGCGCAGAGACAACCGATACGGCCATGAGTGACAGCATGGATATGGACAATCAAACCGATGACGCTGCCTTTGCCAGCGCCGCAGCTACCGATACAGCCAGCGCTGACCCTGTCGGCACAGCACCAGCAAGCAGCACCCAAGATCAGCAAAGCCTGTTAACCAACCCCAGCACCACCACAGGTAGCCCAGAAGATACCGTCAAAAAAGCCCTAGACAGCTTATATTATGGTAGTGCCAAAGACGCAGCGAATTATTATCAAGTGGATATGGCCAACTTTGCAGAAGAGCTGGCCAACACCCAAGACGCTTTTCAACAAACGGTTGAAAGCGTGACCCTCATGGATACCACCTACAACGATGACAAAACCCGCGCCACCATTGACGGTGAGATCAAGCTCAAAGGCCAAAATACCCGCGAACCCTTGACTTACCAACTACAAAAAATCGATGGCCGCTGGAAAATCTTAGGCTAACAACCCTGACTATATGGCTTGCGTTTGGTCAGAGGGTGAGACCGCTTTGCCCAGCATCACCACATCGGCAATAAAGCCTTGCATGTCACAAACGTGCGGCATATAGCCCCATTGGGCAAAGCCAAACTTTTTAAACAGCGCAAGGCTTGGTTGATTGTGGGCAAAAATCAGCGCCACCACATTACAAATACCCAGTGCTGGCGCTTCGGCGATCATCCAGCGAATCAGTGCGCTGCCAAGCCCTCGGCCTTGATAATCATCGTGCAAATAAATGCTGATTTCGGTGCTGATATGATAAGCAGGACGCGCGTATAGGTCACTAAAACTGCCCCAAGCGACCATGTCAGTGCTGCCATTTTCGTCTGGATGGGTTCTGACCACATAAATGGGGCGCGCATGGCTGTTGAGATGCTCATCGAACCACGCGCGGCGCTCTTCAGGGGTCGCTGGCGTCAGCTGCGCAGTTGCGGTCTTCCCAGCGATGCTTTGATTGTACACCGCCAAAATCGCAGGCAGATCATCGTGACTGGCATGTGTTATGGTAAAGTCATCCGTCAGCCGTGTGGCTACTTGCGCTTTTAAATCATTAGACATGGCTATCCTTATTATAGATGGTCAATGGTTAGTGATGTGAGTGGCGCTATTTTACTTTATAATGACAGACTTTGAGCGCCTAAACCGCCACAAACACTGTTGTTTTTTCGCTTTTACAAGGTCTTATCATAGCTGCAAATTTATGAATATTTATTTTCTTGAGCAACTGATTACCCCTAAAGATGCTGTAGCAAACCCCGCGAGCGGTGCAGCGCGCGTGGTGCTGCCACCTTGTGTATTAACAATTGGCAATTTTGACGGCGTACATCTGGGTCATCAGGCCATGCTGGCAAAAATGCACGCGCTGGCAGAGGCAAAGCAGCTCAGCTCGGCGGTGATGATATTTGAGCCGCAGCCGCGTGAGTTTTTTGCGCCAGCCAAAGCTCCCGCCCGCTTAACCAACTTGGCTGAAAAGCAGGCGCTTTTGGCCGAACAAGGTGTTGAAACCTTAATCGTGGCCAATTTTGATGCAGACTTTCGTGCCCTGAGTGCCAAAGCGTTTGCTGATATGCTGGCTCAGTGTCTGAATGTACAGGCATTGGTGCTGGGTGATGACTTCCGTTTTGGTCACGACCGCACAGGCGACAGTCAATTTTTGCGCAACTATGGCCTAGAGGTGACCAATCTTGACACCGTGACCGATAGCGGCACTGACGAACGGATCAGCTCTACACGGGTGCGCGACTGTCTATTGGCAGGTGAGCTTGATGCGGCTAAACATCTACTGAGTCGTGATTATGCCATTACCGGTGATGTGGTACGCGGCGATCAGATTGGGCGTACCATGGCGTTCCCAACTGCCAACATTGCACTAGATCGAATAAAACCTGCTTTGCACGGTATCTATGCCGTGGATGTGGTGCGCTTGGATGAACAGGGTCAAATCATACCTGATGGGCTGTTAGAAAAAGCCGTGGATGGCAAAACAGGACTGGCTGGACTGCGCCCAAACAGCTTGTTTGGCACAGCCAATATTGGCACGCGCCCCTCTGTTGACAAAGGCTCAGCGTGGCGACTCGAAGTGCACTTCCCCCAGCTACAAGCCGATCTATACGATCAGACATTACAAGTTCGCTTTTTGCACTTTTTACATGGTGAACGTCATTATGAAAATTTTGCGGCGCTAAAAGCAGGAATTACCAATGACGTGGAAGTCTTGCTTGATTGGCGCGAAAAGCAGCTTTCTTCATAAGCGAAAGGCAGATATTTTTAGGGCGTGTTTCTATTTTAAAAATAGTGATAAACGTTTGAATGAGGAACACGTCTCAGTATCTCAATATTGTTCATACGCCACAAAAAAACCACAAGTTCTCTTGTGGCTTTTTTATCGCTTAAATAGGTCTGCAAAGTAAGATGCTATTAAGCACTGGGGTGCATACGGACGTTCAGCTCATCAATCAACTCAACCCATGCGGCATCTTTTCGCCATTCTTCTTGTAAGAACATGCGCTGCTTTTCATCCCAAACATCAGACTCGACCAGTTTTTCATCCGCAGCCAGCTTGTTTTTGGCTATAAAGTCATCAATGGCTTCATCTGAGCTATCGAGCCCCAACTGGGCAAACAAATCATTCATTGTGTAATCAGGTTCACCTAACATCGTCTTCTCCTTGATCGTATTGATTTAATAATCATTACTGCTGGTTGTTTGTTATTATCGTCCGCGCTTGTTATGCGCTATATCACTTTGTTAGCGCGGTTCTTAAATACCGATAAAAGTATCTGTATCGCTTAAAACTGGCATTTATTGTAGCGTATCGCTGGGTAAAAGCGGTTATTCAACCTTACCAATTATGTTAACGTCTGTTTACTCATGGTCACTATGGCAAAATACTGTGTCAAAGCCGCAACCAAAAAAAAGCCCTCTGA
>NZ_JBHNYR010000008.1:0-148976 GCF_054960615.1 Psychrobacter sp. PSi21
TCAATGCAGGTGGTTATATTCTCATCGCCTTTATGGTGGGTTACGGTCAAAAATCCTTGGGACTCAGCCCTACGTTAACCATGCTCATCATCGTGGCGGCGGCTGTTTCTTGGTTAGTATCCACGCTGTGGGGCGGTATATTAGGGGATCAGATCGGTCGTCTAAGAATTTTTAAACTGGGCTATACTTTGTTAGCGTTATGGTCGATTCCAATGTGGTTTTTGATTGATACCCAATCGCCTGTTTTATTTATGCTGGCATTAGTGATTTGGGCGATTCCTTTGGGCTTCACTTATGGTCCATTATCCGCCCTATTTGCTGAGATATTCCCTGCAAAAGTACGTTTTTCAGGGGTGTCCATCAGCTATGCATTGGGGTCTATTTTTGGTGGTGCCTTCGCGCCGACGATTGCACAATGGATTATGTCAACTTATGAACAGTCATGGATGATTGGTTTGTATATCACGATCGTCTCGTTAATTTCATTGTTCACGCTTTATACCATTAAAGAAGACCCACAAGGCATTGATCTCTCAAAATAAATGTAGGCTGTGTCATCAATTAGGGCGCGCAAGAAACCAGATGAATGACACTCAAGAAATGACAGGCTCACTTGTCATAACAAGTAGCGATCGCACGGTGTTGCTTAACCTTGGCAAAGAAATTCTCGATGAGATACCGTGCTTTATAAAGTTCTTTATCGAAGTCGCTTGGTAGTAGTCGATGGCGCTTATACGGTATGGCTTTACAATGCTTTAATCGGTTCAATAACGCGGGCATCAGCATCGTAGGCGTATCGGCAAGCTAAATCTGACTAATACGGATATCAAGCAGTTCACCTGAGGCACACAGGTCATGAGCAGCGCCACCTGTTAGACAAACAGCCTGTAGGATTGCTTAAAGCATCTTTACGTGTATGTATTTTAGTCGTCAGTCCATCCCGGCTTCGCCCTATGGCTTGGTCTCTTTTTTTCTAGCACTGTGCTGGTGAGCTTTTATAATGGTAGCACCTCACATGGCATATTCATCATCGGATAGCTCAAACAACTGATTCAATACCTGCTCCCACATACCCTTTTTGACCAACGGCTACAGTGCGTATGGTCTACTCTAAAATTGCCAAAACGTTCAGTTAGGTCGCGCCATGGAATGCCTGTCTTATAACGATACAGGACAGGTTCTACAAATGAGCGATTATCTTTTGCGGCAATACCAATATCGCTTGGTTTACCAGGTAGAAAGTCTTTAACTCTCTCCCATTGTTTATCACGCAGGACATGTCGTCTTGTCATAGTGCCCAATCTCACATTCATAAATACGATCTGAGTATCGCTCATTCTAAAACATCTTTGCTAACTGATGATATACCCTCCCTAGTACGAAAAATGCTGCTAAGTACTTTGTGGTGTGACTTAACAGCATTTAAGAATATTAAAGTTTGATTATTTTTTGACATAGCTCTTTACTCGATAATAGCAGTCTTCAGTACTGCAATCATACATGCTTACTTTAATAGTATACCCACCAGTATAGCTTGCTTTGAAAGTTGTAAATGCTAGAGCGCTTGTATCATCATCTCCGGCTACTAGCTCTCCGTATTTATCATATACAAATATATCTATATCGCTACAATCTACATCACAAACTCCGGTAATTGCATAAGTTTTATCAGAGAAAAAATACATTGTGCCTTTTGTAGATGAAGAATCATCTAACACATCGTATAAATCGTCGTTATCTGTCGGATAGTACCCTCTATCCTTCAACATGCTATCCATATCAGATATTTGTTCTGCTGTAGTCATAGCCGAAGTAGACGTCGCGATTGTAAACAGAGCTAATGTAGCTATAAATACTCTAAGTATTTTCATGGCATTCTCCATTGAGATATCAAGTCAATATTCAAAAAGATAGCTACCTTTGGAATAGCTACCGCGTAATAGACTTTTTTAGCTTAACCCTTAGGATAGAACCTTTAGCCTATATTATAATAATACACATTTATTTAGTAATTATGGATAATATCTTTAAATTTATATAGCCAGTGTTAAATAAAGGTGCTCTAGTAGATGAGCACTATACTAGACTACTCACCATGAAGATAAACCGTTGTAAACTAAGTGAAAAATTAGAAGGAAGGCTATTGGATTTTTTTGTGGCTAAAGTGAATCTCCCCGATATTGTCGAAAACTCAACATTCTAAGAGAATACAATAATGAAAAGACAGGCCTACACTCCTGAGATTAAAGAACGCGCCGTTCGCACGCTGATTGAATTGGTAGGCGACTACACCTCTACATGGTCAGCCATTCAAGCCATAGCGTCAAAGATTGGTTGCACGCCTGAAAATTTGCGATCATGGCATAAGAAGTACATAGATCAAACCAGACCTGCGTCAGTGCAGACTCAAAGCTAAGAGCAGCATATCAAAGAGCTTGAGCGTGAGAATAAAGATCTCAAGCAAGCCAATGATACAGTAGCGAAATTAGGCATATCTGGCAGGATAGCAAATGTCGCTACTGTACTTGTAAAGTCTGGCAACAGATGAAAACTGAGAGCGTAAAGGTTGCTCTTTTTACGATAAAGCGATTAATGAAGCAGTATGGGTCGCAGATTTTACATATATCAAGACGATGAGTGGCTGGGTTTATACCGCTTTTATTACTGATGTATTTGCCCGTGCCATTGTCAGCTGGAGGGTATCTAATCGTATTAACACGGACATGGTAATAGCAGCGCTAAAGCAAACGATAACGGATAGGAACAACCCTGAGAAGGTGATTCATCACAGTGATCACGGGGTTCAGTACTTACCCATTCGCTACACTGATAAGATGACTGACTCTAGCGTGCCGGTCAATGGGCTGTATAATTCTGAAGTCCTTGAAAATCTAAAGAAGCAATGGCAAGAGATTAACGATATCGAACCAGCAAGCTTTAGATTTTTAGGCAGGTTCAATAAAACATGATTACATAACGCAATTAGTTATGTGCACCTATGGTGTTTGAAAAGCAGTACTATCATGATTTAACTCTGTCAGGCATGGTTATCAAACTCAAGTAAATCACAATCCAACAAAATCAGGACGGTTCAGTACAGTTCATAGGCAGTCCACGCACATTATTTTGATACATAGAGCCTTGGACTTGAGCTACTGCAACTTGTGAACACAAAAAAAGCAGTAACTGCTAAAACAAACATTGTAAGTTTCATATATGTTCCCCCTGCTGATTAATAGTAATCCAGATATTATCTTTTTTTACTTTTGCAATACCGTCCGAAAAAGAAGAAGCTTCTTCAAACACTATCGGTATCATAACTTCTCCTTGCTGATTGATAAAACCGTATCTGCCTTCAAAGCCAACACGTGCCAGCCCCTCTGAAAAACCTAGTGCATTATCATAATTTAGCGGTATAACTTCTTGACCTTGTTGATTAAAAAAGCCATATTTATGATTTTTTTTGACCACTACTAAACCTTCTACAAACGGTAGATCGATAAGATCGTATTCAACTGGAACAACTAACTCACCTTGCTTATTAATTAACCCTTGCTTGGATTCTTTCTCAACTAAAGCCAACCCATCCATAAACACTTCTGAGTAAGAAAAGGGATTCAAATTGTAGTAGCGATCTACGTCTAAAACTTCAGTTCCTTTATTATCAATAAATATATATCGCCCATCTTTTCTGACTCTTGCTAAACCATCTGAGAACCTGCTCGGTCGATCGTATTCAAATGGAATGACTACCTCTCTTTGGGTATTTATAAACCCAGATTTATTATTTTTCTCAACACTAGCTAGCCCTTCTGAAAACGTGCCCACGTTGTCATATTCAACAGGTATAACAAGCTTACCTTGGCTATTCATAAACCCGTATTTACCTTTTTGCTCAACTACTACTAAACCCTCGGAATAGGTTTCACACAATACAGTGCCATAAGCTGATAGATACCCCTGCGCTCTTTCGCAATGTTCTGAAACCTCTGAGGCAAAGGCGTAAGGAACACTAGCAAGCACAAGGAGCGCTACCACACTCTTTTTCTGAACCTGATTCATAATCATACTAAACCTCCTTATGATCAATTTTTACTAACTCAGTTATCCAAAAGATAATATATAAAAGAAGTTGCGTCATAATTATAAATTCAATTATCAAACATATTAATGGGACTAATAATCTGCCATCTTTTCACCTCGCTTATTAATATATTCTCTTTTACCATTTCGTTCAACTAGAGCACTGCCGCCATCAAATTCACTAGCATAGTCATAAATTAATGGTATGACTTCTTGACCTTTATTATTGATAAAACCATATTTATCGTCTCTTTTTACTAATGCCAATCCAGCTATAAAAGAACCTGCATACTCATAGAGCCCTAGCTTGGGTTCTTCCATACCACATCGGTTAATAAATTTGTATTGCTCATTTTCTACAGCAATCGCCATGTCGGAATTGATAGCACTTAGCTCATCATATTTTGGCTCTACGATCACTCTACCTTTTTCATCAACTAATCCATACTTACCATTGTTTTCAACGACTAATAACCTGTTTGAAAACGATCTAATATCTTCATACTCCAAAGGCCGTACGATCTCTCCTGAGCTATTAATAAGACCATATTTATCGTCTTTTTTGACTTTGACTATACTCCCTTCTCGCTCAATCATCTTTTCAGTATCAATAAGTTGAACGATATCATCATATGCTAGTGGAACGACTAACTCTCCTCGTTTGTTAAGCAAGCCATATTTTCCTTCTTTCTCTACTATCAACACCCCATTTGTTAAATGACCGTTTGCAAATCCATACTCCTCTGCATAATCTTCATTTATAGCAATATTGTATGAATCATCCAATGAGATAATCTCATCTCCTTTTTTATTGATATAATGTGTTTGTCCATTCGTTATCACTTGAGCCAAGCCTTCTGAGAACTGCTGGGCAAAATCGAACTGAAAAGAAATAATCATTTTTCCCTGTGAATTGATGTAACCATATTTATCATTTCTCTGTACAGCAGCCACCCCTTCTGAAAAACCACTAACGTCATCATATATGATAGGTATAACTTCTTTACCTTTCCTATCCACGAAACCATATTTACCGTCTTTTTCAACACCTAATACACCTTCTGAAAACTTAGAAGATATTGAGTCATATTCGATAGGGATGACGCTCTGACCTTTCTTGTTTACAAAACCATATTTACCATCTCTCTCAACTTCAACCAAACTTTCAAAAAAATAAAGATCTTCAGTTCTCTGAAGATCTGGTGTTGGCGCACAAGTATAAGAGGTTTCCGAGGCACTAGCTTGGTAGACAATCGTTAGAGTTGATAATGTGATAATACTGGATCTTAAAAGCCACCTTAATCCGCTCATGTTGAATATCCTTATTCTAATATATTCTCATGTCAATATTATATTCACTTAAAAAAATGAATATCGCAAGTATAAATTCACTTTAATAACTCTTTGCAATAGTCATTAAAAAGATTTACAGTTAAATAATATTTATTGTATTTTAAAAAACTAAAAAATTAGGTGACAGCATGCACCTCAATTTAGCAGGATTGATAACCATTTCCATTACTCTTAGCTTAGGGCTTGTTGGCTGTTTTGGCATGGATGGTGGTTCGTGTAGTTACGAACAAGGTAGCTTTTTGACACAAATAGAGTCTAAGTCTGATGTTAACTATACCTTGGACACAATGGATAACAAAACTAACCCGTCACCACCGGCTTTCATAAGTTCTTTTGAAATACCGATTTCTGAATTGGATCCAGATTTACTGCGCTCAAAATACCTGATTGCAGATGTTCAATATATCACTTCTGGTGCTTGCACGCCGTCACATGTTATAAATGTTGAGAGATTTACAATTGGTAAGCTATGGTTGCAGGCTGATGATGAGTTTTATACAAAAGCTTCCTATAAAGTTCAGCAGATACAAAGCTGTATTAGTAATAACCTTTCACAGTGTTCAGGTATAGGGCTTTCCCAATACAGTAAAGATGAGATGGATGCCGTACAAAGTATTGATGCTGATACCTTCAAGGGCTGCTCGTTAGATGCAATCAGAGAGTATATGCCTCAATTAGAGGGGTTACCTTCAAATAATTACGTGGTGGGGTGTGCAGCTACTATGGGCCAAAATAAAAAGTTGCCACTATATTTTGAGCAGAGTGATGGAGAGTTGGTATTTCGAGGTGTGATATTTTAATTTCTCAACTCGTTATTTTTGATTCAAAAAAATACTAAGTAATGAGCACTGCTTTTATTTAAATCAGACTCTATGGTTTGTATAATCGAATGGCCACAATTAAAAAGGATATTCCAGATGAGTATAGATAAGACTTTAGCTGTTCTAGGTATTAGTATAGTTCTACTTTTGAGTGGTTGTACTAAGGATGTATTTCATAAACCTGCATTGCATACAAGCATTACAGATACTGAAATGGTTGATAAGATGAAGAGAAGTAAAAAAATAGAGGTTGAGTTACCCCTTGAGCAAGCTGTTTTACCATTAGATGCTACAATTAACTGGACATCATTTCTAAAGCCCTTGATGTCAGGCTGCAGGGCATCCACGTTATTTCAAACAATACCATCAACATATAAACAGTCTATTGACTCAATTTATAGAAGTGGAGACCCTACGCTTAAAGAAAATAGTTTCATTACCACCTATAAACTAAATAATGCCACAGCATTTGGATACCCTATTACCAGCATCGAATATCTAGAAGGGTATGAGTGGCACAGCATAACGTTATTTTTTAAAGATAGTGATTTTATTAATTTGCGGGCGCAGTTTGAACCTCCAGAGGCAGATGAATATTCAGAACTTGTCGAAAATAATAATTTAGGATATGAGCATGTAAGTGGTGCTTACACCTCTCTAAAGTTCAATACTGAAGAAAAAAGCATTACTTGTGAATCAGGTATTTGATTTAAAGAACCTAGTACCTTGACTTACTATAAACTGGAATTTAAAAGAGTAAAAATAAATATGGTATCAAGATTCGAATGGGTATAAGAGAATTTACATGAGTTATTTAAAAATAAACGCCTAACAACCTTAGCAACAAAAGCTTCAGATAAGTTAGTCGTTGCGTAGTGGCCAACTAATTTAGGACATCTAATCAGAGATTTTGATCACAGTAACGTCTTTTTTTGCAGCCAGTGGTAAATAATTATTGACGCTGTGCGGTCTTACGTTTTGGTAGTAGCCCCAGATAGAATCGCTAATAGCACTTGGCGCTTCGGCAAAATTTTCATAGCCACCCTTTAGCACCCATTCTATCTTAAAGCTTCTAAAGAGTTGGCGGCACTACTGTGACGGGTGAGAACAGCTCTGATGAAATGTGCTATATGTCGCCTCACCTATTTATAAGTTTATAAGCAGCACTTTAATCGTGTCACAAGTCAACGCTTGGATGACAAAAGTATTGTATTCACCACCTATAAAGTCGAGCTGGATGGCAGTGATGTCATCGTAAACTATGATGACTTATCCAGCCGATTGCCGTTACCCTTGCGTATTGGACATCATTTTTTGGACATCACTTTCTTAGCTTGGCGCATGTCCTCGTTTTTAGTCCATAACCTCGGCCGATACCCAAACATCACCATATCTCTACTCATAACTCTGGTCAAAAATAACCGATAACTCATTGGCCGCCTCTTGCATCAGCGGCAAGTAGCTGAGTAACTTATCCATACTCTTTCTCACCGTTGGGCCATGGGTAAACAGTGAGGCGAATGCTTGTTGATCGCCATTCGGGATCATCACAGAAAAGGCGACCATACCTGGAATAAACTCTTCATTATCCATCCCAATGCCTGTTTCACGTGCCGTTGCAATCGTTTCCATCAGCTGGTTTTTGTCAGTTTGGGTCTTTGTCGTCAGTGCATGTATCGACATTTTGTTGATAATGCGCTCGCATTTGTCATTCGGCAACTGCGCCAATAACAGCTTACCACTGGCACTGGCCCATACAGGTACGTGAGAGCCTGATGGTAAAAAGATTTGCAGCGGCCAATCTGACATCACACGATCGATATAAACCACATCCAAATCTTGTAAAATTGCAATACCGACTGTCTCGCCTATTTTTGCAGACAGCTCATTGAGTATGGCAAGTCTGTCATTTTTAAAATCACTGTTTTGCAGTAAATTCATGGCAAACTTATACGTGCGTTTGCCGCATGTGACCTTCCCCGGTAGATCCAACTGAACAAATTCAAGGTTTTGCAGCTGATCTAATAGTCGATACATGCTGGGCACAGGCACCTCGAGTGTTTCTGCCAAGTCACTGACACTCATTGGTCGTTGCGAGTTGGCCAGCACCTCTACAATCTGTAGCACGCGCTCAACACTTGAGCCCTTCTTCTTTTTAGCATTACTCATTATCTACTCCAAAACGCGAACTGATGCTCAGCAAATGATTTTATTCATTATAACGGTAAAATTTATGCTTTTACGTCTTGTCATTATAAACATATAATGTTACTTTTACATAACGAGAAAATAATTATCGTTATGTGAATTTTATTGTTGAGCACTGACTGTGTTGTCAACGGTCTATAAGACAAATAATCGGCCCAACAAGCTGATAATGGACGTTATTAATACAAGGATAAGTAATTATGTCGCACAGTATCCTCCTGCCAAGAACGATGGAGATTGGACGCGATGCTTGCCAAAAGCTACCGCAGATATTAAAGAATTTGGATGTCAAAAAACCACTGATCATCACTGATGACATGATGGTTAAACTTGGCTATGTCAATAATATCCAAGCCATTTTAAAAGAAGCGCAAATCAATGCTGACGTGTTTTCAGATACCGTACCAGAACCTACTGAAATGTCTATCAGCGCGGGCGTGTCTCAAGTCAAAGCGCAAGATTATGATGGTCTTATCGCCCTAGGCGGCGGCAGCCCCATCGATAGTGCCAAGGCCATTTCAATCTTAGGTAGATTTGGCGGTGACATGCGTGATTATAAGTTCCCGCGTCAAGTCGATGAAACAGGTCTCCCTATCATTGCCATACCAACCACGGCTGGTACAGGCTCAGAAGCCACCCGCTTCACTATCATTACAGACGACCTTAATAACGAAAAATTATTGTGCGTTGGTATGGGATTCATGCCTGTGGCCGCCGTTATCGACTATACCCTGACGCTTAGCGTACCCCCGCGTACCACTGCAGATACGGGTATTGACGCAATGACGCATGCTATTGAAGCGTATATCAGCCCTAAACGTAATGCCTATAGCGACCAACAAGCGCTCGCAGCCCTACGTCTCATTGGACCCAACCTCCAAAAAGCCTATCACGACGGTAAAGATGAACCTGCACGCGAAGCGATGATGCTTGGCTCTACCTTGGCAGGTATTGCTTTTTGTAACTCTTCAGTCGCCCTTGTACATGGCATGAGTCGCCCAATCGGTGCCTTTTTCCACGTACCGCACGGTTTATCAAATGCCATGCTGCTACCAACCATTACCGAGTTTGGTATCTCAAGCGCACCTGATCGTTACGCTGACTGCGCACGTGCATTAGGCGTTGCCGACTCTAGTGATACAGATGATGAGGCCAACAACCGTTTGGTTGATTTTCTGAAAAACTTAAACAAAGAGTTGCACGTGCCGACACTTGCGGAATTTGGTGTACAACGAGCAGATTTTGACCAACTCGTCAACACCATGTGTGAGCAAGCATTTGCCTCAGGATCACCCAATAATAACCCTCGTATACCCAGCCTTGAAGAGATGATTCAGCTGTACACCATGTTATGGGATGAGAGTGGTACAGAAAACTCATAGCACTAAAATCGCCTTCATCAGATATCAACCAACTAATAATACACACGTTTAAAGGACATAAACTATGCAAACTATCGGACACTTCATTAACGGTAGCTTAGTCAACAATGACAGCAAAACCCAAGACGTTTACAACCCATCAACTGGCGAAGTTAGTAAAAAAGTAGCTTTGGGCGGCGAAAAAACGATTGGCGAAGCGGTTGCTGCTGCTAAAGCTGCGTTTCCAGCGTGGAGCAAAACCCCGCCTCTAAAACGCGCACGTGTGATGTTCAAGTTCAAAGAATTGCTTGAGCAAAATGCAGATGAGATTTGCCGCCTAATCGGTGAAGAGCATGGAAAAATTGTTCACGATGCCGCAGGTGAGCTACAGCGCGGTATTGAAAACGTTGAGTACGCATGCGCCGCACCTGAGCTGCTAAAAGGCGAGCACAGCCGCAATGTCAGCTCAAAGATCGATTCTTGGAGCGAATTTCATCCACTAGGTGTTGTCGCTGGTATTACTCCCTTCAACTTCCCTGCCATGGTACCACTGTGAATGTTCCCAATGGCTATCGTTTGCGGTAACACTTTTATCTTAAAGCCCTCTGAGCGTGATCCAAGCTCTACGCTATTTATTGCACAGCTGTTGCAAGAAGCCGGTCTTCCAGAAGGCGTTATTAACGTCGTCAATGGCGGCAAAGATGCTGTTGATGCCATCTTGCATCACCCAGATGTCAAAGCGGTCAGCTTCGTTAGCTCAACCCCTATCGCTGAATACATCTACACAACCGCAGCAGCACAAGGTAAACGTTGCCAAGCATTAGGTGGTGCAAAAAACCATGCAATCGTGATGCCAGATGCAGATTTGGATAACGTGGTCACCTCACTGCTAGGCGCAGCATTTGGTTCATCAGGCGAGCGCTGCATGGCATTGTCTGTTGCCGTCGCTGTCGGTGACGACACGGCTGATAAGATGATTGCCGCGCTAAAACCTGCTATTGAAGCGCTCAAGTATGGTGTGCATTCAGAGAAGAGTAACGACTTTGGCCCTGTCATTACCAAAGCACATCAATCTAAAGTTGTCGAACACATCAAGAGCGCGGCTGATCAAGGTGCAACATTGGTCGCAGACGGCTCTGATGTTCAACCAAAAGGTTATGCAGACGGATTCTTTGTTGGTCCAACACTGATCGACCATGTCACTAAAGACATGGACAGCTACAAAGCCGAGATTTTTGGCCCAGTGCTACAAGTCATGCGTGTACAAACTATGGCAGAAGCCGTACAGCTCATCAATGACCACGAATACGGTAACGGTACGTGCATCTATACCCGTGATGGTGAAGCGGCTCGTCACTTTATTGACAATATCGAAGTCGGCATGGTTGGTGTCAATATTCCCCTACCAGTACCTGTCGCGTCACAAAGCTTTGGTGGCTGGAAGCGCTCATTGTTTGGTGATTTGGCCATGTACGGACCAGACGGTGTGCGTTTCTTCACTCGTCGTAAAACCGTCACTCAGCGCTGGCCAAGTGCGGCAGTGAGAGACGAGAAACAGTTCTCGATGCCAACTTAATGACATGATCCTTTGGGAGCGCTATGCTATGAGTGCTCCCAAACGCAGTAGTTTGTATGTAAACAATTGGTGCTTGCTTCTTATCTACCTAGAGGGCGGAGAGAAAGCAAGCACTCTAGCTATATAGTGTGGTAGCAACTTGTATCTGTACTGGCGCGCCTCACTAAATTCTGATTTTTGATAGTAGTAGAATGATAAAATTCTAAGGATGGATGACTATGCAAGCAACTCGCGAATTGCCGATCATCGGTGTTAAAGTAATCGATTTTGGTCAATGATGCTTGGCGACCTGGGCGCAACCGTGGTTCATATCGACCCACCATCAGGCCCAAAATGGCAAAGCCCTGCCAATGCCATATTAAATCGCAATAAATTGATGCTTACAATCGATCTTAAGACAGATGAAGGGTTGGCACAGGCCAGACAACTGATTTTGGAAAGTGACATCGTTATCGAAGGCTTCCGCCCTGGCAAAATGGCAGAAATGGGGCTGGACTTGGTCGAGCTACGCGCAGAGCGCCCGCAGTTGATCACACTATCTATTCCTGGATTTGCCTCAAATGATGAACAGCGCCGTGAGCTGCGTGCTTATGAAAGCATCGTCTCAGCAAGCTCAGGCGTATTTACTGACATGGGGTTAAACCGTGTCCTTATGGGTATCAACCCCTCTTTCTCCCCCCTACCACTACCTTCTGCTTATGGCGCCATGCTGGCAGGCTCTTCGGTAGTCATCGCCCTACAAGCACGTGAAAAAACGGGGGTTGGTGATGCGATTGAGGTACCACTTGCTGCCGCTGTTATAGAAGGGCTTTGCTACAACTCAATAAAAGTTGAAAACATGCCTGAGCGTTATTTGACGCAGCGCGAAGTTGAAATCGACCGTCGCCGCGTTGAAGGCATTCCAATGAATATGAACTACGAAGAATTGCAGGAGCTGCTAGATCCTTTCTATCGTAGTTATATGTGTAAAGATGGACGTATGTTTTACGTGGTTTGTCCAAGCCATAAACATCATGCCAAGCGCTGCTTAGAAGTGCTCGGACTGTACGATGAGTTGGTCGCAGAAGGGCTGACAGAAGAAGAAGACACTTACCTACCTTCTAGCCAGTGGACGTCCGATACCTCACTTGGCGTTTATCCAATGCTTAAGTATTGGGCCGATCATATCGCTGCGAAGATGAAAGACGCCTTCTTGCTACGCACCTCAAAAGAGTGGCAAAAAATCTTTGGCAAGCGCGGTATACCTGGTGCACCGCAAGCGTGACCATTGCAGGTCTCACCACGGCACTTCAAATTAAGGGAGAATCGCTTAAAGATCAGCGCATTCTTTTTGCTGGCGCAGGATCTGCTGGCATCGGTATCTCCTCAATGATCGCCGAGGCGATGCAACATGAGGGGTTAAGCAAAAAAGAGGCTTACGATAAGATTGCCTTATTTGACATCAATGGTTTGCTGACGATCAAGAGAGAGGATCTGAACCCCTACCAAAAGCCCTTTGCAAAGAACATGGCAAATAAAAAAGATTTAAAAGCAGTTGTTACAGCCATTAAGCCTACGATCCTGATCAGCGTCAGTACTGCAGGCGGCCTATTCACCGAAGAGGTGGTCAAGGAGATGGCCGAACACTGTGACAGACCTATCATTTTTCCGTTATCCAACCCGACAGACAAGGCCGAATGTACCCCCAAGCAAGCCTACACATGGACCGATGGCAAAGCACTGGTAGCCTGCGGTGTACAGTTCCCAGATGTCGAGGTGAATGGCAAAGAATTCCATCCCGGACAGGCCAATAACTTCTACGTTTTCCCTGTGCTTGGTCTTGCTGTTTACGCGACTAAAGCGAAAACAATCGACAGTAAAATGTTCATCGCTGCGGCGCGAGGATGCTCCGATGCGGTGTCTGATGCGGACCGAGAAAGAGGGACGCTCTTCCCACCGCAAAGAGAAATGCTGAGCACTGAAACGCGGATCGCCATTGCTATCGCCCGAGACATATTTGACCGCGGACTTGCTGGTATCGATGAACCCGAAGACCTCAGCGCTCTTATTCAGAACCACATCTACCAACCTGACTATCAACACCAAAAGGATTAAATCCAAAGACAAAACATGCTAAACAAAGCACTTTGATGGCGAGGGTAGCTATCGCTTTACATCAGTAAAGGCCGAGAATATTGAATCTTATGTGGATTTGTTGAAGTGACTAGGGTAAGTTATTTATTGTCGGCTTTATAGAGTAAACGCCAAGATACAAGAGTTGGCTCTACAGGTTTTACGAGTGATGTGAATGCGCCCAAGCCATCTGAGTGGTATTTCAAAGCGTATAGGTATCAGAAATACAGCTTATTTACCTCTGCTTTTGAGCAAAAAAAATGGGCTCAAAGCATTTAAAACAATGAACCAAGCTGGTGAAGAGCCGATCAGCTCTTCACCTCAAAGCACCATAACAAACATAAGGAACGACTATGGACATTACACAACTGATTTTGGATGATCATAGCGAACAGCGTCGTCTGTTTGCCGCGATTAGCGAGATAGACCCAAGCGAAACCGAAGCCCTTAAAGCCGTGTGGGGACGTTTAAAAGATCTACTGGATGCACATGCCGAAGCCGAAGAACGTTTTTTCTATCCTGACTTATTGAAAACAGGTACTGGTGCAGCCGACGCCGATAATGCAGAAGATGAGACACGCGACGCTATCGGTGATCACAATGATATTCGAGATACTGGTGAAAAGGTACAAAATTACGATGTAGGGTCACCTGAGTGGTTCTCAGCGGTCGCAGACTGCGAGGTAGCAAACAGCGATCACATGGGTGAGGAAGAACGCCAATGCCTCGTGGATTTTCGTAAACGCAATGCTCTTGAAGTACGCCACAAGTTGGGCGTCAAATTCCTTGAGTTTCAAAGCAATCATTTGACAGGCGTTAACGTCGTCAATAAGAATGTTGATGACTACGTCGAAGACCCTGCACAGACACTTAAAAAAGCCTGATATCAAACATAAAGCATAAAACATAACACCACGATCAATCTCACGTTGATCGTGGTTTACACTCCAACGCGTTTTGTATTCTTAGCACCCCCTGCAAAAATAACCATTAGATACCATGGTCATCGCTGTAGCCCAAGGCTGATCCGATGTAGTGTCTGATGCGGATTGAGAAAGAGGAACGCTATTGCTTTTGTATTTTATCTTCCGTGCCTGTAGGCGCGTTTTTTAAGGAGTCACTATGAGCCAACTTTTTTCGCCTTTGCCACTTGGTCAACTCACCCTAGACAACCGTATCATCATCGCCCCCATGTGCCAGTACTCCGCCAACGATGGCGCGGCAAGCGATTGGCATACCATTCATGTCGGCCAAATGAGTTTGAGCGGTGCAGGACTACTAATTTTAGAGGCAACGGCGGTCAACCCTGAGGGTCGCATCAGCTATGCGGATTTGGGATTATGGGATGACAGGACGCAAGCGGCACTGGATGAAGTGCTCACTCCCGTCAGACAGTATAGTCCGATGCCGATAGGTATCCAACTGGCACATGCGGGGCGTAAAGCCTCCAGCAAAAGGCCATGGGATGGCGGCGGTCAGATCGCCCCTGATGCAGTAAATGGTTGGCAAACCCTCGCACCATCGGCGCTTGCCTATGACCAAAGCTACACGGCACCCACCGCGATGGATCAACCTGCTATTGATGCACTTATCAGCGATTTTGTCCATGCAGCAAAACGCGCCGATGCGCTGGGGCTTGACTTGATTGAGCTGCATGGGGCGCACGGCTATCTACTGCATCAGTTTTTATCACCGCTATCTAACGAGCGTGATGATCAATACGGCGGCAGTCTTGAGAACAGAATACGCTTGTTACTTGACGTATTTACCGCGGTTCGGGCTGAATTTTCGAGCCACAAGCCCGTGGGTGTGCGGGTGTCTGCAACCGATTGGGTCGAGGGCGGCTGGGATCTTGCACAAACGATTGAGCTGGCTAAAGCCTTAGAAGCATTAGGCTGTGATTATATCCATGTGAGCACTGCAGGACTTAGCCCACAGCAGCAAATCCCTGTAGAGGCGAGCTATCAAGTACCTTTTTCCGCCGCGATAAAAGAAGCGGTAGACATACCTGTCATCGCAGTGGGCTTAATCACCGAAGCCGAGCAAGCGCAAAGCATCATCACTGAGCAGCAAGCAGATGCGGTTGCTCTAGCACGCGGCATACTTTACGACCCGCACTGGCCGTGGCACGCGGCAGCAGAGCTTGGCGCAACAGTAAAAGCGCCTAAACAATATATGCGCTCAAGTCCGCATGGCAAGCCCTCTCCGATAGAGTAAGGGTATGGATCATACTGACTCAATCGGTTATGACCGATTGAGCTTTGTTGTTGTAAATAGAATTTTTAAAGAGCATTTTTCAGCTTAGAAATAGTTAAAATGCTAGGTTAGGTTGTTTTGAATAATTGAAAGAGAAGTAAGGGTTTATACTATGTAAGTGTTGAGTTTTAGCTCAGTTCGAGGAGTGGACGTTGGTAATAGCTAATCGACATATGAACTAAACAAATTTATTTATTGGTTTGAAGTTGACCGTAACTGTATGAAAATCGCCAAAAAGGACACGAATCCCTATTGAAAATAGTTTAAGCACATATGTGTTATATTTATACTTGATAACCAGCGTTCCTCATTTCGACTTTTAATTGGTCTTGCCAACTGCCGGCTGTGTCCATATCAACGTATACAACACCGCTAATATCATTAGGTGTTTCAACATCACCCTTAACGATAGCTGTAACTCTAGGACGGCCTAGCTTTCCAATTAAGTACCCATGTTCAAATACCACATTTTGACGAGCTCTATACTTCATAGATAAAGCGCCAGCTTTTGACCCCACATCACAGGGTGTGTATAGAACAACTCCAAAGCCAACATTTGAGTAGTATTCAATTTTCTCGATAATTGTCATTCCGGAGCTAGCTTGTTTGTATAAGATTATTGGTTGTAAACCTAAACTACTTATAAATTTCTCTACATCAAGCTTTGCAATCTCATCATGCCCATGAACAATGAAGACTTGTGAGTTATTAAAACCTTCGCCCATTCCTTGAATAGGAGGAATGACAGGAGGCTCTGGCGATCTTGTTTGTTGTGTCTCTTCCACTTGCTGCTGTGTTATATATCCATGCTGAATTAATATGTCGAATATAGGTTCATCCTTTACTGCCCAATGCGTTCTAGATAACTCCCAGTCACCTAAATCAATATCTACACGTATTGTATCAATTGCACCAATTGGCAGGGCGGGCAATATCGGATCAAATTCATAGTCTAATACTACAGTTCTAGCTCTTACCCTTATATTTGTAATATAGCCAATTCTTGATTCTGTAGCTTCATTTTCTGTGACAAACAAGGTTGGGAATGATTTTAATTCTTCGATAGCATTTTTATCAAAGAACTTATAACGCTCGCTTATCTCATTAGCGGTATATTCCACAACAGCACGGCTTTTGTCGTACTCATATGGAGATAAACTCCAGCTTTCTGGGTTATGGGAAATCAATAAATTGAACAAAATCACTCTCCATATTTATTATTTTATTTAAATTTAACGCTCTACTAACTAACTCAAAACATTAGGCTGAAAATAGTTGGATAGAAGCAGTACAAAAAAGTAAAAACTAATTTCTTTTCCGTTTGAACAACTTGTTAAATCCCAATTAGTGCGGGAGGGTTTAACAACCATACAATAACAAAAACAGCGATTGCTCCCGTTGCTTTTATTGAAAACTTTTGAAACCGACTTTCAACGTTTAGCAAACCGGGAATAATTGCTGCTATTGCTGCTAAAGAAATTGCAAAAACACCTCTAAAAATAAAGAACTGAGTTGGCGTTGGATTTGGAATGAAAACTACAGCGATCAATATTATTAAGGCAAATAAAATACCAATAACTAACCCTGTTATGAGTTGCCACTTAGGTGTTTCTCTCAAATCATTTGCCCCTGGAAATTTAAACCCCGATATTGGTAAAGAGGCTTCTGTAAATAAACTCTCTAAATCCTGCCACTGATCTTTAGGAAGATATTCTTTGGTCATCCTTTGCATATTTGCATATGCCCCGGTGTTAGGTTGCTCTAGAGCACCTTTGAGTGTACTTGAGTAACTTCTAAGAAAATTAAAATGTAAGATGAGAGCATTTAAAACGCTTTGGCATGTTTCAGCAAACCCTGTAACCCATTTGCCATTAGTATGAGCACCAAGCAAATCACTGTTACCAACAAAATTTTCAATAAAATTGAAGTATCTTGTGCCAAGTTGCTGACAAGTAAGTAGCTCTTGAAGAGTTGGTTCTATTTCATCATTACGAATCCGTAAAACAATAGGATTCAGATAATCCGTATAATTTTTTTTAAGTTTTTCTATTTCAGCTTCAGCAGCTAGAACTGATTGCTCATTAGTCATCACTTGCAGTCGTTTTAGTTGCAAGCAAAAGTAGTGTCGTTAAATCTGAGTTATCTGCTCCCTCGAAAGACATTGCTTCATATGAACCAACCACGTCTAATACGACTCTGCTGATATTTGACTTGCTAGGATCACCATTGAATTCTGCAAGGCGTCTAGCAATTTCTCTTAGTTCGGCCGTTGAAGGTGACCATTCAGTAATCAATAAATCTACTTCAAGCTTTTTCTTAAAGTTATCTAAACTCATAAACAATCCTAATTTTTAGTTGCTAATTGTAAAAGTCTTATTAAATCTGACGTACCCACGCCTTTGTAAATATAAGTACCAGCACTTGGGCAATACCTTTTTACAATTTTAGCCCAATCATTCCAAGTAGGTGTAGAACCTTTCGCAACTAAAGCTGTAATATCAAGCTTTATTAACTCTAATTGAGTATCGTTTGGATCGTTCGGCACAGTACTAAATTTAAGTTTTAGTTTATGTCTTATTTCTTGATCATACAAGCCCGTATACACTCCTTTTTATATGTCATATTCAAAAATCAGTTAAATATAATGACTTCTACATGGAGTTAGCCCCCGATTTTCATGAGTTAACACTGCATTGTCTGTATATGAATCAATCACATATTTTCTTTTTGCAGCGATAGATAAAAAGAACAGCATGTGACAGCTTGACAGAGAGGCCACAAACGCTTCTTCAGGATCTACATTGGCCTCAACAGAGTACGGTAAAGGCACCACATGAGGAGAAGGAGAAGATGAAGCTTGGACGACGACACCACCATCAAATATCCATTCGTGTCCTCGGCTATATTTATTATCAATATAGCTTTCTTGGCTGTCTCTCACCCAGTTGATTTTGGCAAAATACGCTGACATTTGAACTCCGTGTTGACAGCAGATTGAAGTTTTAGCACTCACAACCCTATTAGCTTACCTACATTTGTCAAATATAACTATCAAAATTAACCTCAAAATCCCTCAATCTACACTCACCCAAAACAAAACCATGACAACCGTAAAAGGTCATCATGGTTTGTAGATACAAAACTGCGCGGTTGGCTAAAGCGCTTTTCTTTAAATTGGATAGTGGCGCTGCTCGGTCTGTACCGATACCCACTGATAGGTAGTGAACTCATCAAAGGTGATATGACGACCGAAACGACCGATACCGGATGCTTTCTCACCGCCAAAGGCAATGCGCGGCTCATCGTTAACACTCTGATCATTGATATGCACCATACCCGTTCTCCAGCCAGCGGCAAATTTTTGCGCCCGTGCGATATCGGCTGAGTGTACAGCGCCGCTGAGTCCAGCGTCGGTATCATTCGCCATTCGCAAGGCGTCCTCATCACCGCTATGGGAGATCAGCGTTGCGACGGGACCAAACATTTCGGTACAGGCAGAGTAGCCATCATTAGTGCTCTTTAAGACATAAGGATAGACAAGCGCGCCGTCACGTTTGCCTTCCAGTAACATCTCAGCGCCCTCTTCTACCGCACGTTTGACGGCCTCCTCCACACGGATGGCTTCTTTTTCATCGATCAATGGCCCGACCAGCACTTCAGGTCGTGCTGGATCGCCGACATTGAGCGCTTTGGTGTATTTGACAAACTTCGCTGCAAAGTCATCAAAGATAGACTCGTGCACGATGATACGGTTGGCTGACATGCAAATCTGACCGCTGTGTAAGAAGCGACCAAAGACTGCCGAGCGCGCCGCATAGTCAACATCAGCATCCTCCAGCACGACAAACGCATTGTTACCGCCCAGCTCCAAGATAGATCGCTTGATGCCCCGACCTGCTTTTTCACCGATGCGCTGTCCCACTTCGGTGGAGCCTGTAAAGGAGATGACACGCGGGATAGGATGGGTGTAGAGCTCGTCACCGATTTCAGAGGTTTTGGGTACGACAACGGACAGTACGCCTGCAGGCAACCCTGCTTCTTCGAATATTTTGGCCAGTAAAACCCCGCCTGTAATGGGTGTGTTGGAGGCGGGTTTTAGCAATACGGCGTTGCCACTTGCCAGCGCGGTAACGACCGAACGCATCGCCAAAAACAGCGGAAAATTAAACGGCCCAATCACTGTGACCACGCCAACTGGTTTGCGGATGATGTGATTCATTTTGTCAGGGATGGCAGAGCGCGTGACCGTTGTTTCAAGCAAAAACGGATATTCTGCCGCTACTTTTATCGCCCCAACACAGGCATCGACTTCGATACTGGACTTGATGACCGTAGAACCCGCCTCCCGTACTAACATATCGATTAGCTCGTCACGGCGATTAACAATGACCTGCGCTGCTTGCTCGATAATGTGACTCATGGCGTAAGGGTTGGTTGTGATCCAGTCTTGCTGCGCCTGCTCTAAGGCGACATACGCGTCATTGAGATCATCCAAACTGGCGGCTTTAAAGGTCGCAATCTTATCTCCTGTAAAGGGGTTGCTGGTCACGATGTCATGGCTTGAGGTGCCATCGCGCCATTCGCCAGCGATGTAGTTGAGGTTAAGATCGTTATAGTTCGACATAAAAACTTCCTTATTTATAATGATAAAAACTGCCAGTTAATAATCAACGTAAGACGAGGTCTACGTTTTGTCTAAGTCTAGCAGCAGGGCTAGATTAATGATATTTTCTACACGACAAATGTGTATGGTCTCATGGGGTTATTGGTAATCGATTGATATCCCTCATGGGTTTACGCAGGTTCAAAATAAGCCAGATCAAAGGCCATCATAGACTGGCTGCCTGATTGAGCCATGTCTATATGTGTCTGCATCCGTGGCAGCACATGATCGATAAAGTAATCTGCCAATTTCAGCTTATTGGCATAAAACGCCCCTTCTTTATACTGGCTGGCTGCCACCATCATGGCGTACATATAAGCAAAGCACAGATAGCCTGTGGCGTGTAAGTAGCTGACCGCACAGCCATTCACATCATCACGGCGCTCATTCATATGAGCCAATAAAGTATGGGTCAAGCGCTCAAGATCATCAGCCGCCCTCAATGTGGCTTGCTTGATACCATGCGCGCCTGACATATCGCCAATAAAACGGCGGATTTCAGCTAAAAAATCAAACAGCATAGCGCCGCCATCTTTGGCAACTTTGCGCCCCAAGAGGTCTAACCCCTGAATGCCATTAGCGCCTTCATAGATTTGGGCGATACGCGCATCACGTACGATTTGCTCCATGCCCCAGTCGCAGATATAGCCATGCCCACCAAAGACTTGTTGGCAATCAACGGTTGCCTCAAATGCTTTGTCGCTTAAAAAAGCCTTGGCAATCGGCGTTAACAAGGCAACGCGCGCATTGGCAGTATCTATCAGTTGCTTATCGTCACTATATTTGGCAATATCCAGCTGTTTGGCGACATACATCGCAAAGCAGCGCGACACTTCGGCATGAGACTTGGCGTTAAGGAGCATACGGCGTATATCGGCGTGATGAATCAAGGCATCTGCGGCTTTATCAGGGTTTTTGATGCCTGAGTCGCTACGGGATTGCAATCGGTCGTTGGCGTAGCCAGCGGCGTTTTGATACGCCAGCTCAGTGACGGCGATGCCTTGCATCCCAATCGCCAAACGCTCATAGTTCATCACCAAAAACATCGAGGCCAGCCCTGTACATTCCTCACCGACCATCCAGCCTTTGGCCTTATCAAAATTGAGCACGCACGTTGCTGAGCCTTTAACCCCCATTTTATGCTCGACCGAGCCCACCGAAGCGGCATTACGAGCCCCGATACAATCATGACCTTGCGCGTCTTTTTCAATCAAGTATTTGGGGACGATAAATAAAGAGATGCCCTTGGAGCCTGCAGGCGCGTTGGGGGTTTTTGCCAATACCAAATGGATGATATTTTCTGTCAAATCATGATCGCCGCCCGTCACAAAAATCTTGCTGCCCGTGATGTCATAGCTGCCATCGTCGTTAGGAACCGCTTTAGTTTTAATCAGTCCTAGATCGGTTCCTGCGTGTGCTTCTGTCAAGCACATCGTCCCTGCCCATTCGCCCGTATATATTTTTCCCAGATACCTGTCTTTTTGTGCTTTGGAGGCCGATTTTAATAGGCACAGGCCAGCACCCAAGGCCAAATTGGGATACAGGGCAAACGCTTGGTTGCTGCTAAACATCATCTCTTCTTGAAACATCGATACCATTTTGGGAAACCCTTGCCCGCCATACTCTGGCGTTGCCCCCAGTCCCACCCAGCCATCTGCTTTGTACTGCTCATACGCCTGCTTAAATCCCGTTGGCGTATTGACCGCACCATAGCCTTCAGCATCATGTGAAAGACGCACGCCCTCTTCATCGCCGCTTTGGTTTAATGGGAGCAGTGCCTTTTGGGTAAAGCTCGATAAGGCATCTAGCACGCTATCTACCGTCTCCATATCGATGTGGTGTAGGCTCTCATTGGCCTGCCAAAATGAGGGTGCATCAAAAACATCCGTCAACAAAAAACGCATGTCTGCCAGCGGGGCGTGATAAATATGCATAAAACTTCCTTCTGATAAAATCGAACATCAACCAATGGGTGTCATGAGCCATTCAAGCCTATTTAAACCTGACAAGCTTTACTCGCTGCTTGTACTTTTTCATAGATGGCATTAGCGTCGACGCCATTTTGATTGACCGAATCCAGATATTTTTGCGTGCCTTTTTTCAACGGGCCCGCCCATGCTGGAGCATTGAGTGGGTCAGGAATATCGATGATGGTGTCGCCAGCGTCTTTGGCAGCTTGCAGCGCCTCCTTATCGTCTTCGGTCAGCATGTCTCCCACTTTTTTGGCAAATACCATGCCTGAATTATCATCAATAATTTTTTGCAAATCAGGCGGCAGAGCATCGTATTTGTCTTTATTCATATTGATGACCACGCTCGAGGAATACAGCGGGATATTGGTGTGATTATCGACCAGCTCATTCACCCGAAAGATGGGCACGCCATCCCAAGGCAAGCTCAACCCATCGATGACCCCGCGCTGCAAGGAGGTATAGATATCGGTCGCAGGCAGGCCAACGGGCGCGGCGCCCATGCTCTCAATCATGTCACCTGCCACCGCAGAGGGGCGGCGTATACGCAGACCTTGCATATCCTCGGGTTTTTTGATCAGTTCGGCACTATGCAGGGCGCCAGGACCAAGGCCATAAAGCGATATAACATGCGAGTCTTCATACTCGCCTGCGATGGTGCCGTTGTCATACAAGGTCTGCATCAGGCAGCTCATCTGGGCGGCTGAGTTGGACAGACCCGGTAACTCAGCGATTTGTGATAATGGAAAACGGCCACTGGTATACCCTTGCAGCTGTATGCCGATATCTACTCTACCGTTTACCACCGCCTCATAGGTATCCGCCGGCTTGGTCAGCGTCGATCCAGGGAAGTTTTCGATTTGGATACGGCCATTGGATTCTTCTTCGATTTTTTTGGCCCAAGGTTCAAATATCTCTACATTCATGGCCGATGGTGCCGGCATAAAATGCGACATCCGCAATACCACCACGTCATCAGCGCCGCCCTCTTTTGCTTCTGAGCCGCTGCTGCACGCTGTCAAACTGAGCGGTAGCATAAGCGATAATGCCAACATCGAGATGCCTTGGCGTAAGTTGAAGCGGTTGTTGGTACTGACCGTAGCGCTGGTATTTTTGGCGCACGTGTGCTCGCTAGACATAATCAAATCCTTTTGATTGATAGATTGAGGGTAATACATCGTTATTGCTGTTTTGCCAAGCAGGTGATTCAAAGCAAATGACTCAAATACAGACATTTATTTAAAACGTTACTTGCGATGATTTGTCTCATTTTATTATAAACCTTCTTTACAATAGAAATATATAAATTTAGCTAATAACGGGGAAATTACCTGTATTTTGTATATATTACGGTCAAAAGTATAAATATGTCAAACAATTTTATAAAGTAGCTTGACAATAATTTCAATAAGTTGCTATCTTGTAATTCGAGTTAACACAACTTCATTGATTTGTAAACATCTGTATTGTTTTTATCAGTCATAAGGGTTTTATTGCGCGCTTAACAGTACGTGTCATACGTATTTAAATGTCTGTCTCATCTTGGTGTCATACGCCGCTAGCAGCATACAGCAAGCGATAAGGTTCTATGCCATGGCGTGATGCCCTATGAGCGGGCGTTATTCTTGAGAAAACAAACAATATAGAGCGAGCGTTCAAGCGTTGTGGTTAGCACGTAAAGGTAAAAAACAAAAGGAATTGGTTGGTGTCAGATGACAGTATCTGCACTATTTTTATCGGTTTTTATGAGCCAAAGTCGCTATCAGCACCCAGCAGTGACGAATAGCGCGTGTGATTTTTGACACGGGTGCCTTTGGCTTTAAAACAAACACGGAGTGTGAAATATATGCGTAATCTAAAGACGGTGCTGTTTGCGGTATCCACCTTAACCCTATGCACCCACGTGCAAGCAATAGATGTCATCACCGATGGGGACACCACGTTAAGTATTGGGGGTTATATCAAAGCTGAAGGAATGTTTATTTCACCTGATGACCAAGATTCTGAGTTTGAAGGCAACGTTAGAGAATCAAGGATCAATCTCAAAGCCACCACACTTGTGGATGATAAAACCCTAACTGGTTTTATTGAAGGTGACTTCTATGGCGATTTTGCAGGCTATGATAGTGGTACACCAGAATTGAGGCTACGCCATGCTTTTATGCAATATGACAAGTTTACGGTAGGTAAGACCTGGAACGGTCAGTTTTTTGCCGTTGCTCCGCGTCTCACCGAACAGCTTGACTTTTATGGTACAGGCTTTGGTACTGTCGCGGGTAGTGGGCTGTATGTGCGGCCCGACCTGACCTTTCATTATGTCAATAAAGGCCTACGGGTGACCGCGCAAGATCCTGTCTATGACGATGCCAATATACCTGATATGGTGGTCAGCTATAGCGACAATATCGCTGATTTTGGCTACACCGCTGCCGTGACGGGCCGTGAAGCGAGTACTAGTATTACCGATGATTCAGATTCAGACTTCGGTATCGGTGCGTCACTAGCCGCTAAGTACCAGATAGGTGCTGGGTCGCTACATGGTAGTGTCTATACAGGTGAAGGAATGGGCGTTTATTCAGGCGTCTGTACCACAGGCGCGCTCACGCCAGTCAGCGTCAACTGTGATGCCGAAAATGGTGAGCTGGTCTCGCAGACGGGCTTTAGTGTGGGTTATCGCCATCAATTTACACCAAAGCTACGCGGCAATATGCGCTATGGCGAGGTCAATGTGGACGATGATAATGACACATCGATCGATATAAAAAGTGCCAACCTGATCTATGCCTACTTACCCGATCTCGATGTTGGTGTTGAGTGGCGTGATCGTAGTGATACCACCCTACCATGGCGCTTAAAAGGTCAAGAAGTTGAGGTGATGGCCAAATATAAATTCTAAGCAGTCGTGCTTCCTTGATATCGTATTGAGCATACGTCCAAAACAAAACTTACCTAAAATAAAACCGATACGTTTATAACACCGTATCGGTTTTATTTATAGTTTTGCTTATGCTTCTAATTTTGAATTAAGAAGACACTCTAGGTGTCTTGTTTTAAGTTTGCGATCAGTCGCTGTATGGTGGCTTTCAGCATCATAACATTCTCAGCAGGTAGCCCCGCGAGCATTTTGTCTTCAAACGCCATCGCTTTGACATTGCAGCGCTCATAGACGGCTTGCCCAGCAGGCGTCAGACCAATCAATAAAATGCGCCCGTGATTGGGATCGTCACTTTTACTGATCCAGCCCTTTTCTTCCATGGTTTTGATGATTTGGTTGGAGGCTTGTGGACTGATAAAAGAACGCGACGCCAGCTTGGCATTGGCCATCTCACCATGCAGATGTAGGTTTGATAGCATGGTAAATTGCGGCAAGCTGACCTCCATCTCTGACAGCGCTTCGCTAAGCTGCTGATTGATGAGTTTGTCGAGCTTACCAACACTATAGCTGACGGTTGGCGCATTGCCCATAGGCTTGCTTGATGATATGTGGTTCAATGAATTTTCCTTGCGAGCACTTGTGAGGCCATCTTGGGCTTCATGTTAAGCTATTTGGCCAAAAACCTCAATTTATCTGCGTTATCTGTGTATAGTTGAGCCGTTTCTTGCGCTCTATTATTACGCAGTTTGCGCTGATTGAGGTTGCCTTTGTCAGTTTTTTCGCCCTCAACCACATTGGGCGGATTTTCCATCAGATAAATACGGGTAATCTTTTTTGAGCTGGCGTCATAGCCATCATTAATGCTATCCATAAAGTCGCTAAACCATGCTTGCAGCCGCTCATGCTCTAACACTTGCTTGAGTGTGGCCTCATGCAGCGCTGTTAGCTTGCGCGCCATTTTTTCTTTGACAAAGACAAACGCCCCGATCTCTGCTTTACCCTCACCCGTCAGCACCACATCATCAATCAGCGCCATACCTTTTAACACCATGCGGTTGCGCAGCTCGCCCACATTGACAAACGTCCCTGTGGTCAATTTAAAATCTTCGGCGATACGGCCATCATAGACCAAGCCCTCTGAGATATTGTCAGGGTTGTAAGGCAATACGCCGTCACCAGTACAATAAAACCCTTCGTCATCAAAACTGTCTGCTGCCTTGGATGTGGCCGTATCATGCCGCCAATATCCTGGCATGACATGAGGGCCTTTGATACGCAGCTCTGTCTTGTCCTTCATCGGCACCAGTTTGATTTCAACCCCTGCTGCAGGCACGCCCACAAAGCTCGCCGTGTCGTTGGAGGGGCCTGTGGTAAAGGTGCAAGACGGTGAGGTCTCTGTCATCCCGATACCCGACATGATGCGGATTCTCTCACCGCAGTGTTGATAACTGATATCGCCCAGTTGCTGCCACAGCTCGGCGGATAAACTGGCACCGCCAAAAAAGTATAAATCGACCTTTTTAAAAAAGTTATCACGCAGTGCCTCATCTTCTTCTAAGGCGTTGGCAAGCATTGACCAGCCCACGGGGACATTGAAGTACTTACTGGGGGAGATTTCTTTAAGGTTGCGAATGGTCTCATCAAACTTACCCGCCACAGGGCGACCGTCATCAATATAAAACGTGCCGCCATTGTATAGTGCAATGCCAAGGTTGTGACTGCCACCAAAGGTATGATGCCAACTGAGCCAATCGACCAATACCAGCGGCTCATCTTCACTCAAGCAAAGTCCTTGCTTGAGCATTTGCTGATTGCTACACAGCATACGGTGGGTCGTGGGCACAACTTTTGGACTGCCTGTAGAGCCTGAGGTAAAGAGGAATTTGACGATACTGTCTGCGCTCATGTGCTCATGGGTCAGCTCAACTGCGTCTGTGGCTTTGGTCGCTAACAAATCATTTAAATGCAGACACGGCTCGCCGTCAATATGACCGGTCGAGGTGATGATCGGTTTGTCCATCTGACCACAGGCCGTAAGCTGACGTGAAAACCCGTTACCGTCACCCGCATAAAATAGGGCTGGCGTGAGCTTGTCGATCACATACTGTAATTTGTCAGGCTTTTTGGCGACCAGCGAATAAGCGGGTACGATCAAGGCGTAAGGTACATTTGCCAGCATCGCGCCGCACATGAGTAAAAACATCTCTAGTGAGTTCTCAGACAAGATCATCAGCGGGCGCTCTTCTGATAAATCATACTTGAGTAGTGCCTGAGCAATGCTACGCGCTTTTTTTAGTACCTCGCTATAGGTCAGCTTGATCCAGTCGCCACGCTTACCTGTGGCGTCATCCAGTGCCCGCTGCGCAATCAGTACTCTGTCAGGATACTTTTCGGCGTATTCGTACAGCTTATCAAATAAAAAATCAGGATAGTCCTCCAGCGGGGTGGCAGCGTTTATGTAGTAAATATCGCCTTCTGCATCAGGCTTTTGGTGGACGATGGCATCGTTACTACCAACAGCAACGGCACGTTCTGGGTAGCTGTGATAGGTAAATTGGGTCATGATCTACTCCATTGATTTTAATTGTTGTCTTCCTTGTGTCTCTAACATCCATACTACTTATATTGCGCCGCTTGGCAAACCATACCCTCACAATACATAAAGGTTCACTAAGTGATTTGGGTGCTATTTTGGGTATGTGTGGCAAACTGATAGCCTACTTATGATGCTGGCTAAAATGGCGGGGAATGGTGACAATGGTGACCAGAGGCCGGTTGTAATCATGGCAGTTGCGTTATTACGCCAGAGTGAACGACTATAATTAAGTGACTATAATTAAGTGCCTATCATTCAATGCCTATAGCGGTCAGTCATGGTGGCATTCCTTTGCCAAAGTGGTACTACAGTGGTTTACGCTTATTTAAAAATTCGTTGCTAGGACATAAGCATGATCGTCAACTTGTAAATACTCAACACGCCCTAGTCTTTTATCGGATAATATGGTTGTTATATTGTGCGCGTGCATTTGTTAAAGGATAGTGATAACGCCAAAAATTCCTTTGTATAAAAGGATTTTTGGCACAAGTGGCGAATGTTATTTCGATACGTTTTTATTGGCGTGCAGTTACAAATCCCTTATCGCTTATATGTTTGCAAGCCGGGCTTGATGCTTTTTTCATCAAGGAACTGACGCATACCTTCAGCGCGGCCATTCTCTGGATCACGCATAGAGCACTGGTCAATCTTGGCATAGAGATAGTCTTCGTTTTGATCCCATGTCAGCTCACGGCAGCGTTTAAAGCCATTTTTGGCATAGCGCAGCACCACTGGATTTTTTGCGAGCAGCACTTTTGCCACTTTATCAACTTCGGCCTTTAGATCATCCAGCGGGACACTTTTATTGACCAGACCCATTTCTGCCGCTTTTTGACCGTTAAACGGTTCGCCCGTCATGATGTAATACAGCGATTCGCGGTGGCCCACCGTATCCGCCATAGCTTTACTCACCAGATTACCCGGTGGAATGCCCCAGTTCACCTCCGATAGACCAAAGGTGGCTTCATCCGCACAATAAGCCAGATCGCAGGCCACCAGCGGTGAGAACGCGCCACCAAAACACCAGCCATTGACCATAGCGATGGTCGGTTTGCTGTACATACGCAGCAGTTGCCACTGCCAGCGGCAAGCGTCTCTACGCGTTTTTTCTTGCACAATCTCAGGCTGACCATCTGTCTCGCGGAAATATTCTTTTAGATCCATCCCAGCAGTCCATGCACTGCCCTCACCCGTGATCACCACCACCCCTGCTTCTGGGTCTTGCTCTAGCGTTTCTAATATGTCGATCATTTCTCGGTTGAGCGTTGGGCTCATGCAGTTGCGCTGATCTGGACGATTGAAAGTCACCCAAGCGATGTTTTCGGTCACTTCTACTTTGACGGTGGTCCAGCGGTTTTTATAATCTGACATAGTGTTGCTCCATGATGTGGGTGATTACTTTCCTAGTGATATAAAAATAAGCCTTATATAAAAAATCAACATTAGCGCCCAGACAGATAACTGAGACAACCAACGAAAGCAGGCAGAATAAGATCGCTTAGAAAACAAATGCTACTGCACTGCTGATCTTGACTTAATATTATCAATAAAGTTGATAACATGTAAAGCAATTTCTAATCTAAAACCTTAGTTTAAACCGTTTACTTTCTATTAAAGCACTAAAAAAGGCTATAAAACGTCTCGTATTAACGCTAAATTCAGTTTTTTATAAGGATTCTACAGCAATCAAGCAAAAATACGACATCGGACAGCCAAAAAGGCAAACATCATCAATCACTATTTAATAAATTTAGTTGATAAAATTGATTGATAAATTTATGCTTTTTGGTAAAAAGTAACGAGCATGGCGACTCATAGCAACAAACGCAGCAACGAGCGCGCCAAACCAAAAAAAGCCACGCCGTCATTAAGACGACATGGCTATCACTATAGAGGGGATAAGGGACACATAGACACACCATGTCGCCACTACCTGTTTTGTCCTATTTAGTCAGGCTTAACTCAACAGCACCAGCGAGATTGCCGGGAACGCCACCAATAGCGCCAACCGAATCACATCCGACACAATAAACGGCGCTACTCCTCGGAACATATCACCAAGCTTAATATGCGGCGCCATCGCCTTAATCACAAAGATATTCATCCCCATCGGCGGCGTGATCAGACCCAGCTCCACCGTCAATACTGCTACGATACCAAACCATACAGGATCAAACCCTAACGCTAAAATGATTGGATACACCACAGGAATGGTAATCACCAGCATCGCTAAGGCGTCCATAAACAGACCCAGTAAGAAATACATGATCAAGATACAAATCAAAATGACCATGGGACTCACATCCAAACCGCCAATCCAAGCCGCCAGCGTATTGGACATCTGCGACACAGAAATAAAGTAGCCAAGCGCTTCTGCCCCCAATAGCATAAAGAACACTACTGCCGACAGTGCCAAGGTTTCTGTCAGTGACTGCTTGAGTCCTTGCAAGCGCATACCTTTGACCGCTGCATAGGCCCAAGAGACAAACGCGCCCACGGCTGCGCCCTCTGTAGGCGTGAATATCCCAAAGAAGATACCAGCAATGATCACAATAAAGATAAAGCTAAAAGGGATCAGACCTGTGAGCGATAACAGCTTGGCTTTCCATGAGGTTTTCTCCCCGCGGCGCGCTAAATGCGGTTTCCAGCGCACCATGATCATGACCGTGATGGAGTACATGAGCATACCCAGCATCCCCGGCAGAAAGCCTGCGATAAACATATCACCGACCGACTGCTGGGTTAAGATGGCGTAGACCAGTAAGGCAATACTGGGTGGAATCATGATACCAAGCGTACCACCCGCGGCTAAGATACCGCAGGCAAAGCCTGGCTGGTAGCCGTACTTCTCCATTTGCGGTAAGGCCACTTTGGTCATGGTAGAGGCGGTCGCAAGAGAAGACCCTGAGATGGAAGCAAAGATACCGGAGGAGCCGATACCCGCAATACCAAGGCTGCCTCTGACCCCGCCAAAGATGGTACGGGTGGCGTCAAAGAGTTTACCTGCCATGCCTGAGTGGGTGGCAAAGACGCCCATTAAGATAAATAAGGGAATGGCACTAAAGTCATATTTGGCCAAGACGTCGATTGGGATGTCTTTGAGCATTTGTAGTGCGCCGCTTGGTGCGGTGACCGCGCCAAAGCCGACCAGTCCCACGCCAAGCATTGCAAGGGCGACGGGCACGCGCAGGATGACAAGGGCGATCATGGCGACAAGGCCGATGGCGCCGATAATTTCTGGACTCATGCGCCTGTCTCCTCGGCGTCAAAGAATTCGCCTGTTTTAAAGATGTTGATGGATTCGATAAGCGAACGTATGGCCAGTAGTAGGCTAAGCAGTGCGCTAAAGGCGTAGATGGGCATCATGGAGATACGCAAGTCTTGGGTGACTTTGCCGTATTCGATGGCGTCCAATGCGCTCTCATAGAGTCCCCATGCAAAGATGAGGCCGATGGCAAAGAAGCCGATCATAAAGACGCCCATCATGTAGCCTTTGATAGATTGGGGCATCTTTTGGGTGAAGACGTCGACGATGATTTGCGAGCGTTCGACATAGGCGGCAAAGGCGGCGAGCATGGCAAAGAGCATGAGGTAGGAGACGATTTCGACGGAGCCTTTGACGGTAAAGCCAAACTCGCCACCGCTAAGTTTAAAGAGGTAGCGGGCGACGACGTCTAACATGGTGGTGAGCACCATGATGACCAGACTGAGCCCGCCAATAAGTTGACACAGTTTGGAGATGAGGCTGCTGATCTTCATAAGCTGAGTCATAGCGCACCTACCCTGCCACTAACAGCTGATATCGCCGCATTAAAACCAATAGGTATGATGCGTCTAATCGACTGTCCTGCTACCAAAGATAGATTGTTTGTCATCATGAAATCCTTTCTTGATGGTTAAATATTGTGCTGATAGTAGAGTATCTGCCATTGTCAATGTTGATGGATGATCTCTATGGCTCTAGTAGTTTGGCACCTGTTTTTGACTGCAGCTCCTCAAAGGTTAAGCCATCAACCATGTCACGAACCTGTAGCCCTTGCTCAGTGATATCAATCACTGCCAAATCGGTATAGATACGGTTGACACACTTTTCACCAGTGATGGGCAGCTTTAGGTTTTCAACGATTTTTGGATCGCCGTTTTTGCTCACATGATCCATGATGACGTATACCTTTTTGGCACCAACAGCCAGATCCATGGCACCACCAACGGCAGGAATGTCCTTTGGACGACCCAAAAACCAATTGGCGATATCGCCATTTTTGGCAACCTCAAAAGCGCCAAGCACACATAAGTCAATGTGACCGCCGCGAATCATGGCAAACGAGTCGCCATGATGGAAGTAGCTGCCGCCTTCGAGTAACGTGATGTATTGTTTGCCCGCATTGATCAAATCGCCATCTCTATCCGCTTCTTCAGGCGCAGGCCCCATACCTAGCACACCGTTCTCACTGTGCAAAAAAATGTCTTTGTCTGTTGGCAAAAAGTCAGCGACTCGGGTCGGCTGTCCGATGCCCAGATTGACGTACATGCCCTCTTCGATATCTTGGGCAACGCGCTTGGCAATCTCATCGACTGAACGTGGGGTGTACTCACTCATGATGCCTCTCCTTCAATACAGACGACTTCGTGGACAAAAATACCTGGGGTAACGATGTGCTCTGGGTCGATCGCGCCCAGCTCAACCACTTCGCTGACTTGAGCAATGGTATGGTGCGAGGCCGCCGCCATGATGGGACCAAAATTGCGCGCCGCTTTGCGATACGTCAGATTGCCCCAGCGATCGCCTTTAAAGGCTTTGATTAAGGCAAAATCGGCCTTAATGGGATATTCCAATACGTAGTTTTTGCCGTTAATCGTGCGCGTTTCTTTGCCTTCGGCAAGCAGTGTGCCATAAGCCGTTGGGGTATAAATGGCACCAAGACCGCTACCACCTGCTTGCATACGCGCCGCCAGTGTGCCTTGCGGTACCACTTCTAACTCAATTTTTCCTGCGCGGTAGAGATCATCAAAGATATACGAGTCATGCTGACGCGGAAATGAGCAAATAATTTTGCGCACGCAGCCTGACTTTAATAATAGCGCCAGTCCTGTCTCACCATTGCCCGCATTATTACTGACGATGGTTAAGTCTTTTGCATTACGCTCAATGAGCGCATCGATCAGTTCTGTTGGCTGACCTGCCAAACCAAAACCACCTATCAAGATGGTCGCCCCATCATTGATATGGCTCATGGCCTCAATGGCAGATTCTGTCACTTTATTTAACATGGAATCATCCTATATAAAAAGGTTGGATAGCGACGATAAAGTCGCCAAAGCCAAATGGCCTACTCTAATGCCTCAAACGGCAAGCCGACGTAGTTCTCAGCAATGGTGGCTTTGCCCGCTTCTGAATGGATAAAGTAATCAAACTCAGCCTGCTGTACGCGAAAATCAAAACGGCCTGCACTCTGAAAACGGTGCAATAGCATGGTCATCCACCATGAAAAACGCACCGCTTTCCAAGTGCGTGCCAAGCAAATTTCTTGATAACGCGGGATCAAATCCGTGCGCTGTTCTTCATAAATTTTGACAAATAAACGAAAAGCCGTTTCCACGTCACTTGCCGCGAGGTTTAGACCCTTAGCACCCGTCGGCGGGACGATGTGCGCGGCATCTCCTAATAGGAACACTTTGCCGTATTGCATGGTCTCGCAGACATACGAGCGCAGGGGCGCGATGCTCATCTCTAGCGCAGGGCCAGTCACCAAGCGTTCTGCCATCTCGGGCGGGATACGGCGTTTGAGCTCCGCCCAAAATTTTTCTTCGTTCCAGTTTTCGATCTTGTCGGTGTCTGGCACTTGGATATAGTAGCGGCTGCGGGTTGGCGAGCGCATCGAGCACAGCGCAAAGCCGCGCTCATGAGCGCAGTAAACCAACTCGTCATTGACAGGCGGGGTGTCACTCATAAGCCCAAGCCAGCCAAACGGATAGACCTTTTCGTATTCTTCTAGCTTATTGGCGGGGATAGATTTGCGTGAGACCCCATGAAAGCCGTCACAGCCAGCGATATAATCGCAGTCCAAGCGGAACGACTCGCCGTTGTGCTGATAGGTCACATAAGGGTTGTCTGATTCAATATCATGGAGCTCGACATTTTCGGCTTCATAAACCGTCGTACCGCCGACTTTTTCGCGTGCTTCCATTAAGTCGCGCGTCACCTCAGTCTGACCATAAACGATGACGTGCTTACCGCCGCTATATTTTTCTATATCGATATGGTAATGCTCGCCTTGAAAACTAAAATCGGTGCCCGTATGAACCAACCCTTCTTTATCCATACGCTCGCCTGCCCCCGACTCGCGAATCAGGTTGACCGTGCCCTGCTCCAAAACGCCTGCGCGAATGCGGCTTAAGACATACTCGCCCGTTTTGCGCTCCAAAATGACGTTATCAATGCCCGCTTTGGACAGCAACTGACCAAGCAGTAATCCTGAAGGGCCTGCACCAATGATGGCCACTTGTGTTTTGTGTGTCATGAAATCCCTCTCATATATTAGGTGGCAAATTCCACTTTGCCCAAAAGCCTTGACTCAAAATCTGTCTAAAAACTAGCAACGGTTCAAAAACCACTCTGTATGACCAAGCCTGTAAAACCAAGCCAAGCCTGTACAAATCAGCATGGTTCTAAAAATCAAAGAAAACCGTCTCACCCTCACCTTGCAGATGAATGTCAAAACGATAACGCGGCTTGCCCTCGCTTTCTTCTTTGACGGCGATCAGAGTCTGGCGGCGCGCCTCCGATGGAATGCTGGACAATATAGGGCAGTTATCATTGGCCGCTTGCTCATCATCAAAGTACGCACGGGTTTGCAGATGAATATTGATACCGCGAGCAAAAATGGCAAGATTAACGTGCGGTGCCATCAGCTTGCCGTCAAAATCGACGCAGCCGGGTTTGACCGTATGAAAATGAAAGTCGCCATCAAGCGCACAAGCACTGCGACCAAAACCGCTAAAAGGCTGTTTATTATCAAAGTTGGCAATATAGTTGCCGTGGCTATCAGCTTGCCAAATCTCAATCAGAGCATCACGAACCAAATCACCGTTGCCATCGTATACATGACCGACCAATTCGATATGCTCACCTTCAGCGCCTTCTTTGGCCAGATCCTGCCAGATTTCATCTGAGCGCGACTCAAAACCGGCAATCTCTAATGCCAAACCGATATGCACAAAAGGCCCTGCTGTCTGCGACGCTGTTTCGCGCAATAAACCCATGTCATTTTGTAATTTGTATTGGCTATACATGATCTACTCCTCAAAATAGGTTTGTAATGCACCGCGCACCACGATATCAAAACGATAGGCCAAGCAGTCTAGCGGCTTACTCATGCTCATATCTAAACGACCAATCATGGTTTCGACCGCATCTGGGTCTTTGAGCACATCGACAATCGGACACAATGGAATCAGCGGATCCCCTTCAAAATACATCTGAGTGATCAGACGCGTTGAGATTGACGGCCCCATCACTGAGACGTGAATATGGGCGGGACGCCATGAGTTGATATCATTTGGCCAAGGATATGGGCCTGGGCGCACGGTACGAAAGCGATAACGCCCATCAGCATCGGTGATACAGCGGCCAACGCCCCCAAAATTAGGATCTAGTGGTGCCAAATAGCCATCTTTTTTGTGACGGTATTTACCGCCCGCATTGGCTTGCCACATCTCAACCAAGGTATTGGGCACAGGCTTGCCAAACTGATCAATGACGCGGCCATGCATGATGATACGTTCACCAATCGGCTGACCTGCTATCGCGCCTTCGGTGCGAAAGTTCATCAGCAAATCATTATCATATTGACCGATCTCAAGCCCATCAAAAATAGGACCACTACGCTCAGATGGACTGGCATTTTGAATGCTGATCAGCGCTTGGCGCGGTGAGCGATTCACTGATGTTTTATAATTTGGGGTGTATTGTGCAGGCTGCCATGCTCGATCGCGGGCCAAAAAACGAGGATACTGTTGACTCATTGCGTTGCTCTCCATGCTGATAATACAAATTTGATGTCTGGCGTCTGGCTGACTGTGCCACCTTTATAACAAGGCACTATCCCAGCTATGATAAGGCGCTATCATAACAAGGCACTCCCCCAACCATTGTCTTTGGCCAAAGCAAAGGCGTGATTAGAAGCAGGCACACCTGCATAAATCGCCACATGCATCAATACTTGGCGCAACTGATCTTCAGAGATACCCAAGCGTTTGGCGGTACGCAAATGCAGCCCCAACTCGCCATCACGACCAAGCGCGGCCAATATACCCGTGGTAATCATGCTGCGCTGTTGCACGGTGAGACTAGGGTCACCCCATAGCTCGCCCCATGCGTTACGAGTAATAAATTGCTGGAACGGGCTGTCTAATGTTGTGGCGTTTTTGGACGCGCGCTCGACATGGGCATCACCCAAAATACGCTTGCGCTGTGTCAGACCTTGCTCGTAGCTGATGCCTGTCTCACCAACGGTGGCGCGGCCAGCATCATTCTGAAGATGCGCCACCAAATTATAGGGCGCTTCGATAGAAGGCACATGGCCAACGCTTTCAAAGACGCTTAGGCTTGCATCAGCAAATTCAGCTTGTAGGGATTCTAGTGCGGTAATTGGTGTAGAGACATCCTCTGCACCTGCGATAAGCGATACCTGACTGGGATAATCTGCAAGCTTTCCACGGTTATCGACTTGCGCCAATACCTCACACAGCTTAGCGTAGCTTTCGTCATCATTACGAGACAGCTGTACTTGCCAGCCTTGTGAGACTTCAGGGTTTTGCTCGATATAAGCGGGTGCAAACCAGCGCGGTACGATGGTGGCTGCCATCTCGCCCAAGCCCAACTGACGCACGTTAGCCGCACGTTCCGCCCACGCCGCCGCAGTGCCAATGACCGCACCAGTGTTGGTCAGCCATACCTGCTCTAAACGCTCAGCGGCGATTTGACATAATGACTGACCAATCACGCCGCCGATTGACGTACCAATAAAGTTAAAAGTCTCAATCTGCAGGTGATCGGCAAGCGCCATAACATCCAATGCTAGCTGCTCGGCACTCAGCCCTTTTGCAGCCGCGCCGCTACTCCCGTGACCAGGGAAATCCCAGCGCACACAGCGATAATGTCCATGCAGCCCATCACATACGGTGTCCCACACATCACGGCTCATACCGAGCGGATGCGCCATAAAAAGCGCTGGCAAGTACGTCTCGCCGCTGTCTTGGTAAGCGATCAGATGCGCGTCTGTTTTTAAAAATGCCATTATTCTTCTCCTACTCGTGAAACGATGAGCGCGATGCCTTGCCCCACACCAATACACATGGTGCATAGCGCACGCTGTGCATCGGTACGTTGTAATTCGTGAACCGCTGAAATCAAGATACGCGCCCCAGACGCGCCTAGCGGATGACCCAAGGCGATTGAGCCGCCTCTGGGATTGATCCGTGGATCACGGTCATCCAGCCCAAGGGCGCGTGAGCAAGCCAATGCTTGTGCCGCAAACGCTTCATTTAGCTCAATAATATCCATGTCATCCAGCGTCAAATCGAGTTTCTTTAACAGCTTTTGGGTCGCTGGTACGGGGCCGATACCCATAATCTCTGGCAACACACCTGCCGTTGCCATCCCTTCGATTTTTGCCACTGGGGTCAGACCGTACTTTTCAACGGCCGCTTCGCTGGCGATCAGCATGGCCGCTGCACCATCATTGATACCTGAAGCATTACCAGCCGTCACCGTGCCATCCTTATAGATGGGACGCAATTTTTCTAAGGCTTCTATGGTGGTGTCGGGACGTGGATGCTCATCTTTATCAACGATGAGTGCGTCCTTTTTGCGTCTCTCGATGGTGATAGGCGTGATCTCAGCCGCCAGTTGTCCATTGTCTTGTGCAGCCGCCGCTTTTTGCTGCGACCATAGCGCGAAACTGTCTTGATCGGCGCGTGAGATATCGTATTGTTTGGCGAGATTTTCCGCGGTTTGCGGCATGGCTTCTGTACCATAGAGCGCATCTAGCTTTTTGTTGATAAAGCGCCAGCCCATGGTCGTGTCTTGCAAGGTTTGGCTGCGGCCGTAGGATTTTTCGGGCTTACCCATAACAAAGGGCGCACGCGTCATGGACTCAACACCGCCTGCCAGCACCAGATCCATCTCGCCGCTGGCAATGGCGCGAAACGCGGTGCCGACCGCATCCAGACCTGAGCCGCACAACCGATTGATGGTATTGGCAGGGACGGTCTCTGGTAGACCTGATAGCAGCACACTCATACGCGCCACGTTGCGGTTGTCTTCGCCGCTTTGGTTGGCACAGCCCATCAAGGCATCTTCAATCGCGCTGTGATCAAAGTCAGGCGCATCATCGATTACCGCCTTGATGACTTGCGCTAACAAATCATCAGGACGAATATCGGCCAGAGCGCCGCCGTAGCGACCTACTGCTGAACGTTTTGGATGACAAATATAGACTGCGGCCATGCTGCTCTCTCCTTAGAGACGATATGAGTACGCTATGTGAGTACGTTGTATCCTTACAAGCCAGTATTGGTGATTGCCAATATTGTTCTATATAAGAATTATTGTTCGTATAATGAATTAAATTACACCCTTTTTTTTCGCTTGTCAATCGAGTTATGCCGTATTCTCTTCAGTTGAATGTCGTATCTAGCATGGCCTTTATCGCGGTAAACTTTAGAGACATGACGAATGATTTACCCAAAAAAAAGACCCGATTGGGTCTTTTTTAGTCCTATCTTTTTTGATCCTATATAGCTTGCTCATGTATACGGGGTGTGAATGGCTGCCAATGGATCCAGTAATCATCATGGTCTGCTGGCATCAGCTGCTTTTTAGTCATCACATTATCCTCTACTCATCATTTGCATCGCCACTGATGACCCGTATCGTATCGGGATCTTTTAATTCGGAGCTGAATATCTGTGCATAACGCAAGGTAGCATTGGCATGCTCTCTCATAATCCCTTCAGCTCTGGCTCCTTGACCATGACTGATTGCATCAAATACCGCGTGATGCTGCATATGGGCAAAATTAAACCGCCGATACTCGCCTGCCAAGTTATTACGATCAATAGCCAACGAGCTGACGGAGGCAAATGGCAGGTGCTCGCTGCGTGTCTTTGCAATATCGATGGCGGGGTTGTGACTGGCTGCAATAATTAACGCATGAAAATGTTGGTTCACCTCATGATAGATTTCAAGATCTTCTTCGGTCACATATCCCTTGGCAAACAATGCATCCCCTCTTACCAGACATGTCACCATGCCTTGGCGGTGTTCTGCTGTCAGTCCTCTTTCCGCGGCCTGCCGTGCAGCCAAGCCTTCTAACACGCCTCTGACTTCAACCGCGCCATTGATTTCTTCGGGCGTCACTTCGCGCACGCGATAGCCGCGATTTTTGATTTTAATCAATAGCCCTTCTTGTGCAAGCGCACCAAACGCGATACGTATCGGTGTACGAGACACGCCCAGACGTTCAGCTGTCGGTATTTCAGCAATACGCTCTCCAGCTACCAATTCACCAGAGAGAATCATTTGCCGTAATGCGCTGATCACGCGTTGTCCCGCTTCACTCATTCAAACCTCACCATCCATTCACATTGTTAAAAGACCAAACGAGCCTGCCATCAAAACCAACATCAAAATCGACATCATTTAGCTCAGCATCAGCATAGCACGCTAGCAGCATAAACAGTGCGCGCCAATCATAGACCAACCATCCAGTTTTTTATTGGTTGTGTCTGCTCAGGCATACTTTCGATAAGAATGACGGATACAAAGTAATACTTAGCAATAAGAATAAATACATTATTGTTGATCTGTATAAAATTTGCACAAAGAAATAGATAATATTGATTTATTGGATCCAATTTATCCAAATTTCAGTAGACAATCATTATTTTTATGGTAGATTGGATCCAATTAAACGGAATTTTATACTCAAAAGGAGCTTGTCATGTTTCCAAAAAATTGCTGGTACGTCGCCTGTACATCAGATGAATATCAAGAAAAACCTCTCGGTCGCACCATATGCGGCGAGAACATCGTCTTTTATCAAAGCGACACAGGCGTCGCCGCTGTCGAAGACTTTTGCCCGCATCGGGGCGCACCCTTATCACTTGGTTATGTAGAAGATGGTCTGCTGGTGTGCGGCTATCACGGCTTAAAAATGGGTAGCGACGGTAAAGTCGCCGCCATGCCAGGCCAACGCGTCAGAGGTTTCCCGTGCAACCGCAACTACCCTGTGGTCGAGCGTCACGGCTTTGTGTGGGTCTGGACAGGTGATAGCGAGCTTGCCGACGAATCAAAAATTCCAGAACTAGAATGGGCCAACAATCCTGAATGGGCGTATGCCGGCGGTCTGTTCCACATCAACTGCGATTATCGCCTGATGATCGACAATCTGATGGACCTCACCCATGAGACCTACGTCCATGCCAGCAGTATCGGACAAGAAGAAATCGACGAAACCCCTGTCCATACCACCTCCGAAGATGACATGGTTATCACCAGCCGCTTTATGGAAAACATCATCGCCCCACCTTTTTGGCAGGCGGCTCTGCGCGCTAATAAGTTGGCAGATGATGTACCCGTAGACAGATGGCAGATATGTAAGTTTAGCCCGCCCAGTCACGTGATGATTGAAGTTGGGGTGGCTCATGCTGGCAAAGGCGGTCACGATGCTGATCCTGAACACAAAGCTGGCAGCATCGTTGTCGATTTTATCACCCCTGAGACGGAGACCTCTATCTGGTATTTCTGGGGTATGGCGCGCAACTTCAAACCTGAGGACGATGAGCTGACAGAGCAGATTCGTCAAGGCCAGCATCAGATCTTTAGCGAGGATTTGGAAATGCTAGAGCGGCAGCAACGCAACCTATTGACTTATCCTGAACGCAAACTATTGAAATTGAACATTGATACGGGTGGCGTCAAGTCACGGCGTATGTTGGACACGCTCATCAAAGAAGAAAACCAATTGATAGAGAGCGTCAACCTATAGACGCCGAACTATAAATGCTGAGGGTCATACCCTGATCCAATGACAATTTAATAAATAACAGGCTAAACACGCTGACGTAATGTTTGGTCTGTTAAGGATACCTATCATGATGGAAGTTTTGGTAAAGTCAAAAGACGTGATCGCTGATGATATTTGTCTTTTTGAGCTGGCAAGCGCCAATGATGACGCGCTGCCCCCGTTTAGCGCAGGGGCTCATGTTGACGTCACAATGCCCAATGGCATCACGCGCCAATACTCGCTGTGCAATCATCCCAGCGAAAACCATCGCTACCAAATAGCGGTACTCAAAGACCCCGCCTCACGTGGCGGGTCGGTTGCGATGCACCAGCAAATCAATATTGGCGATCGCATAGCGATCAGCGAACCCAAGAACCTGTTTCCGCTGGCTCATGATGCCAAGCGCACCCTGCTCTTTGCAGGGGGTATCGGTATCACACCGATCCTTTGTATGGCGGAGCGACTGTCTCATACTGGCGCGGAATTTGAGCTGCATTACTGCACGCGCAGCCCAGACAAAACCGCCTTTATGCAGCGTATCCAAGCCTCAGCATTTGCTGATCGGGTGCATTTTCATTTTGATGATGGGGATGCCGCGCAAAAGCTGGACGCCGCAAGCGTCCTTGCCGCGCCGCAATCTGACACGCATCTATATGTGTGTGGCCCTAATGGCTTTATGGAGCATGTACTTGAGACGGCACAGACGCAGGGCTGGCCAGCCGCACAATTACACCGCGAGTATTTTTCCGCCGCACCGATCAGCACGGCTGATGATGACAGCTTTGATGTACAGATCAGTAGCACAGGACAAATCATCAACGTGCCCGCGGACAAAACCGTCATTGAAGCCTTAGAGGCGTTCGATATCGAAATCCCGTTCTCTTGCGAATCAGGCATGTGCGGCACCTGTTTGACGCGGGTGCTAGACGGCGTACCAGACCATAAGGACGTGTTTCTTACCGAAGAAGAGCAGGCCAAAAACGACCAGTTTACCCCATGTTGTTCACGGGCAAAAAGCGCTCAGCTGGTACTGGATATTTAATAAAAAACACAGGGTTTAAAAAATACAAAGCATTTAAAAAACACAAAGCCAGTTTATTGCTAATAATAAATATTTTACTTTTCAATAAAAACCATTTTATAAAGAATGGTTTTTAAATTGCGCGTAACTATAAATAGAAATAACGCTAATTATAAATTTATTTAATTAAAACATTTTTTATTTTCTATAACGCGGTTGTTTGTAAAAGAAGAAATAGCTTTGAATATTGCAGTGTTATTTTTATAGCATAGTCAACTATCAATAAAACAGAGACGTCATGACAAATGCGCTCGATTTAACGATATTTTTCTTGCTTGCTGTGACTTCGTCTCCAGAGGCTACGAAAAATACCGTTAAATCTCGCTGTATGTTTTTTATAAAGCGTCCACTATAACTCACCTATAACCAAAAAAAAGACCCTATATGGGTCTTTTTTATCATGCTGCGTTAAAAGCGTCGTCAAGAATATTGATAGGCTACACTTTACAAGCCGCACTGGCTGCTTGCGCTTTTTCATATACCATTCGCGCATCTAAGCCCAAAGCGGTGACATCGTTTAGATACTTTTGTGTACCCGCCTCAAGTGGCTCTTTCCACTGCGGGTCATTTAAGGGATCAGGAATGTCGATCATGGTATCACCTTTGGCTTTGGCTTCCGCCATATATTTGGCATCTTGGGCATCAAAGACCTTACCAGCGCTCGCCGCCATGGCTTTGCCTGAATTGTCATCGATGACTTTTTTAAGGTCATCAGGCAGGCTTTCATACTTGTCTTTGTTCATGGTGACCATCATGGCAGAGCTGTAAAACGGAATATTGGTATGCGCGTTGGTCAGCTCAATCAACCTAAACGGCCCCATGGCATCCCACGTCAGGCTTACTCCATCTAGCACGCCGCGCTGCAGCGAGGTATACAAATCCGTCGCAGGTAGACCCACAGGCGTACCGCCTGCTGACTCAATGATATCCCCTGCAATCGCTGATGGTCGGCGCATCCGCAGGCCTTGTAAGTCATCTGGCGTACGGATGGCTTGGTCAACGGTATGCATCCCACCAGGACCCGTACCCATCATAAATAACAAATGGGTGTCATCATATTCGCTCGATATTACCCCGTCATCGTACAAGGTTTGCAGCATACAGTTCATCTGCGTGGCTGAGCTGGACAGACCTGGCAGCTCGGCGACTTGGGTTAGCGGAAAGCGCCCATTGGTATAGCCTTGCAACTGGGTGCCAATATCGATCGTCCCTTTGGCAGTCGCCTCATAAGTGGCATCAGGCTTGCTTAGGGTGGCAGATGGGTATATTTCGATTTTTAGGCGACCGTTCGAGTCTGCCTCGATTTTTTTGGCCCACGGCTCTATCACTTCTGTATGCGCGGCAGCCGTCGCAGGCCATAAGTGTGACAGACGTAAGGTGGTGACCTCCTCATTACTCGCCTCGGCACCTGTACCTGTCGCGGTCTCATTTGACTGCGAGCATCCTGTCAAACCCATTAAAGCCGCTAATGTGAGGCTCAGAGGCAGTATTTTTTTCATCGTAAAGTCCTTTTTTGATGGTTCATATACAGTAGATATACGATGCGCTTAAAAAGCAGCGCCTTATCAACCCAATAATCTAAAGTAAAGAATCGCTAATATCCGTATTTTTATTACCATATTATCTATCGATACGATTGCATTTGTTCTATAATAGAATTAATGTTCGTATAGTGAATTAAATTATACTTTTTTTATTTCTCTGTCAATGATTTATCTTATTAATAGAAGCATCTCTGCCAATCACCATAAAATTTAAAAATAAATACCCATTGATATCATATAAGCGAATAAAAAATCTGCCAACACGATAGCGCGCTGGCAGATTTGATATTTATTATGATCAGTTTTTTTAGCGGTAAACAATATACCGTCAAATATAATAGGTTTGAATTTTTTCAGCACAATCACGCAAGATGGGCAAAAACTCTTCGATAAGCATCTCTTTTGATACGCGCATGGCGTTGGTGCTGATGTTGATGGCACCGATCAGCTCGTTGTTGGATTTATAAATGGGTAGTGCAAGGGAGCGCAGACCAGTATCCAGCTCTTGATCGACCACCACGTATTGCGCGTCATGAGCATCGCTGAGCATCTGCTTAAACTGCTCACGATCCGTGATACTAAAGGGTGTATACGCGTTTAGCTCGATGTTATTGACATAGTCGTCGCGCTCATCTTCGGGCAGATTGGCCAAGATCGCACGGCCCATAGAGGTGTAAGCAACAGGCAGCCGAGTACCGATAGACAAGGCAATAGACAACAAGCGATGTTTGGCGGCGGAGCGTGCGATATAGACCACTTCATTATCGTCCAATACCGCAAATGAACAAGATTCACCCGTTTTTTCAGTCACCCGTTCAAGATAGAACTGTACGATATCGTGGTGATGCGCACTGCTCAAATAGCTGGATCCAATGCTAAGGGTCTTGGGAGAGAGTTTGAATTGACGCTTATCTTTATGAACATAGCCTAACGCATGTAGCGTCAGCAGATAGCGCCGCGCCTTTGCTCTGTCCATATCCGTACACTCGGCGACCTCACTCAACGTCATGGTCGAATGATTGTCATCGAACGCCCGCAGAACGCTCAAACCGCCGGCAAGAGACGTGACAAAATCTGGACTATCAAAGGATATTTTTTTATCTTGTGTCATAGAAATATTTTTTACACTTACCAAAGTTAGGGATTCTAAATGAAAATCAATCGATTAATCAATCAGCCTTTTGTACACCTTGGCGTTGCCGAGGCGCTTTCTGATCGGGCGTTCATTCAAGCCATGATCGATTTTGAGTTAGCCGTATTAGAACATAGAGAGCAGAATCAGCTTATCCCAAAAAACACGTTTCAACAATCGAAACACGCACTAGACATCGAATTGTTTGATATTGATGCCATTGTTGACCAGACGTATCTGGGTGGTAATGCCGCTATTCCTTTTGTGGCACAAGCAAAATCCCTACTACCCTCAGACGTCAGGCCTTTTTTTCATCAGACGCTGACCAGTCAAGATGTCGTGGATACTGCCATGATGATGATGCTAAAGCCCGCACTTACGCAGATCACCCAAGATTTGGAAAAGGTACTTACCGCTTGCTCGGTACTGATCGACGCGCACCGCGCATCGCCCATGGCAGGCAGAACCTTGATGCAGCAAGCGCTACCGATTACTTTTGGCACCAAGGTCTCGCAGTGGGTAGCCCCGCTGATCGCCATCATGCCTGACTTGTCGCAGTTGGTGCAGTCAGGATTTTATCTGCAATGGGGCGGCCCTGTCGGGGTCAGTAATGAGGTCAATGAATCCCATGAGTTACCAAAGCAAGTAGCAGCGTCGCTTGGGTTATCAGTACCCCTTCTCCCTTGGCACACCAATAGACAGCCGATCCATGCCATCGCCTCTAACTTAGACGCTTGCGCAGGCGCGATAGAAAACATTGTCGATGATATTGCCTTGATGTCGCAATCGGAGCTGGGCGAAGTGGCTGAACCTGCTATTGAGGGTATGGGCGGCTCTTCATCCATGCCGCACAAACGCAACCCTGTGCTGTGCGCGTTGATCAAAACTGCTGCGCTTAGAATGCACGGGCACTTAAGCGTGATTAGCAATACCACCGCCCAGCCCTTTGAGCGCGCACTGGGACAATGGCACGCCAGCTGGGTGCCTTTAACAGAAGGCATGGCGTTGGTAGCAAGCGGCGTATCGTACTTAAAAACCTTATTACAAGGGCTACAGGTGCACCCTGAGCGTATGGCAGTCAACCTTGATCTCAATAGCGATGCGTACTTGAGCAAAAACTTGAAAGCCTATTTTGCAGATAATAACGACGTCATCTATCCCCTAATAGATCAAGCGAGTGAGGAAGCACATAGCCAACACCAAGGGTTTGCTGCCACGTTTCAGGCTTTACTGGTAGAGCAATTAGGCAGTTTGTATGATAGTGACGAGTTACAAGCGATTTTGTCACCACTTAGCTATTGCGGCGCGGCGCAAAGGCAATGCGACACAATATTACAAGCCATTGAAAAAATAATGTCAGAGCGTCCAGAGTAACCTGACAGACAGTAAAGAAGATTGACAGCAACCTCAAAACCAGATATTTTTATTCACTATACGAACAAGAGTTCTTATTTAGAATAAATATTTTAGACTACAGCATCAAGAAAGGGATTTTATGATGAGAAAGATACTGCCTTTGGGCCTAACCCCTCTGAGCATCGCATTGGCGGCTGTACTGGCCTTAACAGGGTGCTCACAATCAAACGAGTCCGCTGACGCGAGCAACGATGCGGTCACTACCCTGCGCTTTTCGCACTTTTGGCCTGCCACAGCAGCGACGCATACCGAGATTTTTGAGCCTTGGGCGCGTAAAGTCGAAGCTGAGTCTGATGGTCGCCTCAAGGTTGAGATATATCCCTCTGCCACCCTAAGTAAACCCGACGCCACCTACGATGCCACCGCCAAAGGCACGGTCGATATCGGCTCTCAGTTGCAAGGTTACACCAACGGTCGCTTTCCCTTGACTCAAGTCGCCGAGCTACCCGGTCTATCTAACTCCGCCACACAAATGAACTGCATCCTGCAGACGCTCTATGATGATGGCGTGATATCAGATGAATACGAAGACACCCATTTGCTGTTTATGATGGGGACAGGCCCCGGCGGGATGCACACCGTTGATCAAGCCATCCGTACGCCAGATGACTTACAGGGCTTACGTATGCGCAGGCCATCAGCGATCGCAGGGGATATCATTGAGTCTGCGGGCGGCACACCAGTCGGCTTGCCTGCTACCGATATCTATACTTCGCTGCAGCGCGGCGTGTTAGACGGGGTAAGCCTACCATGGGATGCCACTGGTTCTTTTCGCTTGATCGAGCTGACCAACACCCATACCAATATCCCATTTTATAGCTCGGCCATCATGGTCACGATGAATAAAGACAAGTACGAAAGCCTGCCTGATGACCTTAAAAAAGTTATCGACGATAACTCAGGTAAAGCCATGGCCGCAAGCGCCGGTAAAATTTTTGATGCCCAAGATGCCAAATATATGGCGGAAGCCAAAGCCAAAGGCGATACCATGATCGACATTCCTGATCCTCTCAACGATCCACAATGGAAAGGGCCACTGGAGGCAGGTACGCAAAAATATCTAAACGATGTGGCAGCGCTCGGCCTCGACCCACAAGCGGTATATGAAAAAGCACAAGCGGCCAGCGCCGCGTGTAAGGCTTAATCGCATCACGGCTTATAAAGGATCACGGGTACACCAGTGCCCAATGCCATGCGCGCAGGCTCAGGTGTCGCGGTGATTCATAATGGATGCGAAGGCTACCAATCAGACGAAGTCTGATTTATTGGTATAGATCCACGTCCTGCATTATGGCGCGCCTATCGAAACCGCTTATAACAAAGTGTCAGCGCGTTATGATGGCAAAGGGGTGCTTACCAATGATCTTGATGAGTATTGAATGAATGCTTTGGATATTTCGGGCGTGTCATCACGTAGCCCACTACATCAATTAAACGTTTACCACTATTTTCAAATAGAGGCACGCCCTAGAGAGGAATAAGGCAGGAATATCTTATATTCCTGCCCAGCCCATGGCTTGTTTTTACCTACCATTTACCAATATATATCCAACCTATATCAATTCGCTCAGTTCCCCGGCATCGAGATATAGCCTGTTAATTGCTGTATACGTGTCATCCATGCTTGAATATTGTCATAGCCATCAATAACCACATCGCCTTCGTACGCTACTGAAATATAAGGATAAATCGCACAATCAGCAATAGTCGGACGCTTGGCCGCTAACCAATCATGCGTGCTTAGATGCTCATCAATCAAGGTTAATATACGCTCGGAGCGCGAGAGCGCCAATGCCTTGTCACTCTCCACGCCGAATTTTTTGATCAGACGCGCCATATTTGGCCCATGATGTATCTCATTTGCGGCGGTAGATAGCCACTGCATCACCTCGCCCTGCAAATGCGCCTCACTCGGCCACCACGCCTCGCCGCCATACTTATTCGCTAAATAGACCAATATGGCTTGTGCGTCTCTGAGTACCACATCGCCGTCTTCCAAAATGGGAATCTCGCCCCAAGGATTGAGGCTCAACAGCGGCTCTTCTTTGTGTTCCCCTTGCAAAAAATCAACAGGCACGATGGTTAACGGCACCTCGATCAGCGCGGCAAACAGCCTGACTTTATAGCAGTTACCCGATAGGTCTAAATCATATAATTTCATGGTGTCTCCTTAGATAGCAGTTGATTGAACTCAAGTACATTGCCGTCTGGATCACGAATGAATAGCGCAATTCGTCTTGGGCCAATATTTTTCGGCCCTTCCGTAACGGTGATTCCTTCCTTTGTCAGCCAGTTTTGAAACGCGTCGATGTCCTCAATAATAAATGCAGGATGGGTCACCCCTGGCCGTTTGATTACCTCATCAAGCAGTAAGTTCTTTTGCGCTTGGTTTTTTGCGCCATTAAAAATCAGATTGATGCGCACGCCAGCCGCAGTGACCATCTCGTTTGCTTCTGCTTTAGGGATGCGGTGAGTCTCTTTAAAACCCAAACGCTCATAAAACTGAATGGCGGCTTGTCTGTTGCTGACTCTGATACCAACATGATCATAGGCAAGCGCAGCCTGCGGATTGATCTCAACTGAGCTGCTCATAAGACATATCCTATCTTGATTTTGGCATCATCAGTATGGCATTTTATTGATTAAAAGATAATATACCAATGTTGATAAAAACAATTTCAATAAATGAGACAATCATGGATCGATTACAAGCAATGTCGATGTTTATCAAAGTTGTGGAGGTCGGCAGCTTCTCTGGCGCAAGTAAAGCGCTTAGCGTGCCCCTACCCACTTTGAGCCGAAAAATAGCAGAGCTTGAGAATCAGCTGGGCGTTCGTCTGTTGCACAGAACCACCCGAACGTTGTCATTAACCGATTCTGGATATGACTATTTTGACAGCTGTAAGCAAATACTAGAACAGGTCGAAGAAGCAGAAAGTAAGGCAAAAGGCGAGTATTTGGCATCAAGGGGCGATTTGGTAGTCACCGCGCCCGTGATGTTTGGCAGATTATACGTGCTGCCCATCATTATTGAGTTTTTGGCGCTGTATGAGAATATTAACGTACAGCTCGTATTATCAGATAAAAATGTTAATCTCTTTGAAGATGAAGTAGACATGGCGATTCGAATCGGCACATTGCCAGACAGCAGCATGATCGCCACCCAAGTGGGTCATATGCGCATGGTGACGTGCGCCAGCCCAGCTTTTTTGGCGGCGCAAAAGGAAATACTCTCCCCATTTGATTTAACTGCGCTTTCTTGTATCTCCTTAGATGCCGCGATCACCCTGCCATCTTGGCGCTATCGGCTGCCTGATACCCGCGGCAACACCCATATCGATATCGCACCAAGACTGACGGTCAATGGCAGTCACTGTGCGGTCGAGGCCGCCATAAAAGGTATAGGCGTAACGCAGCAACTGCATTACCAAGTCAAAGAGGCAATAGATAAAGGCGATTTGCAAGTCATGCTAAGGGCCTTTGAACCTGACCCCATTCCTGTTCATCTGCTACATAAAACTCGGCAATATTTACCACAAAAAATGAAAATATTTTTAGCATTTATATCACCAAGACTCAAAACTCGGCTTCAAGCGCTATAGCCAATCTTATATAAAGGAGAGACAGTACAGTGTCAGTGATAAAGACCAATTTTGGCAGCGTTGTTGTATAGTGAGATCACTATAAAAATAGTAGAGCAAGATCAAACGTTATTTTTCGTAGCCTCTGGAGACGCAGTCACAGCAAGCAAGAAAAATAACGTTTGATCGAGCGTGTTTGCTATGCTGTATCAATTTTATTTAGGTTCTACTATATGTTTGGTGCCGCGACTATTTAATCGACTATCGTCGCTTAGTTTTCAAACTACATCACCAACCATCTGACCAAGACGCTTTGACACGGTTACCGTACAGTATGACTCGCCTACCTTAAGTTAACATCTAACAAATTGACAGCAAGGGTAGGCTTATACTACCATTGAAAACTCACTTTATTAATCTTACCTATCATACGTAAGATCGTTTCGGAGTAACCTCATGCAGTGGACTAAACCAGCTTTTCAAGACATCCGTATCGGTTTCGAAATCACTATGTATTTTGAAGCACGCTAAAAACTCATAAACCTGAATACATTAAAAGCCCTAGATGATTAGGGCTTTTACTTTTTTAGCAATTTGGAAATATTGATCTATGTATATTCACGTTTTAGGCTCAGCAGCGGGCGGCGGCTTTCCGCAGTGGAACTGTAACTGCGAAAACTGCCACGGTGTACGCCAAGGCACCATCGACGCACAGACCCGTACCCAGTCTTCGATCGCCATCTCAGAAAATGGTACCGATTGGATTTTATTTAACGCATCCCCTGACATTCGCCAGCAGCTATTTGATTTTAAAGCCGCTCAGCCAGCCCGTCAATTACGCGACACAGGCATCACCGATGTGGTATTGATGGACAGTCAGCTTGACCATACCACAGGGCTGTTGACCCTACGTGAAGGCTGCCCCATTTCTGTTTGGTGTACGGATATGGTGCATGAAGACCTCAGCACAGGGTTTCCGCTGTTTAACATGTTAAAGCATTGGAATGGCGGTCTACAATACAATCAAATCGACCCGAAACAAAGCTTTCGAATTGACGGTTACAGCAATTTAGAACTAACGCCTTTGGTCATTAGAAGCTCAGCACCGCCATACTCGCCGCATCGCAACGACCCTCATGATGGCGATAATATCGCACTGATTGTGAAAGATTTAAAAACACAAAAGCAGCTGTTCTATGCGCCAGGCTTGGGCAAAATTGATGATGACGTGATGCAAATCATGAAGGCGTCTGATTGCGTGATGATTGACGGTACGCTATGGACAGACAACGAGATGCAAGAACGCGGCGTTGGCACTAAAACCGGCCAAGACATGGGGCATTTGCATATCAGTGGTGACGATGGCTCTCTGCATTATTTAGATCAGCTCGACAATGCTCGTAAGATACTCATTCATATCAACAATACCAACCCGATATTAAATGAGCAATCTGAACAAGCAGCGACATTAAAACAGCATGGTGTTGAAGTGGCCTTTGATGGTATGCAGATAGAGCTTTAAGACAAACGGTAAGACAAAGACAGCAATCGCAAGGTAAAAATAATGCAAGAACAAACCGCAGCACTCAGCCCAGAAGCGTTTGAACAAGCGATTATGGCCAAGGGTCAGTATTATCATATCCACCATCCTTTTCATATCATGATGCATGAAGGGCGCGCGACGCAGCAGCAAATCCAAGCGTGGGTCGCCAATCGGTTTTATTACCAAATCAATATCCCGCTAAAAGACGCGGCGATTATGGCGAACTGCCCTGATCAGCGCGTGCGTCAAGAGTGGATCCAGCGCATGATTGATCAAGATGGTGTTTATCCTGATAGTGGCGGGCGCGAAGCGTGGCTCGGTCTGGCAGAAGCGGTTGGACTGACACGTGAGCAGGTAATTTCTGAAGAGTTGGTTTTGCCCGGTGTGCGTTTTGCTGTTGATGCTTATGTGAACTTTGCCCGCCGTACGTCATGGCGTGAGGCGGCGAGCAGCTCATTGACCGAGCTGTTTGCGCCGCAGATTCACCAATCGCGTCTAGAGTCTTGGCCCAAGCACTATCCTTGGATCAAAAAAGAAGGCTATACCTATTTTCGCTCGCGCCTCAGCCAAGCTCGCCGCGATGTTGAGCATGGTCTGACCATTACCCTTGACTCCTTCAAGACGGCCGAAGAACAAGAACGCATGCTTGAAATATTGCAATTTAAACTCGATATTTTGTGGACGATCTTGGATGCCTTGAGTCTGGCCTATGTGCATGACCAAGCCCCTTATCAAAGCGTCACCACAGATAATGTCTGGCATAAAGGATTGTTCAAATGAGTATACCCGCTAGTTTACCTGAGCTGGATCAATCGCTGGTTCCCACATGGCGTCATGGCTATCGCTTCCAGTTTGAGCCAGCGCAAGACGCGTATGTCTTGCTCTACCCTGAAGGGATGATCACCCTTAACGACAGTGCCAGTATCATTGGACAGCATATTGATGGCACAGCATCGGTTGCTGATATTATCAAAAAGGTGAAAGCGATGTTTGGCGATGTTCCTGAAATCGAGCAAGATATTATTGAGTATATGCTGGTCGCCCAGAGTGAACATTGGATTGACTTAGTATGAGTGTGCCAGTCGGACTGCCGCTATGGTTACTCGCTGAGTTGACCTATCGCTGCCCCTTACAATGCCCGTATTGCTCCAACCCGATTGATTATGCTCAGTATAAGCAGGAGCTGACGACACAAGAGTGGTTTAATGTGTTTGATCAAGCGCGGCAAATGGGCGCGGTACAGCTGGGCTTTTCTGGTGGTGAGCCACTGGTGCGTCAAGACTTGGAAGAAATGGTCGCTTATGCGCATCAGAAAGGTTTTTATACCAACCTTATCACTTCAGGTATGGGACTCACTGGAGCACGCATCGCCAGTCTAAAAGAAGCAGGCTTACAGCATATTCAGATCAGCTTCCAAGCCAGTGATCCATCGGTGAACAATGCCCTAGCAGGTTCAAAACATGCTTTTGAGCAGAAGTATGAGATGTCACGTCTGGTCAAACAGTACGACTATCCGATGGTACTTAACTTTGTGATTCATCGGCAAAACATCGATCAAATCGACCAGATTATTGATCTCTGCTTAGAGTTAGAGGCCGATACAGTTGAATTGGCTATCTGCCAGTTTTATGGTTGGGCATTTGAAAATATCGAAGGCCTACTACCGACCAAAGAACAAGTGGTCAGAGCCGAACGCATTACCAATGAATATCGCCAAAAAATCGAAGCACGTGGTATCAAATGCAAGCTCATCTTTGTGGTGCCTGATTACTACGAAGAGCGACCAAAACCGTGTATGGATGGCTGGGGTAAGATTTTCTTGACCGTGGCGCCTGACGGCACTGCCCTACCTTGTCATGCTGCCAGACAGCTGCCCCTAGAGTTTCCCAATGTCAGGCAGACGCCACTAAAAGATATCTGGTATGACTCAGACAGCTTCAATCACTTCCGCGGTGATGAATGGATGCCTGACATGTGCCAAAGCTGCCCCGATAAAGAGCGCGATTATGGCGGCTGCCGTTGCCAAGCGTTTATGCTGACGGGCGATGCCAAAAACGCCGATCCTGTGTGCGGCAAATCGCTTTATCATTACCTGATCGAAGAAGCACGTATCAATAGCGAGACGCCAACTCCGTTTGAAGAGCTGCGCTTTAGGAACCCTAAAAATTCTAAACGATTAAGTATGAGCCAAGAGCAACTGATTCCCACGCGTACGGTCACGGATTAATGATGAATAACCAGCCCATAATTTTTGATGGTCATAATGATCTACTAACCCGCCTATGGCTAAGCTCGGCTGATGATCCTGTGCATGATTTTATTTATGGCACACTACCGGGTCATTTGGATCTAGCTCGTTGTCAACAAGCAGGATGGCTGGGCGGTTTGTTTTCTATTTTTTTACCGCCCTACGCTTATGTAAAAAACAATCATCCTGATAAGTTAGCGAGCCCGTCAAACTCGGACTTCACTCCGCAAGAAATCGTTGATATTTGCTGCGCGCAATTAGAACTTGCCCAGCAATTGCAGGCGCGATCAGACGGTCAGATTCAGATCTGTACGTCTCTAAATCAAATTCAAGCCTGTCAGCAGAACCGGCAACTGGCTATCGTGCTGCATCTTGAAGGCGCTGAGTTTTTGGCTATCCAGCCTGATCTGCTAGATGTATTCTATGAAGCGGGGCTTAGAAGTATTGGCCCACTGTGGAATAGGAAAAGCCTGTTCGGTGATGGCTTAAATGCGTCTTTTCCACACTCGCCAGATACAGGCTCTGGTCTGACTCGCGAAGGCAAAGACCTTGTTTTGGCGTGCCGTGATAAGCATATGCTGATTGACGTGTCCCATATGAATGAGCGCGCGTTTTGGGATACGCTAGAGATTGCGGATCAGCCCATTGTTGCAACCCACTCCAATGCGCACACCTTATGTCCGCAAGCAAGAAACCTGACTGATCGACAACTGGCTGCCATTAAACAAAACGGTGGTCTGGTTGGGGTGAACTTCGATGTGGCTTTTTTGCGTACGGATGGGCAGCGAGATACGCAGACCTCGCTTGATGTGATTGTCGATCATCTTGCTTATCTGATAGACCATCTGGGTGAAGATCACGTTGGCTTTGGCTCTGATTTCGATGGGTGCTTATTGCCTGATGAATTGTCTGATATCAGTCAAATCTCTAAGCTGATTGAGTGGATGCAACAACGTCACTTCTCTGATGCGCTGATTGAAAAGATCACGTCAAAAAATTGGTTTGGGGTGCTGGGTGAGATATGGCAGTGATGGTTTAATATGGTTTTTATAAGAAATAACCACCGTTATCATTGTCGTATTTGCAAGTCTAAGACTTCATAACCGTTTTTACTGATAAAGTTATTGCATTCTAATGCTACCTTGTCCTCAGAATTAAAATCTAAGTGAGCACTGAACCATGGGCATAGATAGAAACACAAAGTTGGAGCTTCAATTCTTAACAGGAATTTATGAAGCTAATTTTGAATGTATTGAGAATCTGGTCGACTCTGGCGTATGTAGCTTTAGTAGAGTAACTCCAGTAGAGGGTTGGAATTGGCTACATACTGCTTTAATGGATTTCAATAAAGAAATGCCGCCACGTGAAAGTATTGAATACCTTATTGATAAAGATGTTGATGTCAATGCTCAGGACTGCTATTGCATGACTCCTTTACATTATGCAATGCGCAAGGAAAATGTAGGTGCTGCTATGGCTTTGCTTGAAGCTGGTGCCAAACCAAATGCGGCGAATCTAAAAAATATTATTCCTTTAGCTTACATCAACGGACAGCCAGAGGCACTTGATTTGTTACAGTTGATGCTCAATAAAGGCGGTGATGTTCATTTTTATAATGGTTACGAAACTATTTTAGAAGGTGTTAAGGAGCATAGTTTAACGAATAAGAAGCTTTTACCAGTAGTTGATATGATGCAGAGGCACGCCAACAAGTAGAAAATCAGACTCAAGAAACGGAGCTGGAAAAGCTATAAAGTGACGCACTCTATCGGATAGTATGTGTTGATTTTGCATCGTGATTTATCTTGGTAAGCTACATATCGAGCCTACCAAGATAGCGACCCTACGCATACCAACCCTCTAACACTATCTTGCCATGTGCTTGCTGGTTTTCTAGCATTTGGTGTGCACTGCGTACATGTTCAGCCGTGATAGTGCCAAGATGATAGGCAACGGTGGTTTTGATCTCACCTGCATCAATCATGTTGGCAACATCTGTCAATAAACGATGCTATTCAATCATATCTGGCGTATGAAACATAGATCTCGTAAACATAAATTCCCAATGTAGGCTCAGACATTTGGTTTTAAGCGCCTTGACGTCTAATGATTCAGGATCATCGATGAGCCCTAATTTACCTTGCGGCTTCAAGCATTTGATGATTTATTCATAATGCTCATCGGTGTTATTGAGATTGATGGCGTAATCTACCTCAGTGATACCTGTCTTCTGTAGCTCCTCAAACAATGGGTGACGATGATTGATCACATGATCTGCGCCTAAATGCTTTAACCACTGTACACTCTCATCTCGTGATGCCGTACCGATGACTATGACAAAAGTTAGCTCGCAATTTTAAGTCAATGCTTTATCTGGCGTGTACTATCGTTCATTGTAAAATGAATTGAAGACACGCCCTAACAATCGCTGGTATCTTTGTAATTTTTTGGATCAGCAGCGTTGATTTAGCTTTGGTTTTTTTGCTGCGCTGGCTGGTATCGGCTATGGGTTATTTTCGGTATTATGATCATCACGAATACGTTTAAAAAAGCAATACGTTGAAGTTTTCTTAATACATATCATCGCTCAACTGCCTTTGTTAAGAACACGCTTGAGCGAGGCAGGATACTTCTCAAGCAAGGAAGTCGGACGAATAGGACGGCGGGTTAAGTTACCGCCGCAATTAGGACAGTGATGGTTGAACGTATTTTCCGCACAAGCCATGCAAAACGTACACTCAAAACTACAAATCATAGCATCAGTAGCGTCAGGTGGTAAGTCGGTATCGCAGTATTCACAATTGGGTCTAAGCTCAAGCATAAAAGTCTCTATCTAAAATAGTGGCAGGCCATGCTCAAAGAATCTCTAAAAACTTTCATATGTATTTTGGAGAAACTCTGAGCATAGTGAGTTGATAAAACACAATAGCAAGCTTTTATATAATATACATATTAATGATACCTGCCTTTCTTATTACCACGCTATTTATTCTAAGTGCAATATAGCCTGCCCATACTCCACACCCATGCCATCCTCAACCACTATATCGCTAATAATACCATCATGCTCACTAACCACAGGAAGCAGGCGCGTTAGCTCTTCGATAAAGCAAACGGTTTGGCCTTGTTCGATATGATCGCCTTTTTTAACAAGATTATCCGTCACAGCGTCTGCGCTTAGATGCACGATACCGACATGCGTGGCGCGCACCTGTGCAAGTTCGCTATTAGTATCTTTAGCGGTCTTTTCACCCTTATATTGGGTAGGTAACGCATGGTTTGTCACGTGGGCACGCTGCGAATTGTTGGTAGCATTGACCACTTTGATTGACTGACCACCGTCTACGATCGTCACCTCATGCAATTGGCTATGCTCAATGAGCTGCACCACGCGCTCGACTTGTTCGATATCCATCATACCCTCCTTATATTATATTTTTTATTTACGACTTGTTTTGGCGCTAATATTTAACTTAGCCCGAGGTATTTGGCAATCGTCATGACGCTTAGCACACTCATTGCAATAGCGATTAGCCAACCAAAGGCCGCAATCCAGACAGGATGTTTATAATCCCCGACGATATTTTTTCGATAAGCGGCAATCAGTACGATGATCATTGCAATAGGTAATACCAAGCCATTCAATGTACCGACCAATACCAGCACCTGAGCAGGCTTACCAATGGTGGCAAAAACAAGCGTTGAGATGACGATAAAGCCAATAATAAAATAGCGCTTATAGGTTTCGATAAAGGGATGAAAATTGGTCATAAACGACACTGAGGTGTACGCCGCACCAATGACCGAGGTCACAGATGCCGCCCAAATGACGATACCAAAGATCACTTTTCCTACGTTACCTAAGATATGCTCAAAAGGCGACATCGCAGGGTTTGACGGATCCAGCGTCAAGCCTTGTGACACCACGCCCAGTACAGCAAGGAACAAAAACACCCGAATCACTGAGGCGACTAAAATGCCCGTGACTGAGCTTTTGGTCACAGAGCTCAGATTTTCCTCACCCGTCACGCCCGCCTCTAGTAAGCGGTGCGCGCCGGAGAAAGTGATATATCCACCGACCGTACCACCGACCAAGGTCACGATAGCCACCGCATCAATTTTGTCGGGCATGATGGTTTTGGTAGCTGCTTCTGCCAAAGGTGGGTCTGATTTGAACACCACATAGATGATTAAGACAATTAAGATAAAGCCCATGAGCTGAGCAAACTTATCCATTAAAGGCCCTGTCTCTCGGCCTAAAAATATCCCAACGGCAATCACACCACTGATTAATGCGCCCGTGATGGGCGAGATATTAAACATCGACTGCATGCCAAGACCTGCGCCGCCAATGTTGCCAATATTAAAGGCAAGGCCACCTGCAATGATCAAAAAGGCGAGTAGATAACCGACCCCAGGAAACACCAAATTGGCGATTTCCTGTGCGCGTTTTTTGGATACGGCTACCACACGCCAGACATTGAGCTGGACGCCAATATCCATAATGATTGATATTAAAATAACAAAGCCAAAGCTGGCCATCAAACTTTCGGTAAAAGTAGCGGTTTGGGTTAAAAAACCCGGCCCAACCGCTGAAGTGGCCATCAAAAATGCCGCGCCCAAAATGGCGGTATTGTGCTTTTTTAAGGTACTCATAAACATCCTTGTGTGAGACAAGATAATAAACGTGGGCCATTAATATTCAAAAGCCATCTGCCACAGAGTGATGGGACAGAGGATTAATCAGTCCCATAAATTAGGCCGATATTGTGATTCCTTTTTGCTCTAGTTGTGTTTTGATCTCCCGCGCGAACAAAATGGCATGCGCGCCATCGCCATGTAAACAGATACTCTCTGCCTCAACAGGCACTACCTCACCGCAGACACTGGTCACCGTCCCTTGGGTAATCATCTGCAACACATGGTCAATGGCCGCTTGGGTATCGGTGATCAGCGCGTTATCTTTACTGCGCGAGACCAATGAGCCGTCTTTTTCGTAGTTTCTGTCCGCGAATACCTCAGATATCGACACCATCCCCTGACGTTTGGCGGCAGCAACCAGATGACCGCCTGACAGCCCCATGACTTTTAAATTGGGATCAAAGCGCTTGATCTCACTGACCAAAATATCAGCGAGCGACTCATCAACAGCCGCTTGGTTGTATAAAGCACCATGCGGTTTGACATAATCTAATGACACACCGACCAAATCACACAGCGCTTTGGTTGCACCAAGCTGATAAGCCATCAATGCCCGATAGCCTTCCTCGTCCAAAGACTGATTGGTGCGACCAAAGTTTTCTCTATCGTCAAGTCCTGGGTGTGCCCCGACTCTGACGTTGTTTTTTTTGGCCAATTGCAAGGTCGCGATCATCTCCGCATAAGAGCCTGCGTGCAGCCCGCAGCAGACATTGGCAGAGCTGACAATGGTAAGCAGTTTATCGTCTTGCCCGCAGCCTTCGGCAACGTCTGCATTCAAATCAATATTCATAACCATACTCCTGTATCTGATCGATATAATGTTGTCGGTTGTGGCGCGCGCGGTGCGCCTGCCTGCGATCTACGAGGGTAAATTGACAAGTTTTGCCAAATCTTATTTGTGCCATTAATCCGATATCGGCATCGATAACGGTAGCAATTTTAGGATAACCACCGGTAGTTTGCCCGTCTGCCATCAGTACAATCGGCTGCCCTTGCGGCGGCACTTGAATCATACCCATATCGACACCGTGCGAACTCATCTCTTTGGGCTCTGTTAACTCAAGCGATAACTCACCTGCCAAGCGATAACCCATACGGTTACTGCTGGTCTGTAGCTGCCACGGCTGGGAGACAAAAGCCGTCTGCGCAGCTGGTGTAAAGCAGTCATACTCGCTACTTTTAATCACACGAATAGTATTGGTTGGTGCAAGAGGAGCCACACCGATGATGGACAAGCTTGACGGTGCTTTTACCTTTAACCTGTCCTCCACTTGTAAGTACCTACCGTTAAAGCCGCCAAAACCAGCTTTTAAATTGGTACTACCCGATTGCAATATAGACTCAATATCAAATCCACCATGCACGCAAAAATAGGCATACATGCCTTCTATCGGACGTAGTAGCTTGAGGGTTTGCCCCGCTTTTGCATTGATGCGCCAATAACTGGGTATACGCTTGTTATCCAAATATGCCTCATAAAGCGCGCCTGTGAGACAAAAGCTGACGTCTTCTTCAAACTGTATGGTCAACTCCCCCATCGCCAGCTCAATTGCCGGCTCGGCACGCGCATTTTTTAGCAAAGCATTACCTGCTTGCAGCGCCCAGTGATCCATTGCGCCACTTCTACCCACGCCCATACTGCGATAACCAAAACGTCCTAGATCCTGAATACTGGCCATACCATTGGTCGTTAAAATCTTCATTGCTGCCACCTATTGACTCATTTTTTACAGGGTCTTGTTTTATTCATGGATATCTATTGCGGTAAAGCACAAGGTATCACCTGCACTCAGCAACGTTGGCGAATCTTTGGTCAAGTCAAATAAATCGGTGTCTGTCTGACCCAATAATTGCCAGCCGCCTGGAGAGGCAAAAGGATAAATGCCTGTTTGCTCGCCACCAATACCGACCGACCCTGCAGGGACTTGTGTCCTTGGGGTAGTATGCCTTGGAAAATGCAGAGACTGAGAGAGACCACCAAGATAAGGAAAGCCGGGCTGAAAACCAATAAAATAAACGGTATAAATGGCACTGGTGTGCAGATCGACCACAGCGTCAATAGACATCTCAAGCGACGCTGCCATCGCTGCTAAATCAGGGCCATATTTGCCGCCATAATGTACGGGTATCTCGATATGCTTACCATCGATGGTTTTTTCAGGTATCTCCTCAAGCAGGGCGGTCAGCTTGTTTTGTAGCGCTTTAAACTCATCCCATGCTAGCGGGTGACTAAACACGCTAAGCGTATTCATACCGATAATGACTTCTAACACCTCAGGCATGGTTTCAATAATATCCGCCAGCGCCCAGCACTTTTTCTGTTTGTCTAAGCTGATAGGCTTGGGGAAAAACAACACAAGGTTGGTTTCACTGCCGATTTGCCATTGTAGGGTCATCCTTGTACGCTCCGTTATTTTTATACGATGTACTCGTTATCATCATCTTGATAACGTGCTATGGACAGCTGTTTTATATATTTTCTTTGATCCATTTTTCTAAGTAATGGATACTCATTTGACCCTCACAGAACCCTTTATCGGCAAACAGACGCTGATGCAGATCAATATTGGTATCAATACCTGTGATCTGCGCTTCTGATAATACCCCTTGCATCTTGGTAATTGCTTGCGCGCGCGACTCATCCTGTACACATATTTTGGCAATCAAACTGTCATAAGTAGGCGGTACGGTGTAGTTGGACTCGATATGACTGTCTACTCTGACACCAAAACCTGCAGGCAAATGACAATAGTTGATGTGGCCTGCATTGGGTAAAAAGGTCTTTGGGTTTTCCGCATTGATGCGGCACTCAAAAGCATGACCACTGATGGTGATGTCTTGCTGCTGGTACGCGAGCGGCAACCCTGCGGCAATGCGTATTTGCTCACGCACGATGTCGACGCCTGTCACCATCTCAGTGATGGTATGCTCCACTTGCACCCGCGTATTCATCTCAATAAAGAAAAATTCGCCATTTTCGTACAAAAACTCAAACGTCCCCGCCCCTCTATAACCCATCTGCTGGCACGCCGTGGCACACGCCTCGCCTATCTGCTGCCGTTGCTCGTCGGTAATCCCAGGTGCAGGTGCTTCTTCAATGACCTTTTGATGGCGGCGTTGCATTGAGCAGTCACGCTCACCCAGATAGATGGCATGACCATGGGTATCAGACAGTACTTGTATTTCAATATGGCGCGGATGTTGTAGGTATTTTTCGAGATAGACCACGGCGCTGCCAAAGTTGGCTTTGGCTTCGGTTTGGGTCAAGGAGATGGCAGATAGCAGATCGGCTTCTTTTTCAACGACACGCATCCCGCGACCACCGCCACCGCTTGCGGCTTTGATAATGACTGGATAGCCAACATCGGCGGCAATCTGTATGACCGCATCGGAGTCGGTTGGCAGCGCGCCCTCAGAACCGGGTACGCAAGGGACACCAGCCGCATGCATTTGTGCTTTGGCTGCGACCTTGTCGCCCATGGTGCTTATGTTGTCAGCCGTTGGGCCAATGAAGCAAATACCGGAGGCTTCCACCAATGCCGCAAAATCTGCATTTTCTGACAAAAACCCATAGCCGGGGTGAATGGCCTCTGCCTGTGTCATTTTGGCCGCTGAGACAATCGCTCTTTGGTTTAGATAGCTTTTTGCGGCATTGGCAGGGCCGATGCAGATCTTTTCATCCGCCAAACGTACCGGCAGTGAGTCTTTATCTGCTTCTGAATACACGATGACTGATCTAATACCTAACTGTTTGCAAGCCCGAATGATACGTAACGCAATCTCGCCACGGTTAGCGATTAATATTTTGGAGAACATATATTTTCCTAAAAAAGAGAAATCAGATATTTATTAAACCACTGCTAGTTAGTTTCTAGACTAGCTTGCAGGTTCAATGACGAACAAAGCCTGACCGTATTCGACGATATCCCCTTCTTCAATCAGAATGTCTTTAATCACGCACGCCGTCTCCGCTTTTACCTCATGCATCATTTTCATGGCTTCAATGATACAAAGTGTCTGCCCGACTTCGACCTGATCGCCTATGCTGACAAACTCATCAGCGTCAGGCTCAGAACGCCGATAAAACGTGCCCAACATCGGCGCTGATATGTCATTTTTTTGCGCCGTGTTTACTGTCTCTTCAGTCTCATTTGCCCGATCACTGGTATCATTTTCATGTTTATTATTATGACTAGATGCAAGCGTGGCCTGTTTTTTATTGGGTGCGCTGCTGACAGTACTGGTAGTGCTGGAAGACGATTGGCTTGTATGTTGCTCAGCAGAGTGACACACAATAGCGATACGCGCGTCACCGTCGGTGACCTCTAGCGATTGTATGTCAGCGTTTTCTGCTATTTTTATGAGCTTTTCTAGATCATCAAAATTGATATTCATATTGACACTATTCCTTTAGTTACTTTTTTATTTGTCTTGAGCATTTTTATTTATTTGTATAAACACCTCGCTTGCTTCTATATTGGACAATGCGCCACTTGTTTGTGGAAATCATAAATTAGAAGATTCTAAATCAAGAAAAAAGCAAGCTATTGTTTATCAAAATATCCTAGCACAGTTTAAATTGGTGTTATTAATTATGCTGCTAATGATTACAAAAAGTCCTCTTTAGATATAAGCAAACCAGGACATCTCATTATTTTTAAATTGCGGTAAAAAATAGAATGGCTGTTAATAGTTTTTAAATATCGCGGCCGTGGTGATCATTTGTCACGATATATTTTCTGCTTGTAGCGCACATATTGTTTGTATATTTACATAAAGACAGTCATAAATGCTGCGAAATGCTCAAATAATGACACATCTTAAAGAAAATCAGACAGCGATAGACGTAAGGTCTGCTACAGTGACAGCCGTTTCCTCGTTGGTCTTCGCCAACCGACCTATATTTCTCTATTTGTATAGCGCACAGAAAGGTATGCTCTGTTTATGATCGCACTTATTCAAGAAAACCAGCAGTTATTTGGCTTAGCGACGGCGCTATTATTGATCGTTATTGTTTTGTGGGTGCTGCAATATGTGTTGATACATTATGGTAAGCGCACGCTCAGCTTGGTCTCTCGCGGTGAGCTATGGCTGCGCGGACATATCGCCCGCCTGTCCGTGATGCAACGTCTACAAAACAAATACCCAGCCACGTTTGGATTTATCACTAAGCGCTTTGCCCGTGGGCATTTTTCTGGGTTGATACTCACCGTATTGACCCTTTTAAATGTATATATTTTGGCGGTGTTTGCAGGCTTGGTTGAGGATGTGGTCGAAGCCGACTCTATTGTGACCACTGATTTGTTTGTATCGCAGCATATGAGTGTGCTGCGCGAGTCTGGCGTTATAGATTTTTTTATCTTAATTACCAGCTTGGGCTCTACCCCCGTCACTTGTTTAATCATCTTACTAACTACTGTCTTATGTTTGCTGGTGCGCCAGCCTTACGTCATCATCGGTCTATTGATCTCAACCATCGGTAGCACGGCCTTTACCTTTTTCAATAAGATGGTGTTTCAACGCGCCCGCCCGATTGATATTTTGTTGCATGAGCATACCTACTCGTTTCCAAGTGGTCATGCCACCATTAGCATCGCGCTCTATGGCTTTCTCGCTTATTTGGCGATTCGCTTTAGCACGCATTTTATTCGTCAAGTACGCTTATTGTCGCTTGCGCTGTTACTATGCTTGCTCATAGGATTGAGCCGAATCGTGCTAAACGAGCACTATCTGAGTGATGTGCTGGGCGGGTTTTTGGTGGGGTCTTTGTGGCTTATCATTGCGATTAGCGTGACCGAATGGCTGACCGCGAGAGGTAAAATCAATTGGCGCGTGTCGTGGTCAAAAGGGCAAATCTCATTGGTATGGCTGGGCGTCATCATAGTGTTTGTAGCGACGTTGATTTATGCTTATCTGTATCAGTTTCCGCTGCTTGGGTAGAGTTCTAATTTGAGTTTACAAATTATCGCCTAATAAAGTTGGCCTCATGATAGGATTTATATACTTTCTTTCTCAAAAGAATTATTTCAACCTTTTAATATTTCGATCAGAAAACTCAGAAAGCGATAAAATTCGGAACTGATTCACTCTTGAACGATGAAACGGCTGGTTACCAGCCAAGAATCCAGAAACAGACAGATAAGGAACATCCATAGCTTCTAGTGCATCTTTAGCTAGAAGCCCACCCTGAAGGGCTTTAGACCAAAAGATTCTAGCACCTAGAGGCCAATCTAAATTTATAGGAGAACATAGGCCTCCATCTAGTTGCACAAAACCCAACTCTTCTTTAGCAGAATATTGGTCGCTTTGAAATTCAAAATCAAAAACAAGTCGCTCATCACCTGAATCAATATGTCTCCAACAAATATACAAACCTTTTAATTGACAGTCATCAATGAATAAACCTTCAGGCCCTGTAAAAGCATCTATTATTGGTTTTATACAATTATCAATATCTGATTTCGCGTCTGTTTCGTATCTATGCTTAGCTGAAACTAGCCAAGTTACGTCAAGTAAAATCTCACCAGTTAATAAGTACTTTAAATCTTTCAGTTGATCTCTAATAGATTTCAGATAAGCATCACGAACTACTTTCTTTGATTGTACGGAGGCTGGAGACCCTAAAAGGGTATATTGCGCCTTACCGAATGGTGATGGCACCAAACCTTTTTTATAGCCATCTAAAGCTTCAAGTAATTCTTCAGGCATAATGTCACCAAATTCATTCAAATGTATAAAAATCGATTATTTAGACAAAGACCGTTAAAACAGTGTAAAGCAGATTATAACTAAAATCTATTATATAAAATTCTGTTATTAAATCTCTCCACCTAACCCCTCCACAGCCAGTGCTTGCCCCAATACCTCAAAGATGCGCGGATCAGTCGACTGTGCGACATTAAAGCGCATAAAGTTATCAGCGTCGTCTGCTTGACTAAAGACACTGCCAGGGGCAAGCACAACACCGCGTGTCATGCAGTGATTGGCCAGTAATGAGGCGCTTTGACCCTCAGGCAGACGGCACCAAAGAAACATCCCTGCTTGCGGCACCAGCCACGGCGTGATGCCAACGGCTGCCAAACGCCGAATCACCTGCGCGCGCATCAGAGCCAGACGATGATATAGTGTGTTCATGTGCTTGTGATAGCCGCTGTCACTCAGCGCAGACAGCATTACTGCCGCCGCCAGCTGACCACCACCAAAGCCTGTGGCGATTTTTAAATTGAGTAACGGCTCGATATAGTCCGGAGGCGCGGCAATATAACCGCAGCGCAATGAAGCTGAAAGCGTTTTTGAAAAGCTACCGATATAAAATACCGACGACAAACCATCTAACGCGGCCAATCTCGGTGCAGGCGTGATTTCAAAGTCTGCAAAAATATCATCTTCAATGATATACGTGCCAGCCGCTTGCGCCAATTGCAGCACCCGATAGGCGCTAGCGGGTGTCAGCGTGGCACCTGTCGGATTGTGTATCGCAGCATTGGTGATATATAGGCGCGGCTGATGTATGTGTAACAATTGCTCAAAAACAGCCGTATCAGGGCCATCTTGGTTGAAAGGCACGCCGACTACTGTTACCTGATGCGCGCGTAACAGCGCATGAAAGTTAAAATAACAAGGATCATCAACAAAGACGGTATCACCTGCGCTGAGCAGTAAACGGCAAATCAAATCAATCGCCTGCGTACCCGACTCGGTCAGCATCACCTGTGCAGGTTTGGCATCAATACCCAAACCTACCATTCGCCGTACCAACAGCTGACGCAGCGCAGGCAAGCCAAGCGGCGTCGCGTAATCACTAATCATCGTCACATCACCGCGAGCCACACGGCGTAGCCCTCTGCGTATGCCTGCTTCATAAAGCCAATCTGCTGGTAGCCAGCCACAGCCTGGTTTTAAGGCATCATTTGGCGTCTCAAGTGACTGACGCGAGACCCACAGCGGATCGACCTCGCGATCCAAGTTCGGCCTTACAGTCGCCAAAATGTGCGGTTTTGAGACTTCAGCGACATAAAACCCTGATCCTGCACGCGCATAAATCACGCCCTCAGCTTCTAATCGCTCATAGGCGGTCACGATGGTCGACGGCGAGAATCCCATGCTCGATGCCGCCGCACGCACGGAGGGCAAGCGGCTACCTGAAGCATAAGTGACTGTAGCAATTTTGGCTTTGACATCAGCCATAACCATCTCAATGCGGGTCATTTGATGACTCATCAGGGGTTTATCCTTATTATTCTTTCTGTCTATACTGATCGCTCTATTGATGAGCGCTATTCAATTATCGTGGCAATGCGCCTTACAAATCATCGCATCAAAGCGGTGCTGATTCAAACCTATATAGTCGTTTATCAGACAAAAATATCTAAAACTGTATGGGTACAACTGACCAAACAGTTCGGATTTATTGTACTGGACTGTACGTGGTGGGCATGGTCTGCTTTTGTTGTAATGGTCTGACAGACAAGCGGCATAAAGCTCAGCTGACACCCCACTGACAAGGCAGAATAATAATGATAAAAACAGCGCAAGTAAAACAGGCAACGACCACTCAAGGCTGGATTAGCGGCATTATGGGGGTAGCTATTTTTGCAGGTTCGCTACCCGCGACCAAACTTGCCGTTATGGGCTTTGACCCTGTGTTTTTGACCGCCATACGAGCCACGCTTGCCGCCCTGCTTGGCGGTGCTATATTGCTGCTGTGCAAACAGCGGCGACCCACCAAAGCCAATCTGCCTGCACTGATCGTGGTCGCACTTGGCGTGGTGGTTGGCTTTCCACTACTGAGTGCACAAGCATTGCTGTATATTACCTCTGCACAAGCCATTGTATTTTTGGGCGTATTGCCGCTATTTACCGCAATGTTTGCGGTACTGCGCGGCGGTGAGCGTCCATCTGTCTTTTTTTGGCTATTTGCTTTGCTTGGCGGATTATGTATTGCAGGCTATGCAGCGGTACACAGTGATCAGGTGTCGGTTCTGGGGGCGCTGTGGATGCTGGGTGCGGTCATTATGTGTGCCATTGGTTATGCAGAAGGCGCACGGCTGTCACGAACGCTGGGCGGCTGGCAAGTCATCAGTTGGGCATTGGTACTATCACTACCACTGATGCTACCTATCGCGTATTTTGCCGTGCCTAAAACCATATTGAACACGAGTACGGCAGCATGGCTTGGCCTACTTTATGTGTCATTTTTTAGCATGTTTATCGGGTTTGTTTTTTGGTATCGCGGGCTGGCCTTAGGCGGTATTGCGGCTGTGGGTCAGCTGCAACTGTTACAGCCGTTTTTGGGGCTGATACTGGCAGCATTGTTACTGCATGAAGCGGTAGACATGGGCATGGTTGTCAGTACGATGGGCGCGCTATTTTGCGTGGTGGCTGCCAAAAATTTTGCGGCACCAGCAGCAGGCATGGTGATATCAAAAAATGCGTCTCAGCGATAACTTTTTTAGCCGCTTTTATTTAACAAATACCTCAAGCCGAAACGTTTTATTACGGCATTTGACTGAGCGCACTTTCATGAATAGTACCATATAGTTACGATAATCTTACTGACGGCATAGGTGCTATCGATGATTATATTCATGGTCGTCATCGATATACGCGCACACTTAAAGCCTAGAACTTAGCGCCGATGACTGGTCATAATTATAATCATATCAAGATAAGAACATGCCATTAGTACGCATAGATATGACAGAAGGCCGTAGTGACGACGAGCTAAAAACATTATTGGATACAGCGCAAGAGTGTGCTGTAGATGCGCTTGAAGTGCCTGAGCGCGACCGCTATCAAATTGTTACCGAGCACAAACCTGGGCGCATGATTTTGCTGGATACTGGCTTGGGCTTTGAGCGCACAGAAGCTGCCATCGTCGTGCAAGTGTTTACCAGTCCGCGCGAAACCACCATGAAAGAGAAATACTGTAAGCTCATGGCAGACCGACTTCAGACAAAATGTGATTTAGACCCAAAAGATTTGTTTATCTCCTTTATGACCAATACCGATGTCGATTGGAGTTTTGGTTATGGCGAGATCCAATATTTAAACGGTAAATTATAAAATCCAGATTACCTTTTAGGTTTATCACCTGTCCATTTAAAAAGTCATAAAAAAGCGCTATCCGTATAGATAGCGCTTTTTTATTTTTCCAACTGACCTTGGCTACCAAGCTCATGGTATGCCCATATAGCGATTACAAGTTGGGATTCACAATGATTTTCACCGCTGATTCGTTGTTGTGAATCAGTCGCTCAAACCCTTCTGAAATCAGCTCATTGAGCTCGATACGCTGGGTAATAAATGGCTCAAGATTGACCAGTCCGTCTTCAACCAGCTTGATGGTGTCTTTGTGATTGTTGACATAGCCAATAGTACCGCGAATATCCAACTCTTTCATCACCACGCTATGCACGCTGATTTTTGCAGGATGGCTCCAAATCGAGACAATCACCACCACGCCAGCAGGCTTAGTCAGCTCAACGAGTGAGTCCAGTACCGCATTGACACTGGTACATTCAAACGCTACGTCCACGCCGCGATCGTCAGTGATTTTCATCACCTCTTCTTTGAGATCCACTTCAGTCGGATCCAAGACATAGTCAGCCACACCGCTATTTTCGGCTTTTTCTTTACGCTTGGCGCTCAGCTCGGTCAGGATAACCGTCAGACCTTTGGCTTTTAAGACTGATGATAATAACAGACCGATAGGGCCGCCGCCGCCGACCAATGCCACATCGCCTTCTTTGGCGCCACTACGCACAAAGGCATGATAACCGACCGATAACGGTTCGATAAGCGCCGCCTGATCCAATGGAATGTCGTTTGAGATCGGGTGTACCCAGCGGCGTTTGACCGCGATTTTCTCAGACAGGCCGCCGCCACGTCCGCCTAGACCAATAAAGTTCATATTTTCTGATAAATGATAGTTCTCCCCTTCTGCGGTAGAGACATCATCGGCGATGATATACGGCTCAACCACCACATGCTGGCCAACTTCGATATCATCAACGCCGTCGCCCACTTCATAAACCACCCCTGAGAACTCATGTCCCATAGTAATAGGCGCTGACTCTCCTGAGATGGGGTGCGGGTGACCACAAGGCGGAATAAAAATAGGCCCTTCCATAAACTCGTGCAAATCCGTGCCGCAAATGCCGCACCATGCTACATCGATACCGACCGTACCCGGCTCGACGGTAGGCTCTGAAATGTCTTCAATACGGATGTCACCTTTGTCATAAAAACGTGCGGCTTTCATATCATGCTCCTTTAAGCGTTTTTTTGAGTTGCTTTCTATCTATTGTGATCGTTATCTTTAATGACTGGTCATTAGTGAGGGTCACTCCGTAATATAATGCCTAGATTAAAGTTGGGTTGTCAACGATAGCCGCGTGTACAGTTGTTAAGCAAAGGTAACCAGACTAACCCCGTTTTGATAAGTCATTGATATCCATCATGATCTGATTTTGGACAGTGTAACAAGCGTAAAAGTCGTCAATGACAGATTAAAAAATATACGCCATAAAAAACCCACCATAGCGTAAGGCCATGATGGGTGCTGTCTGTCGTGTTAACTAAGTCTTTTACCACATCAAATCATCAGGAATCACATAAGCAGCGTAAGGATCGTCTTCTTCCACTTCATCTGTGGCCTTGTCGTTAGACACGACGATAAATCCTTCAAGCTTGGCATTGATGCGATCAGCCAGCGGACGCGGCAACAAGGCATAGCTGGCGTCATTGCGCGCAATGACCACATGGCCTGCCACGATTTGATCGTATAACTTTTGGGTAATGGCCAGTTTTTTGATTTTTGAACCATCAACAAACTGATAAACAACCTCACCTTCAGTCTCGGTAAGTTGATGCTGCTTGATCATTTGAATGATGTTGGCATGCAGCATTTTTTGCTCAAGGGCATGCTGTCTTTCTTGATTGAGCTTTTGGTCTTTTTCTTGTTTTTTGGCCTGCGCTTCTGCAACGGCTTTTTTGACTTCCGCGTCTTCTGCCGTACCAGTACGTTTGGCATGCTGCGATTGTTTGCTTATTTTCTTGGCTTTTTTATCGTCTACCAAGCCAGCTTTTAACAATTGAGCCTGTAAGGCATTTTTGGCCATAATCAAGATACCTAGGTGATGTTAGTGTGATGTCAGTTGAAAGCAGTCATGGTAGCAAACCTTGCGGTATTTTGTCACCCAGCATTGTCTTGAAACAAGACATTGCGGCGCGTCTGCTGCCTATGCTATCGCGTTATGATTGGCCACAGCCTTGGCTAATGACAATGGCAAATACGTGTCTTTGAGATGCGCGTGCGGATAATGCTGCTTAAGCCAATTTTGATAAGTATCGACAGTCAGCTCACCACAATATAGCAAATATAAGACCTGCACGCCGATACTGCGTGACAATCCCATGACACAATGGAAATTAATAAGCGTGATGGGACGACTCTCTAGTTGACCCGCTCGATCACGCTCTATTTGACGCTCATGGTTGGCGGGTCTTACCAGCGCATTTACTCGCTCAAACAAATCAATATACTCTGTGACCAATACCGCATCCAATGGCTGTAAATCCAATAAGGGCAAATAGAAATAATGAACGGGCTCATCCGTGAGGTCTTTTGCCGCCAGCTCAAGCTGATACCTATGGCTCGATATTTCAGCAGCGACATCAATAACCACAATCCGATAGCTTACGGATTGCTGATATTTTGCCAACGCTTGCGCCCCCTCTGATGCATTACTGCCAGATAACCAATACGTTAGCTGCCTCTTGACTCCTACCCGTGTCAATCGAGATGATGCCACGACGTGAAGCCTATTATGGACAGCATAAGGTGTGAGTAGACGCTTTTGTCCTTGCTTACTGACGCTAAAATACCACTGACCCAATAAAGACATCGCGTTATAAATAATGATGATTGGTGCAAATTTGATCCAAGTGACTACGGTTAACCGTCCGCTACTGGTTTTATCAAACCCGTATAGACGCTGCATGGTGGTAGTCTGTTGATAGGCACAGGCCAATAAGGTGAAACTGACCAGCCAATATAGCGCAATGATAATGGCAAAGGGTTCCACCCAGTCAAATGACGGCGTATAAACTTGCGCAAGATAAAACCCTGCAATAGCGATCAATAAAAACCCAGTCGCGCCCACTGTCAACTGCTTGATAACGAGGCCATTCTTGACTTTATGTGCAAGCACCAGTACGACCACTGCCAATACCGCACCGCCGAATACATCCAGCACATGATGCTGGTAGGTCAATACCGTTGAAAGGGCAATCAAGGTGCATATACTAACAAGCAATATTCGATAGGCCACAATTGCCCATTGTGTTTTGGATGCGGCGACATCCCATAGGGACACGCCAAGCAAGATCGCATAACTGACATGCAGCGAGGGCAACTGATTAAACGGCTTATCGACCAACTGTAAAAACCGATAGCCAAACTGCGTCCAATTGTTCGGTATCAGACGATCAAATGAAAACCGAGCAGGATATAAATAAAAAATCAAACAGGCAAAAATCGTCGCCAAAATAAGTCGATAGGTTAATAAAGACAACTGCGTGGATGTGCGTACCAAAAAAAAACTCACCACAAATAGAATCAACGACCAGCTATAGGGCACGATCATGCCAGCAACAAAAGGTATCACGCTATCAAATGGCGTGGCGAGATTGTGCACGCTTGCGGGCGCAATACTGTACAAAGATGCGCTATAAACCGTCGTCAAGTTATAGAGTAGATAAAATACCGATAACGCAAGACCCAGATGTTTCAAGCGGCTTAATGTTGATGGCATTTGTAGCACCTCTACCTCATTTGGCTGATGAATATTTTTGCAATATTGTCGTTGGCGCTTGTTTTTGTCTTTTTTAATAAGGGAGAAGCATAGGTATTTTTGAGATAAAAAGTCAACAAAATTCTAAAATGTTTGTGTCTTTTATTTAGTAGAAGGGTTATTCCATATGAATTGATTGCGATTTTTTGCTTAGGCTATTTATTTAAACAGATACCCCTACGCTTCTTTTATTTTTTCTACCAAAAAATCCACCGCTGCCTTTACCTTGGGTACCAAATAGCGCTGTTTTTGATATAGTAAATAGACGGCCATGTCATTATTCTGAGTGATTGTCAGTTTATGCTGAAAAACCAGAAATTATGACGTGAAATAAAAGCTCAATTTGCAGCATTCGCACTGCAGTCATTTGTTAGGTGGTCTTGGCTGTATATGGATGCCGCTCTTCACAGCTGTTGTCGAAGAGCTTTTTGAATTAACTCGCTCAGTCGGGCTCGCTGCTTGCCGACCTCATCAAAGTTATCTGGCGCTAGCCATTGTGAAAATGCTCGATATAAAACCGGCCATTCGGCATCGATAACGGAGAACCACAGCGCTCTTTTACCTAAATAAGCAAACGCCTTATTTGTGCAGAAACAATAAACTGACTGGCATATTCATCCCAGCATAGAAAAAGCGACTAACAGTAGCTTCCTAACCGTTTCAGGATCTATACCACGAGCGAGCTGCGATGAAGCATTACTTAGCTGAGCATCGATATAAGTCGCGGCAAATTCAGATGACATGTCTGCAGAAAACTCACCTTTGGCCTTTGCATGCTCTACCCACTGCTTGTAAGCTGCTAGTGCTTGATCTTGAATCAAATCAATTTGTGCTCGTGTTGCTTCACCTAAATGCATCTGCGCTTCACATATTTTTATCAACAAACATCCCTTTGGGGCCCCTTCACTATCATCTACTGAAGTGGCAAATGATACTAGATTACCAAGCGTCTCTCGAAACGGAGCGTCACCGCTTAACATGTGTTGAACAGGGCTTAGCACCTCTTGGTGATACTTAAGAATGACAGCTTTCATCAGCCCATCTTCGTTTGAAAACTCACGATAAAGACCTGGCTTCGAGATATCACATCTCCTACAGATTTCATTAAGAGACAAATTACCTATACCCTCTTTCCAATAGGAATTCATTGCTACTTCTAGAACATGATCACGATCTAGGGTCTTTGGTCGCCCCCTTGGAGACTTAATTGGATCTAAACTCATTTTAATACCACCTAGTATTTTAATTTGACACGCTATTCTTTTACGCTTATTATACCGACTGGTATTTAATTAGCAAACCGAATAGGAAAGAAAAATGAGCGATACAAAGAAAAGCATAGTTGTCACAGGTAGCAGCAGTGGCTTTGGCCAAAAGTCAGTAAAAGATTTTGCTGATAAAGGCTATCAGGTGTTCGCCACCATGCGTGGCCCAGAAGGGAAAAACGCTATCGTTAAAACAGAACTAGAAGCGTATAGCGATTCCATCCATGTTGTTGATATGGATGTCACCAATGACGATTCTGTCAAAACCGCCATTGCAAGCATACTAGATAAAGCAGGAAAAATTGATGTTTTGCTAAACAATGCTGGCGTAATGTACCTTGGCATTACTGAAGCCTTTAGCATTGATCAAGCTCGCGAGCAGATGGAAACCAACTACTATGGCGCTATGCGTACTATTCTGGCAGTTTTGCCTACTATGCGTGAAGCTAAGTCCGGCCTGATCATCAATACCTCATCCATGGTTGGTCAAATTTCAGCACCATACTTCTCAACTTATGCCGCGACAAAACATGCTTTGGAAGGCTACCTTCAAGGTTTGCGCTACGAAGTAGCATCATTTGGCATCGATGTTGCCATTGTACAACCAGGCCCCTTCCCAACAGGTTTAAGCGCATCAGGACAACAACCATCACGTACAGACATACTGGACAGCTATGGCGAATTGGCAAATATCCCTGCCGTTATGTTCGAAGAGTTCGGTAAATTTATGCAGAGCGATCAAGCACCTGATCCACAAATGGTCGTAGATGCTTATTTGGCCCTAGCAGACATGCCTGCTGGTAAACGCCCAACACGCACACCTGTTGGCTTAGTTTGGGGTGTTGATGAGATTAACGCGGCGAAACAACCTGTTCAAGATCGTGTTTTGACAGAAATGCAACTAGACAAAATTCTAGGCGGCGCTGACGCATAACTTTACATAACAGGGGCAAACTATTTCTTGTCCCTGTTATAGTCATAACACCCTATTCTTTAAGAACCAGATCATCTTAGCGCTTACCCTTCCGGGTTAGACAAGCAAAATATTTAGCATATATAAATCAATTATCATATTTTTATTTAAGCTACTCATTCACACCTGCTACTTTTCTTTTATCCTTTCTACCAAAAAATCGACCGCCGCCTTTACCTTGGGTACCAAATATCGCTGTTTTTGATACAGCAGATAAATCGCCATGTCCGCATGCTGAGTGACTGCCAGCTCATGCTCAAACGTCAGCTCTTGTAACGCTCCTGACTCAAGGTAGGACGCCAACGCCCAGCGCGTAGACATTAAAATACCGTCGCCCGCACAGGCTCTTTGTGCCAACCACGGCCCGTTGTTTGAGATCGCGACCACGGACCCTGAGACATCATGCCATTGCTCATCCACATAGCATAACCAAGGGGTTCGCCCTGATGGCGCTTTAAAATAAAGCCCCCGATGTTCCTTTAATGCCATGACATGGTCAGGTACGCCATATTTTTCCAAGTAGCTTAAGGACGCCACTGGAATAAATTCATTATCCATGAGCCTTATTGCAAGTACCCGCTCGTTTGGCGCGTAGCCACCACGAATCGCAATATCGACATCGTCACGCCCCAGTGTTGACAGCTCATCACTCAAACTGACATCGAGCACGATTTGCGGATACAACGCACTAAACTCATCCAGTAACGGCAGCAGTATTTTTTCACCAAAGCCCACCATCGAGCTGATGCGCAGACGCCCCATCGGTGTGGTTTGGTAACTGCGAATCGTCTCTTTGCTTTGCTCAAGCTGATTCAGTATATGCTGCACATCGTCATAATAGACCTGCCCCACTTCTGTCAATTTGACCATGCGCGTTGAACGCTTTAATAAGGTTGCACCCAGACTCTTTTCTAAATCGGATACGCGTCTGGATAATGAGGATGGCGGCACACCAAATACCTTCGCCGCTTTGGTAAAACTGCCTGTCTCAACAACTTTACTGAAATATCGTATGGCCCGTAGTTGATCCAATCTTTATCTCCATTATATTTTCGTCGATGATGACTATTTGCTATCACGTCCTAGTGCTATCACGTGTTGGCTATTTTGACGTTATTATTGTCTTAAAAGCAATAGTGATTCACGATTTGCGCTATATATCACCCTATTAAAAACAGTAATAATGGGTTTGACTTAAACATCACACTAAAAATAACACCCACATGGATAACGGAAGAATAATTTATGATTACTTTGCACGGCTTTGCAGCAAGCAACTACTACAACATCATCAAGCATGCCTTGTTGTATAAACAAATACCCTTTGAAGAAAACCTTATCTTCGCAGGTAGCGATAAGTTACTGACGGTCAGTCCAATGGGCAAAGTACCAGCGATCACCACGGATGACGGGGTGACATTCGCAGAATCTAGCGTCATTTGCGACTTTATCGAAGAGCGCTACCCTGATATCCCGCTTTATCCCACCTCCATAACAGAGCGCGCCTTTGTCCGCCAGATCATGAAGATAGCCGAACTGTATTTTGAATTGCCCAGCCGCCGCTTGCTTCCTTATATGTTCTCAAATACTAACGCGCCTGAAATGGTCAAAGAAGAAGCACGTCAAGTGCTCACTCGCGGTATTAACGCCTTAAACCAGTTGTGCCAGTTCTCCCCTTGGATCGCAGGCGAGACATTTACCATGGCTGATATCTATATGCATTATGTCAACCTCGTCATCAAGGCGGCAGCTGTCACGCAGCTTGACTGGGATGTACTGGCAGAAATACCGGGTATGAAAGAATGGGACAAGGTGATGAAGGCATCTGACATCGCCCAGCAGATAGAAGCCGATCGCTTAGCCAATATGGCCGAATTTATGCAACATGTCCAAAAGCAAATACAGGCAAACCAGCCTAAATAATCACTTTCAACTCGCCACATACCATCAAAACCCATAACAATCATAACGCCCCCTATCATGGGCAGGAGTAAAATAATGACTGATAAAAACAAACAACTGGTATCTACCATCAGTGATGACAACACCTTAACCCTCTCGTTAAAAGACATCGACATGCCAGAGCCAAACGCCGATGAAGTGGTCGTACGCATGGAAGCCATGCCATTGAACCCGTCTGATTTTGGCGTCATGTTTAGCGCTGCGGATATGTCCACTGCCACCCAGTCAGGCACCGATGACAATCCTGTGATTACCGCTGACGTCCCTGCCAAGTTCATGCCCGCGCTAAAAACACGCGTCAATAAAGACACCCCTGTCGGTAACGAAGGCGCAGGCACGGTCATCGCCGCAGGCTCCTCAGAAGCCGCGCAAGCCTTGATGGGTAAAATGGTCGCGGTAATCGGCGGCGGGACGTATCGTCAGTACCACTGCGTAAACGTGAGAAGCTGTATAGAGATGCAAGACGGCACCACAGCGACCGAGGCGGCATCGTCTTTTGTCAATCCGCTCACCTCACTGGCAATGGTCGAAACCATGCGCGCTGAAGGTCACAAAGCCATTATTCATGCGGCAGCGGCGTCTAGCCTCGGGCAAATGCTCAACCGTATCTGTATGGCGGATGGGATTGATCTGATCAATATCGTACGCAAAGAGTCACAAGAAAAGCTACTGCGCGATATGGGCGCAAAATATGTGGTGAACTCAAGCAGTGAAACGTTTACCAAGGATTTAACCGCAGCGATTATCGAAACGGGTGCAACCATTTCATTCGACCCTGTGGGCGGCGGCAAGCTATCTAGCGATATTCTAAACTGTATGGAAGCAGCCATCACTCGTGATGTGGAAGAATACAGCGTCTATGGCTCAGATACCTTTAAACAAGCCTATATTTATGGTGCCTTAGATCGTGGCCCGATCACGCTAAACCGTAACTTTGGTTTTGCGTGGGGCGTGAATGGATTCTTATTATTCAATGCACTTGGTAAACTGGGTAGTGAAACGGTTAAGTCAATGCGTAAGCGTGTGGCAGAAGAAATCACTACTACATTTTCGAGCAGCTATACACATGAAGTCACGCTAGAAGAAGCGCTGCAATTAAAATCAATCGCTGCTTATGGCAAACAAGCGACTGGTGAAAAGTACTTGATTAAACCTCAGGGCTAATGGTTGTTTGAAGTGTCATTTAGAAGCCGCTTTGTAACAATAGAAAAGCAGATACCTAGGGTGTCTGCTTTTTTATGCTAATGATATATATTATTTAATATCAATAATTTTTCTAAATAAGTAGGCATATACAATCACAACAATGGTAATCATCTTGACTCTATTGCAGAGCGATGTTTCCAATCAAAATTTGGTAAAAGAATTCTGCTTTCAACGGTCCCATCCCACTCTATGAAGAATCCTGCTTGCTCTAGCGCTTGTTTAATCCTCGTAGCAACTTTGATTTTATCAGGTACGTCTCCAGCGATATGATCGTAAGCAAGTATTAACCCCTCACCCATAACAGCGCGCTCAAGATCTTGTCCATGGTAAAAACCATAACCGAAAAACTGACCATTCGTATGTTTGCTTAATGCAATATGTGCATCCTCATGCCCATCAGACATTGTATACCCTGCATTATGCAAACACAGAATACCGTTAGCATTAAGGGCTTGAAAGACTTGGTTCAATTTATCGAAATCAGTCACATTGGGCCAATATTTTTCAGCCTCGTACTTTTCTCTAAACTCAATATCGACAGAATCTCGAAGCATGCTCTCATCAGCACCGTCTTCTAGTAAATCAGAAATCAAATCTTGAACATCTTCAGGAGTATCAAACCCGCCCCAAACCTGAACCTTGATGGCATTCAAAATATATTGATCGGTATCGTTCATTTTCTCTTCCCTTTGAATTTTTGATTATACGCCACTCGCCAGCTATAGCTTATGGACTCTATTCTTTAAAATTAACCTGTTACTTACGAGTTATTTTACACAGCCAGATATTGATAAATATCAAATCTGGCATATGACTCTTGAAATTGACCATTACGCCTGAAATCTAGATTAAATCCTCCAATACATCTATTCATATATTAGGTAGATTTAGAATCAATTCATCAATATCTAGCTACCACCCATAACCACTGAACCCATCATATTTACTCACAATTTGTATAGACCTTATCAAGAAAATCTTGCCATGACGATACCAAAATCAGCCAATCACAGCCCAAAAGCCATCAATTAACATTACTACTAAACTTTCGGTTGCATCTGCTTATCATTACGCCTAGTATTTTCACCCTTAAAAGACTTTGCCCACACAAACCGTGGCTGATTCAGCCCACTATTTATCGTCAAAAGGAAGATATGATGTTAACAAATACCGTTACTATCATCGATGGCGGCTTAGGCCGAGAGCTGAAAAAAAGCGGCGCACCTTTTCGTCAGCCTGAGTGGTCGGCGCTGGCGATGATCGAAGCGCCTGAGATCGTCCGTGACGTACACCGCGCCTTTATCCAAAGCGGCGCATCAGTCATCACCACCAACAGCTATGCGCTCGTGCCGTTTCATATTGGCGATGAGCGTTTTGCCAATCAAGCACAAGATTTGGCCGCGTCCGCAGGCGAGATGGCGCGTGCTGCGGTCGATATGGAAGGCGGTACTGCCAAGGTGGCAGGCTCTATCCCACCGCTATTTGGCTCTTACCGCGCTGACTTGTTTGACGCCGATCACGTCGAAGATATCGCTACCCCACTTATCAATGGCCTAAATGACCATGTGGATTTTTGGCTGGCAGAGACCCAAAGCCTGATCGCAGAGTCGGTTGCGGTTCGCGAACTGTTAGACACCATAGATACGGACAATAAGCCGCTATGGGTATCCTTCACGTTGGAGGACAGCGAGCATCTAGATGTGCCGCGCCTGCGCTCAGGTGAGACGGTAAAAGAAGCCGTGACCAAAATGGCGGATCTCAATGTCGCCGCCATCTTGTTTAACTGCTGTCAGCCTGAAGTGATCGACCAAGCGCTTGATGTAGCACAAAGCGTACTACAAGACAAAGGCGCCACGCGGATCCAACTTGGTGCGTATGCTAACGCCTTCCCGCCGCAAACAAAAGAGGCCACTGCCAATGATGGCCTTGATGAAATGCGTGAAGACCTCACGCCGCCTGCGTATCTGACATGGGCACAAAAATGGCAAACCCAAGGCGCGTCATTGATCGGCGGCTGCTGCGGCATTGGCCCTGAGCACATTCAAGCATTGAGCCAGCATTTCACCAGTACGTTGACCAAATAGAGACAGTGCGATGCAAAATGGACAAAAAATTGGTCTAACCATGCTCACCGCCATCGTGTTTAGCTCGATGGTTGGTGCAGGCATTTTCAGCTTACCTCAAAACATGGCCGAAGTGGCGGGTGTGGACGCCATTATCACCGCATGGATCATCACAGGCGTGGGCATTTTGTTCCTCGCAGGCTGCTTTTTGCATTTGTCACGTCTCAAGCCTGAGCTGGATGGCGGTATTTATACCTATGCCAAAACAGGCTTTGGCGATTTGGCAGGCTTCTTTTCGGCATGGGGTTATTGGCTATGCGCGACCGTTGGTGTGGTGGGCTACTTGGTGGTGGCCTTTGCCGCGCTCGGTAGCTTTATTGATACGCCAAACGGTATTATATTTGGTGAAGGCAACACGCTATGGGCGCTGGTCGGTGAGTCTATCATCTTGTGGCTGGTGCATTATTTGGTGATCCGCGGGGTCAAACAAGCCGCCTTTATCAACCTGCTGGCAACATTGGCAAAAAGCCTACCGCTGATTGCCTTTATCATCTTTGCCTATTATGCCTTTGATCTACAGACCTTTAACGCTGACCGTGCAGGCACGACGTTAGAAGTGCCCTTTATGGAGCAGGTCAAAGGCACGATGCTGATTACTCTATGGGTGTTTACGGGTATCGAAGGGGCGATTGTGTTGTCGCAGCGTGCCAAAAAGCGCGCTGATATCGGCCGCGCCACGTATATCGGTGTGCTGTGCGCGCTGGTGCTCTATGTTGCCATTAGCTTGCTCTCCCTTGGAGTCATGAGCCGCATGGATGTAGCGGCGCTGAGTAATCCATCGATGGCAGGTATCATGGCGCAGATGACAGGTGACGTGGGCAAATGGGTCATCAGTATTGGCCTTATCGTCTCGGTATTGGCCTCGTATCTGAGCTGGATTCTTTATTCTGCCGAAGTGCCCTTTACCGCTGCCAAGTATAATGCGTTTCCGCAAGTGTTTACCAAGCAAAACGCGCAAGGCACGCCAACGGCCTCGCTGATGCTGACCAGCTTGACGGTGCAGCTGTGCTTGCTGATGATCTTTGTGACAGGCAAAGGCTATAACACCTTGGTGATTATCTCCACCTCGATGATTTTGATTCCTTACTTTTTGGTTGGCGCGTACTTGGTCAAAGTGGCCTTTGCTCAATCAGAGCGCTGGAGCATCAAAGCCATCGGTTTGGGCGCGAGTATCTACGGTCTGTGGCTGATTTATGCCGCAGGGGTAGAAAACCTGCTGTTGTCACTCCTGCTTTATATCCCAGGTTTGGCGATTTTTTACTACAGCCGCTATCAGTCACGCCAGCTGTCAAAATCAGTTAAATAATCAACGCTTGCTGTACTAACAACGTCAAAGGTCCAAAAAACGATAGTTTTTTGGACCTTTTTTATGGTTTACTATTTATAGCTTTAATAGCCGTTACGATTTGGCAAAATCCTCCAAATCAATCACTTGATGGCAGTAATGGCGCATGATGTGATGGTCGTGACTGACCATCACCAGCGTACACTGCTGCGCTTGGCACTGCGCCACCAGCAAATCCAGCGTTTCTTTTTGGGTAATAGGATCGAGTCTAGAGGTGACCTCATCAGCGAACAGCAAGACAGGGTTAAAGAGCAATGCGCGCAAAATGGCTACCCGTTGTAACTCCCCGCCCGAGACGTTGAGCGCGTTACGTTCAAGAATCCGTTTATCCAGCTTTAACTTTTCTAATAACTCAGGCACGCGGCTGGCATCCAAACGGTGCTTGCGGATGACATCATTAAGCAAGGTCTGCAACGGTACATGCGAGGCAAAAGCAGCAGGCGGGTCTTGATACAGCTTGAGCACTTGATGGCGTTTGGGTTTGCTCTGCCATGTGATCGCGCCGCTGGCAGGTTTGAGCAGGCCGCAGAGCGCGTCGCCCAATGAGCTTTTGCCAATGCCGCTACCACCGATCACCCCAAGCACCTCAGCTTGCTTAAGACTGAAACTCAAACCCTCAAAGAGCACCCGTGTGCCGCGCGCCAAGCTGACGTCTTTGACAGTTAATAAGGGCTGCTCTTTGATAATGGCACGGTCTTTTGCTGACCAGTTATCAGGGGCGGCGGCGATAAGCTGTTTGGCATAGTCTGATATGGGTTGGCTCAGTACCTGTTCGCCATGACCTTGTTCTAGCAGTTTGCCTTTTTTCATCACCATGATGCGATCATCAGAACCCAAGCTCAGCGCTCTTGCCACCTCGATATCGTGGGTGATGGTCAGTAGTGTGCCGCCATCGCGGGCGACGTTTTTGAGCAGTTTGATCACCGCTTGTTTGTTGCTCTCATCTAAGCCTTTGGTCGGCTCATCTGCGATGACGATATACGCGCCGCCTGAGGTGGCAATCGCAAAAGACGCGCGCTGCGCCATACCGCCTGACAGCTCATGCGGATAGTACGCCGCAAACTTACCCAGCCCGAGTGCTTCTATTTTTTCTTGTGCCAATTGCTGACTAATCTTATTGTCTTGCTTGGCGACAAAGTATAGACTCTCCCACACTTGACTGAGCACATCCATGGTGGGATCTAAAGAACGGCTGGGCTCTTGCGGCAACATCGCCATGCGGCGTCCCCAGTAGGCACGCAGTTGCGGCTTGGTGAGCGCTTGGTTTTCAATCAAAATATCGCCGCGACTGACCAGCTCATTAGGTAGCGCGCCCATGATGGCTTGTGCCAGTAGGCTTTTACCCGAGCCTGTTTCGCCCAAAATGGTCAAGTTTTGACCTTTATATAAGGTAACGCTAATTGGCTCAACCAAGCCCTGCCCTGATCTGGTAAACACTGCCAAATCGTCCGTTTTTACCAATACATTTGTGGCGGCGTTATCAGCATTGGCAGTATTGTCTTTTGCAGTATGCGCGATCATTTCATTTTCCCTGAGAGTAATTGTAGGCTGAGTACCAAAATAAAGACGGCAATAATGGGCTGAAGAAATACAAACGGCGCTTGATAATAATAGGGAAACAGCTCGGTCATCATCAGCCCCAACTCAGCGGTCGGCGGACGCAAACCAACATTGACAAAACCTAGCGTAGCTAGTGCCAATACCGCATTACCTGCCGCAAATGCGCTCAGAGTGGCGACCACAGGCAAAATCTTGGGTAAAAAGTGTCGTTTAAAACAATAGAAAAAGTCCATACCCATCAGGCGTGATGCTTCGATCTCGCGGCTACTGGCAATGGTTTGGGTCATGGCGCGTACCATGCGAAAGAACTCAACCCAGAGCACCAAGGAGATGCCCAGATACAGTGACCAAAAGGTGTTGGGCGCAATCGCGGCAAATAGCAGGACGAACAGCAGCCCCGGTAGCGCCATGATGATGTCACATAAAAAGGTACACACCTTATCCACCCAGCCGCCAAAATAGCCGCTGAGCACCCCCATCAGTAGTCCAAAAAACAGCGCAAAGCCGACTGATAAGACAATTAGTAAAAACGACAAACGAATGGCAGACGCGACGCGTGCCAGCATATCACGGCCAAAGTGATCGGTGCCAAACCAGTGAGCCGTACTTGAGGGCTGGAGCATGTCGCGTAGGTTTTGGGCATTGGCATCTACTGGATAATACAGCGGCTGCAAAAGGGCAAAAAACAGTAATAAGATAAGTAGCAGTCCGCCAAACTTTTGCATTGGCTGTAGGTTATCTATTCTACTAAAAATAGGCATAAAATCAGAAATCCTTGTGTGGGCTGTGTTTTATTCACTGTGCTTGTGTGCATTGTGTTTGCGATAGGATCGTTTTGATAACGGCTTTAGTCATCACGATTAACGTGCCAAATCAATACGCGGATCAATCAGCCCACTGAGCAGATCCACCACCATATTGAGCACCACAAACATACCGCCCATAATCAGCGCCGTGCCTTGTATCATCGGCACATCACGCGCGACGATGGCATGTACTAGCGCGTGGCCACTGCCCGGCCAAGCAAACAAACTCTCCACAATCACCACCCCTTCGACCAAATAGACCAGCTGTACTGAGTGATAAGCCAAGATCGGAATGGTGACGTTACGCAAACCGTGCCGCCAAAACGCCGTCCATTTACTCAGCCCCTTAAGCTTGGCAAAATCATAATACTCAGACTTTTGCACCTGTACCATCGCATGGCGACTGACACGCACCGACACCGCAGACAGCCCAATCGCCAAGGTCAAGGCAGGCAAAATATAATGCTGCGGCGTGCCATAACCTGCGGCGGGTAGCCATTTTATTTGAACCGCGAGCAGGGTAATAAGCGCAATGCCAATGATAAAGATAGGCATTGATCGTAGCCCCGTACTCACCACAAAGGTCAAACGATCAAACAGACCATTGGGTTTTTGTGCGGCAAGCAGGCCAAGCGGTGGCCCGATAAAAATCGATATCACCAATGCCGCTAGCGCCAAGGACAGCGTATGCCCGAACTGATGCGCAATCTCAGCCCATACTGACTCGCCACTGACTAAGGAGTGACCAAGATTGAACTGAACCAAATCAAGCAGCCAATCAAAGTAGCTTTGCCACCACGGTTGATCCAGACCAAGCTCTGAGCGCACCAGTGCGGCGGCGGCGGCATCGGTCTGGTCATAACCGTAGCGACTGGCCGCGATACGGTACGCCATATCACCGGGTAAGCTGCGAGTCAGCACAAAGGTCAATGTACCGACCGACCAGATAACCAAGAGCAGCTGCAGCACTCGATGAGCAATATATTTAAACATAGTTATCCATTACAATTTTTCAGTGTTATAAAGAGTTGGCGTTATAGTTGATCCAATTTAAGAGTGGTACAAGGCAACCGAGTGCAGATGTATACGTCATACTTCAAGCGAGGTTAACGCTGTAACGCTTTTATAGTGGATTGACTATATTAAGCAAATGACAGTAAACACGATCTACCAAGACAACTTGTTTAAATAAAAGTTTCGCTCCAAACCATCGATTTCTAAGCCCTTTAATGACTTATGCGCGGCGGCGTTTTGTTGGTAGTACACCACAGGCACGATAGGACGCTCATCAAAGATGATTTGCGAGACGCGCTGTTTGGTCGCCACATCATTGCCTTTGGTCGTCTCAAGCGTCAATAAACGCTTAGTCAGCTCTGGATTTTGCCAATTCATCACGCCCCAATCGCTGCCTTGTGGGTCAAAATCCTCTACCAGCGAACCGATTGGATCAGGCGTCATACCGTAGTTACGCGCATATAACCCCATCTCCAGCGTGCCGTCTTGATGGCCTGATGGAATCTCTGAAAAATTACCCACGGACACATCCACATCGACGCCGATTTTTTTCCACTGTGCCTGTAAGGCGGTGGCGATAATGGGTAATTCGGGACGATCTGAGAATGTGCGTAAAGTAAATGTAAAGGGCTTGCCGTCTTTTTGGAGCATGCCATCACTATCTTCGGTAAAACCTGCGTCTAATAGGCGTTGCTTAATAGCTTGAGGGCTCGGCTGCGTACTTTGCGTTTTGATTTGCCAGTCTTTAAATATCGGTGGCAAGATTTGCGCGGCGGCCGCATTATCAGTATGCATCACAGATTGGGCAATGCCTTGTCTGTCAATGGCATCACTAAGCGCTTGACGAACACGCACATCGCCAAAAAACGGATTGTCCGCATTGACTTTATATTCGATGGTACGCGCCAGCGGTTTTGACTGCACTTGCATGTTTGGGTCTTGCTGCAAGCGGTCAAGACTCGCCGAATCTAAGGTAAACACCAAATAGTTGGGCTTACTTTGCGCCAGCAAGGTGCGCGTTTCGCTGCGACTGTTGGCAAGATAAGTAATGTCTTGGATCTTGGCTTTTTCGCCCCAGTAATCGGCAAAGGCTTTTTGCTCGATTTTTTGTGGTGGTTCAATCTTGGTGGCATGGTACGGCCCTGTCCCAATCAGCTGCGTGACCTCGTTATTCTCATCAAATGAGGCATTGGCCAAAATGATACTGGTCGCATGCGCCAAATAAGCAGGGAAAGACATCAGTGGCCGCTCTAGGCTGATCTCGACCGTGTTGTCATCAATGGCTTTGATCTCTGAGATCGCAGCAGATGTTAAGGCGGTTGGCTTGGTCAAGGCGACTTGCAAGCTTTTTACCACATCATCTGCACTCATAACCGAGCCGTCGTGGAATTTCACGCCATCACGCAGCACAAACGTCCACACATCCCCTTTCTCATTGGCTGACCAGCTTTGCGCCAGCATGGGCTGTAGTTCAGCGCTTTGTTTGGCATCGACCAGCGTCTCGGCAAGCTGCAAACGCTGAAAAATAAATCCCGACTTGCTGGGGTCCATAGAGGTCAGCTCCCAAGGCGTCACCACGATCAAATCCTGCTGAGTGTCCGCGTTTGCTACTGTATTTTCTGTGTCATTACCCGCTGTCTGCGCGCCCGCAATGACATACCATGCCAGCCCTGCTAGCACCACCAATATCGAAATCAAGCCAATTTTCTTCATAACCATTTCCGTTATAGTATAACATTTCAAAAAAATCGTTATGTTATAACGAAACTATCAAAAGGTAAACAGTCGTTCTCAAAATAGTTCTTATTTATTTTGGACAGCTGTGCTGCACACAATCCTTTTATCTTAGAATACAGACAAAAAAAGACCGCTATCAAGTGATAGCGGTCTCTTCGATATGGGATTAAATGAAAACTGCGGCAATAGATAATTAAGAGACTTATCTTCTTAAACCAGCAGATGGTTATGTATTTATGCGTTGTCCGCGATGCGAATGATTGGTTTTAAAGTGACGCCCTCGGCACTGTCTTTGGCCGCTTGGTTAATGTCTTTAAAATCATAGTATTTGACCAGTTTGTCAAAGGCAAAGCGCCCTTGCAAATACAGCTCGACCAGTTGCGGGATAAAGATTTTGGTGGTCGAATCGCCTTCAACGATACCTTGGATCGATTTACCACCCAATAGTAGGTCATTGACATCAAAACTGGCATCCGTATCCAGCGCTGGTGCACCCACGACGCCGATCGTACCTAGCGTTCCTAGCGAGTCGATGCCTTGACGCAAAACCGCTGGAATACCGGTGGACTCTAGGGCAAATAACGCACCGCCGCCCGTGATATCACGTACCTTTTCGACCACGTCTTCTTCTTTACTATTGATGACGTGGGTTGCGCCCAGCTCCTTGGCAAGCTCCAAGCGCGAGGGCACCACATCGACTGCGATTATGGTCGTCGCACCTGCCACTTGCGCGGCGAGTACCGCAGACAGACCCACTGCACCTGCGCCAAAGGTCACAAAACTGGTGCCTGGGCGTACTCTTAGTGAGTTCATTACCGCGCCCGCCCCTGTCTGAATGCCGCAGCCTAACGGGCCAAGCAATTCGATTGGGGCATCTTTGGACACCTTGATGGCATTGCTCTCAAGGCTGAGCGCGTAGGTGGCAAACGAGGACTGAGCAAAAAAGTGATCATTGAGCGCGTTGCCATCAGCGTCTTCGATGGCGTTGTTACCCGCCATGTCACTGCCACCAAAGTTGCGCGGATAAAACTCTTTGCAGTAGGACTCATGCCCTGAGTGACACGAGCTACACTGCGAGCAATAGCCATAACTGAGCACCACATGGTCGCCCACTTCGATATCTTTGACCAGTGGCCCAACTTTTTCGACGATGCCTGCGCCTTCGTGACCCAGCACCAATGGCAGCGGTACTGGGTAGTCTTGGTCACGGACGATCATGTCGGTGTGGCACATGCCCGTAGCGACGATTTTCACCAATACTTCGTCGTCTTGGGGGGCTCGAATTTTGGCTTGCTCCAAGGTGAAATCAGCTCCCTTTTCGCGGGTGACGGCGGCGGTAATGTCGGTATATTCTGTGGTACTCATGGGTAAAATCCTTTTATATTCATAGTCATTCTTTGAATTAACATTTTTATTTTCAATAAGTTATATTATCTCATATGTGCCAAAACAAGCACACTTCCAAAATATACGTGAGCGTGATGACCACTGTCAACGCACAGACAGGCGTGGTATCTGTTTTGATACAATGCAGATAAACAGTCTTTCAAGACACCCTTGTATTTGTCTGTTTATTTATTAAAACTCTTCAAACGATACGTCCCCTTAAGCGCTGATCTACCCTGTTTGAACCATTTTAATATCTATAATCTGAGCCGTGCCGTGTGTCTCCTCGACTGTCTCATCTGTACAGATAAAGCCCACTGTCTGATAAAAACCAATAGCAGCCATATTGGTTTTTAACACCCATAAGTATACGGGCGCCTGACGATCAATTTGTTTGATATGCGCCAACGCTGTCTGCATCAGCAAAGTCCCGACACCTAATCCTTGATACTCAGGCAAAACGTATAGCGTCGTGATGTCATATCCCGTTTTGGTAATGCAAATACTGATAAATCCTACAGAGAGACCTTGGGCATTTTTGGCAAGCCAGACATCAACGCTTGGATGACCGATGATGCTGAGCCACATCTGCTGTTTCTGCGCAAGGCTATTGTCTTGGGACACATCGTCTTTGGGTAGCAGATCCGTATACGTGACCTGCCAGCTGGTAACGTGTATCTGTGCGATATCTGCGGCGTCTTTTTGCGCGGCTTTGACGATATTAAAGCGATTTGATTCCAAAATACTATTCACCTTATCTAATATGTAAATATGACGCGTAATAGCCATGCACTAAATAGTATATTAAACGATTAATGTTAGCTTATTATATGGGTTTGCGTAAAAATTGTTATATACTGCGCCTTCATTGATTCCTGATACCAAGAACTGTCTCACATGCCGCATTTACCTGATTTTATCCAGACTGCCACCGATACCCTGACCCATTCGCCAAGTAATGACGGCTCTCAAGCTGCTCATAACCGTCACCAGCAGACGCCTACAGAACCTGCGTCAAATGACCATCAGTCCGCGCCAGTCGAGCCGCGCAGTTTGGCTGAGTTTTTGCGGGTGCACGTGTTCGCGCGGATTGAGCACTTACAAGCGGTCGATCATCCCTCCAAACTGCTCGCCTTATTGGACACCTCACAAACATTGTGGCTGGACTTAGAAATCAACCCCAAAGACGACTCCCTGATTGACGGCGCGTTTGTGGTCGATGATTGCTATTGGCACTTTGATGCCAAGCAGTTTCAGACGCAGGCAGTATTTATTTATCATCTATTAGATAAAGCGGGGCATCTGGGCGGTCATCATGTGCTGGAGTTTGATTTGCCGCGGTTAAGTGCGTTGCTTATTTCTGCCTTATCAGCAAACCATCATGAGCATCATTTGCTCGTCAACAAGCTCAATCACGCAGCTACCCTCCGCGCGTGGCAAGCCAAGGCCTGTGACACGTTGATACTCAGTTGTTTGTTTATCCCGCATCAGCCCAGCCATGCGCTCGCCAAGCTCTATAAAGCGGATGTGGATTATAACAATCCCATTCTCGACTGCTTGGAGAGCCGCTGCGTGTTTGAGCTGTGTGTTCAGGCATGGCACAGCTTGCCAGCGAACATACAGATTTTGTTTTATAAGCTACTGCCTGCCCTGCAAACACTCTATGATAATGATCAGCAAAGTTACTTTGCGATTGATAAAGACAATATTTTTGATATTGATACCGTATTTGAGAGTTTACCAAAGGGCAATCAGGCGGCGCTGGCCACTGTATTGGCACGCGGTATGGCAACTGCCGATACGTCTACCTATGGCAATGCGCAGGCCGACTCGCACGCCACGCCATCTGCGGTTTGCTGGCAGCATTTGGGATTGGCTTCATTTGTTAATTGGCTCAGGTATTTTGACAAACCACAGGCACGGCGGCCTGTGTGGATCAGCAAACATCCCCACCATCGGCGCAGCTTTATGCAGGCGGAGCACGCCTTTTGGCATTTGCACGACCCCAGTGAGACGTGGATCAATGAGCAGTGTCAGCATTTTTTTGGCTTTGATGAGCTGCGCTCAGGGCAGATGTCTATCGTCAAAGCGGTGTTGACCAACCAAGATATCCCGCTGGGTATCCTGCCAACTGGCGGCGGCAAAAGTTTGACCTTTCAGTTGCCTGCGCTGATTTTGAGTCGCTATCAGCGTAAGCTTACGGTGGTGATCTCACCGCTCAAAGCCTTGATCGAAGATCAGGTGGTCAACCTGCATACCGAGCTGCCCGATTATCAAAGCCGCATCGCTTATCTGACATCAGGACAGTCGCCTGACACGCAAAAGCAAGTGCTCGATGGTCTATGGCAAGGCGATATTGATATTATCTATCTCAGCCCTGAGCGCCTGCGGACTCACAGTATCCGCCAGCTGCTCAAAAACCGCCCGCCTGCGTTTTGGGTGCTTGATGAGGCGCATACCCTGAGTCAATGGGGTACCGATTTTCGTCCTGATTTTTTGCGTATTGCCGATCATATGCTGGCCTGTTATAGCGATGAGATGCGTGACTGCTGGATGCGCCAGCTGGATGAAGGGCGCGCCGTCAATCAGGCGAACGCGTCAGAGCCTCAATTGGATCTGCTTTCCATGACGCAAGACATGACGCAAGACGACGCGCAAAAGACACAGCCACCAGCAGCGGTGACGGATAACGGGGCAGACTTTGTGCCGCCCACCATCAGCTTGGTCACGGCGACTGCCTCAGCGCGGGTTAAAGACGATTTAGAAGACGAGCTGGTGGACAAGCTAACCACGCTGACCACAGGTAAGCAGTTGGTACAGTACGGCACGCCGCTGAGCGAACTTAAGATCTGGCGGCAGGATATTAGCACGCACTTTATTGAAGCGGCCAAAGACGCTCGCGAAGCGCATATCTATCGCATTATACGTGAGCGCAAAGCATGGTATGAAAGCCAATACCCACAGCATCCTGAAAAAGGCGTGACCCTAGTCTATCTGCGTAGCCGCCAAGGTTGTAATCAATACGCTAATGACTTTGCTCAGCAAGATCTTGCTGTAGCCGCTTATCATTCCAAGCTCAGTGACGCCAAAAAAAGAAGCGTGCTCGAAAAGTTTAAAAACGATGAGCTCGATGTGGTGGTGTGTACCAACGCCTTTGGTATGGGGATTGATAAAGAAGGCATCCATACCGTCATTCATAGTGGCCCACCGAACAACCTAGAGTCTTATATTCAAGAAATTGGCCGCGCCGCCAGAAAGTCCTATGAGACGGGCGAGGCCTATATGCTCTGGTCAGAACAAGACATTGACTTTTTGTTTCATCAAGAGCGTGAATCGCGCATTGCCAATAACAACACCTTAAGAGACTGCTGGACAGCGATACGACCAACGCTCAAAAAACCGATAGAAGATCAATGGTTTCCCAGTAATACCCTCGCCGCCATCTTGGACACTGATAATAACGCGGAGCAGCTCAACACCCAAGTGCGCGTGGCACTGCTGGCGTTAGAGCGCTATGGCTTATTGATAGAAAAAGAGCAGCAGCCTGCTTGGATCAGTATCAAATTAAACCAAAGCGCGCCCGCCAGTACGCATACCAACCTTGCCACGCTCTATACTCAGTTGCAGCAGCTCGCCAATGATACCGCCAGCACCTTGCAAAGCGATGCGACCACACCCGATGCAAGTGCATCAAGTGCGGTGGCGCTGAGCACCATCAGTAACGATCGTCAGTTGACCCGCTACCACCTGCCTGAGCTGGCAATGGTACTGGGCTACTCCGTAAAAACCTTGTTAAAGCAGCTGCGTGAGCTGGTCAACCAAGGCCACGCTCAGTGGCAAGTGGTGGTACGCGTGCGCCTCAAATACACCCACCGTCACCTAAAAGGCATGTTCAATCGTCTAAGCCGCATCATCAGTGCACTTGAGGCCTGCCTTGAGAGCAGTTACGGCACACTGGGCGCGAGCGACGCATTGGAAACGCAGGGCAGTACCCAGCTGAACACCAAAGCCCTAGACCAATGGCTGGCCCATCAGCGTCACAACTTAAACTGCAAAACGCATATTTTGCCCATGTTTCGGGCGCTGGGTATTCTAAAAACTCGCCAGCATAGCAGCGCGCAAGTATTTGTCTCCTCCTCCGAGCAAACCAAAATGTGGCAAATTGATCATGACCTGCCTGATACCTGGCCCAGCTGGATACGTCATGCCAAACAAAAAATCGCCGCCCTGACGCCACTGTTTGAAATCCATCTGCTCCCCGCCCTGCCCGATCAAAAAGATGGTGATGGCAAAAACTTCAATCTGGACGTACTGGCGCAGCAGGCAGAATGTACGCCTGATACCGTACTGGCGCAGCTTGAGCAATTGCAGCGCCTAGAGCTGATTGAGCTGAGCCGTTTGGATGATTCGCAAGACGCTATTTTCTTTATTGGCAACCACCGCAAACCCACCAGCAAATACCACGAAAGCGCCTATCAATATTTGCAAGCGCACTACCAAGATCGCTGCGAGCGCATTCATATGCTGCATTTTTGGCTACAGTCAGATACAGCGGTGCAGCAAGCCTTGATTGAGGATTATTTTACCCAGCCGTTATCTGAGGTTGTCCGCCGCTATATCAGCGCCGATGTTGATGTGACCAAGCCCTATATCAAAGACTACGAAAAAGAGATTTTGCCGAGCTTTTTTAGTCCAGTGCAGCGGCAAATCGTCACCGAAACCAGCCGCGCGGCGATGGTACTGGCGGGGCCTGGCTCAGGCAAAACCACCGTGGTGGTGCATCGGGTTGCTTATTTGCTCATGATGCAAGAAATCAAACCTGAAAAGATTTTGATCTTGGCCTATAACCGCTTGGCAGTGGCTGAGCTGCGCGCGCGACTACAGGCCTTGATCGGCTATCATGCCATCAACGTCACCATTCATACCTTTCATGGGTTGGCACGGCAAATCACTGGCCTCAGTGAAAGCGAAGCGCCTGATGCGGCGCTTGATGAGATTACCCAACGCGTCAGCCATTTGAGCCAAGAAAAAGACTTCCAAAAACGCCGCGACAATGCGCGCTATCAGTGGATGATCGAACAAGCGATTCGTGAACTGCATGAGCGGCCTCAGCATTTTCAATACATCATGGTCGATGAGTTTCAAGACATTGATGAGTATCAATACGAGATGATTGGCCTGTTGGCGGATTTGCAGTTGCAAGAAGACACGCCTGACGAGGCGGTGAATACCACAACCGAACAAATAGTAGACACAGATACCGCTCATCCTATGGATCAGTCTATAGCGCAACCTATAGAAAGCGACCGTGCCGACAGTATAGACGACCCCTTTGAGCAGCGCGGCTATTTGATGGTGGTGGGTGATGACGACCAAAACCTGTATGCGTTTCGCGGTGCCAGTATCAAGTACTTACAGCAGTTTGAGGACAACTATCACGTCGATACCCAGCAAAAATATTACCTGCTGGACAATTACCGCAGCGCCGACAATATCGTTCATCTGGCTAACGACTTTATCAGTACCGCCCTGCCCGATGAGCAGCGTTTAAAACAAGCAGCGCATCAAGTTTGCGCCACCAGTGCCCACCCTGATCAGCCCATTCGTTACGGCTATTATCGCCAGACGCAAGGCGTGGATATGGCCGCATGGATCGCAGCGGATATTGCTCAGCTTGTAACCGCGTCCGCTACTGATGACACGCCCAGTAAAAGTGTTGCCATCTTGGCGAGCACATGGGCGCAGTTCGATGCGGTGCAGCATTATCTTGAGGCGCGCGATATCAGCAGTCAGCGCTATAATGAAAACGAGCAGGTGATTCCCATGCACAGCTTGATTGGACAGGCACTGTTTGATCATCTAAGTACCGAGCGTCTGGCCGTTATCACTGAGCCTGTACCTGAGTTTTTAGAGCGCTGGCGGGTTGAGCAGGGTCTGAATCATCTCGATCAAGCGTGGCCTGCGATTATCAGTCGCACACGCGGTATGACACAGGTCACCCATGAGCAGGTGTTACAAGCGCTCGAATCAGTGCTGTATGATGACCAAACGCAGGTGATTTTGATCACCTATCACAGTGCCAAAGGTATGGAATTTGACCACGTTTATGTGATCGATGAGCAAACAAGCAGCGCCGCCAAAAACGACCATGGCAGTGATCGACCGCTATATGTGGCCTTGACCCGCGCCAAACAGTGCTTAACCCTATTGCAGCAGCATCAGCGCCACCACCAAGCACTGGCCGCCATCTTGCCCGCCCGTGCTGAACGTATAGAGCTGCCCACCGTCCCAGTGCCTGACTCCTTACAGTTTCACCGTTTTTTACGTCTTGATGAAATGGTACTTACCCCGCCTGAACTGGTCACCGATGAGGGGCGCGCTTTTGTCACCCAAACCTTTTGCGCCAGCAGTTGGAGCGAGCAACGCCACAGTATTACAGGACTGTTTACCGTGCGCTGCATGAAGCAAGAACACCTTAAGGAGGGTTTTTATTCTACCCGCGGGCAACAGGTCGCTCAGTTTTCCAGAAACTTTGCCAAAACTTATGCAGTGAGCGGTAAAGGCAATGACGTGCTTAGCATGACTGGGTTTACCACTACTCTGTTTTATCAGCAAGATTTGTCGTGGTATGAGCGCGCAGGTTATCTGGGTAGTGAGACCAGTCATTACCTGATCGTGCCTTATGTGCGCTTTAGCGTACGCTGCGCTTGATGGGCGGCGATATTTTTATTATGTTATTAGCGCGTGTCGTCACTCTGAACCAAAGCCTCTACATGGGTTAAAGATGAGAACACGCGCCAAATTCAGATGGCACTACGCGCTATCGACTATCGACTAACCTATGGAGTGTTATGACCATTCAATCAGCAGTATCGACAGACAACACCAACTCTGATACAAGCATGCCGCATCTTTTAACAGACAAGCAGCTTTGCAAAGTCAGAACGGTGACCACGTTTATCACCCTACGCCCAGACCCTGACTCATGGCGGACGCAGCTGAGCGGTGCCATTGGCCACTGCGAGCTGATCGCAGGGGCCCTCGCGCAGCAAGGCTATCTGGTACAGTCCATACGTATCGTCACCAATCCTTTTGGTGAGTATTTGGATACCCACGATGTCGGCACCGCTGGCGCAGGTCTCGGCCACATCAGTGCTATCTTGGCCGATCTCAATGCGGGTAAGGACAGTTTGCGCGTGCGTTTTGCCATTGGTGAAGCCAAAACGGCGCATGAGATTGCGCTGCTGCCAGCGCTTATTGCAGCCTATGGCGACTTGTGTAACGCCTGCGTCAATATCAGCGCCGATACGCTGGGCATTTTGGACAATGCCTTGATCAAGCACTGCGCGGCAGCTGTACAGGAGATTGCGGCACGGACACCGCGCGGCGAAGGCAATTTTAACTTTACTGTTAACTTCAACTGTGACGAATTTATCCCCTATTTTCCTGCCAGCTATCACAGCGGGCGCGTGGAGCAAGGCTTTGTGGTCGGTTTGGAAACACCTGATCTGTTGGTCGCCACCTTGCAAGAGTTAAAAGCGCGTGAGGCACTTAAAGACACCAGTTATCAGCAGCGGCAGCAGCTGATATACGGCGCACTCAGTCAGGCGCTTCAGTATCACATTGACTGCATCAATGACTGTGTCCAGCAGCAGAACCAATCAACCGACTGGCAATATCTGGGTATGGATACCTCGCCTGCCCCGTCCAAAGACTGTGCCTCGATGGTCGATGTTTATAAACTGCTGGGCGTGCCTTATTTTGGCGCGGCGGGGACGGTTGAGACATCGGCGCTATTGACACGCGTATTTAAAAACGTGATGGGTGTGGATATTGTTGGCTTTTCAGGCTTGATGCTGGCGGTAACAGAAGATAGCGGACTGGCACAAGCCACCATCGATGGCGACTTTGACATACCCGCGCTGTTGACCAATAGTGCAGTTTGCGGCATAGGACTCGATACCGTACCCATCGCAGGCGACACGCCTACCGACAAGTTGTGCGCCTTAATGCGCGATACAGGCACCATGGCCTTTCGCTTAAACAAACCTCTAACGGTACGCGTTTTCCCTGTGCCAACGCTGTCTGCTGGTGATATGACCGCGTTTGAGAGCAGCGATTTGTGCAACTGTGCGGTGCTGGCGGTGCCCTAAAGCCAATAATGCAGCGGTATTTAGGATCTATTGCTTAATGGCTTCAATCTGTATGTTGAGCGTCAAATTTTTTGCAATACCAAGGATCACATATTTGTTTAAATGCCATTTAGTACGGTCAATCACGCCAGTAAAACGGCCGCTACAAACGTCTTGTTTGAGAAGATGACTAAAATTGCATTGAAATGAGGTCGCGGTGAGACGCACAGGATGAGTCTCACCGCGCAAGGTCAACTTGCCATCGACACGCGTGACTTTGGGATTGTTGCTATCGTTACTAAAGTGCCATTTGGTCGACTCAAATGCCGCCAAAGGATATTGCTGGGCATCAAAAAAATCCGGCCCTGCCAGTTCGATGTCAAAGGCTTGATTGCCTGTATTGATGGTATTGATTGGTATCACTAGCGCGATATTGCCTGTTTTGGCTGCAGGATCGTAATCGAACTGACCATTAAAATTATAAAAACCGCCCATATTGGTCGAGGTGTTAAAATGATCAATAGTAAAGCGCACGCTGGTGCGGTCGGGGTTTAGGCGATAGGTCGCCGCCTGACTACTGCTCAGCGCTCCGAATAGCAGCATAAACAGCATCAGTAATAGCGCACCCGCTACTTGGTAGTATTTTTTGCGGACTTGTCGCGGCAACATACGGCGTCCCTGCCTATCCATCTGATACATACTCACAATCCTTTGCTGATACGCTCATCGGCCATGCCGTAGTCATTTATATGCGGTAAATAGAAGTGGTATTAAATCGTATATGCCATGAGTAGCACTCATCTATTCATAGTTGGCATGCCTTTATCATGGCGATAAACGCATAACCACACAATCATTTTCTCCTTGTTATGATTCATTTTTTTGATGATATTTATACTGATACTCCAAACAGACGACCAATGAGCGATGTGGCAAGCATTGCCAAAATCCCCCAAAACACCACGCGCCCTGTGGCTGGCAAGATCGGTGCGCCACCCAAGCGTGCAGACACCACACCAAGCAGCATCAAGCCCACCAACGTCAACGCTGCCAGCGACCACGTCAACCCTTGAACTGGCAGCAGCAAGATACCGACAATCGGCACAATCGCCCCAGTCACAAACGCCAGCGCCGATGCCAACGCAGCAGAGATGGGCTTGGCCTGACTCAGATCGGTCAGTCCAATCTCATCACGGGCATGTGCCTCAAGATCGTCATGGGCGGTTAACGCCACTGCCACTTGATGCGCCAACTCGTGCTCAAGGCCACGTGACTCATAGATTTTGGTCAGCTCCATCAGCTCACGTTCTGCATTGTGCGTCAGCTCGTGCCGCTCTTTGTCCAAATCGGCTTTTTCAGTATCCGCTTGTGACGATACTGAGATATACTCGCCTGCCGCCATCGACAGCGCTCCTGCGGTCAGTGCTGCAACGCCTGTCAGTAGTAGTGTCTGCGCGCTGGTATTAGCAGCCGCAACACCGACCAGTAGGCTCGATGTCGATATCAGCCCATCATTTGCTCCCAGCACAGCAGCCCGTAGCCAGTGATTACGGTTGCTCAGATGCGCCTCATCATGAATAGAATGGTGCATAACCCTCCTCAAAAGATCATCGTATTATATAAGCGCTTATAGACAGCCAATTGATAACGGACTGTCCTTTTATAGTAGATTTTTTATCAAAAAGACACAGCGAGATTTAATGGTATTTTTCGCAGCCTCTGGAGACGCAGTCACAGCAAGCAAGAAAAATACCATTAAATCAAGCGCACTGGACGTGGTGTGTCTTTTTATTGAGTATTGACTATATTTTATGGCGATATTCGCCTGCAGGCAGTATATAGTCAGTTCAATATAAAATCGATACAGCCCATATCATGAAACAGTTTAGGTAGATTATTCTCCATCCATCCTTGGCGTAGAAACTTTGCTTGCGCCCATTTTCTCTCTATAGAATTTAAATCAGGGCTGTAGGGTAGCAGCCAAAGAATACGATGGCCATGCCTGTTAAGGAGTTTTTGAATAAGTTTATTCTTATGGAATCGAGTCACTCAGGCATAGCCTTCGTCTTGCGCTCGGGCAAAGCAGTGCTTTGCTTTATCCTCGCTCATATCCATCACGATCACGCATTTTGTTTTAAGACTGGGGATTAGCGTGTATTTGCACCAGTCATAAAATACATTGCTGTTGATATTTTGCTCAAAGTAATCTAGCGCAAATAGTATTTTTTCATAGAGCGCACCAATAACGTTAGTGCGCTTTTTTGCTTGCCAGTTGTAGCGATCAATACAAGGCTTACCTATTGGTGCATAACCGTAAGGTCTGATGGTCTCGCTCTCAAAGCCACTTTCATCTATATAGACGATGGGGTAGCCTTGCTGCATAAAGCTATCAAGCTTACTTAGATATATCACTCTCTTTATCGGACACGCTTTTGGATGTTCCAAGGTCTTTTTTTTGACTGATCCCAAGGCGTTTTAGGGCATGAAAGATACCCGTTTTACTACAATTTAAGCGTCGAGCTCTTTCGTAGTTATAATCATCTGGGTATCTTTTGACATCTTCAATCAGTAGGTCATCAGGTATTTTAGTCGGTGCTTTATTTCTGGTTGTTTTAGGAACTAAATTCTGCTGCCAGCTGTGAATAGTACTGGTGCTAAGTCCATAAAATAAAGAAGCCTCGCGAATGGTCATGCCATTAGCGATGCTAGAAAGTACCTGTTTGCGATAGTCTATTGAATAGGTCATGGTTGATGCTGTTAAATTAGTTTGTTATAAGTATCGTATCGGTTTTATCTGGATTAGACTATAAGGGATAACGCCTGTTAAGGACATAATAGCGCAAAAATGTCGATTAAATTTACGCATTACAGTTGATTGCTCGCCGCGTGGCGCTTTGCACATTGATAAGCAGGCGGCACTCGCTGCTTCGTTTTATTGTGAAAAAACAACAGGGCCAGCGCGCACGCCATGCTCCATGATAGCAGCATTGACACGATGCTATGGCTAAAGAAATGATCGCCGATTAGCATTTTATACCCACCCATCATCCAGCCCAGCATCGTTACACCCATGAGTATACGTGAGCGATAGCGGCGCAGACTGGGCAGATAGGCGAATCCATAGAGCGAAAATCCGGCGCTGGCATGGGCGGCGGGAAAGCACTTCGCAGGCGTGTGGGCCAGCATGTTTTGCCACATGGTCAAATACGGCAACTCGCCATTAAAAAAGGACAAGTGACTGGGACAACTGACATGGGTAATGCTTTTTAAGGTCGCGATAATGGCAGGCACCAAAATAATCGTCAGCAGCAAACAACTCAGCTCACGACTGGACAACTGGTACAATGATCGGTACAAGCTGGCCTGTCTGTGCTTATCATGTGCCAAGCCCATTTGTGACCAACCTTTTACTATAGCCGCTGGCCTTACAACAACTTGTCGATCCAACGCTCGCTGACGTACATAACGCACCATCAGCACAGAGAGCAAATACAGCGCAAAGACAATCAATAGCGCCTTTGGTAAATCATAAAAAATAAACGCATAAGGCTGCGCGCCTTTTTTTAGTAGCCAGTGCCCATGCTGATAAAAAAGCGCGCTGATATGCAGATCTATCTGACTGTGCTCAAAGAGGAGCGCCGATAGGATGGTCAACATACTTAATATCGCTAACTGCTTATCCAAAGTGTCCTGAGCATTATCCCGAAAAGTATCCTGATATGGTGTGCGGTTCATGAGCTTGATTATCCCTGCTGCCTTGTCGCCCAAGCAGGCGCTGATAGCGGTCATCATAACCTAGGGGTCTGTTAATATCGTGTGAAGAGCCAGCGGGTGATGACTGGTTGAAGCTGGCTTGATTGCTGGTATTGATGTTAACGCAATCTTAACACCCCCTTTGCTACTGTGATCGCTCTCACCCACTCAGACACGATCACACAATGAATACATGGCTGCACAAGCACTCGCTATCGACCCATCAGATTGGCTTAAACTGGCTGGTTTTTTTGACCGCGCTATTTTTGGTCATCACCGCAAACGTCAGTTTTTTTCAGCAGACGCTTGCCATTTATGACCTCAAGCACAATATTGGCTTTATACTCTCGCTGGGTGGGTTATTGTTGGGTCTGCTGTGGTTGGTGTTGCAGCTGCTGTGTTACCAATTCAGCTACCGTGTTGTACTGATAGTCATGGTGCTTATCGCAGCCGTGTGCGCCTACTTTACCGACACATACGGCACGATATTTGATCGCAATATGCTGATGAATGGCTTGCAAACCGATCAGGCTGAAGCAGGAGACTTAATCAGCGGCGCATTTTTTATCCGAGTGTTGCTCCTTGGTCTGTTACCCGCCTTGTTGATTTTTAAGGCCAAAGTGATCAAGCAGCCTTGGAAAAAGGCGGTACAATACCGCGCGGTGAGCATCATCATGGCGCTGGCGTTGATTGCCCTTTGTTTGCTGCCGTTTGGCGATCAATACGCCAGCTTTTTTCGCCAGCACAAACCGATCAGATACTACACCAATCCCATCACGCCTGTGTATTCAGCCTTTAAACTGGGTAAGGTGTATTATGATGATGCCACACGCCCGACCTCGATCATCAAGCATGCCACTGATGCCAAAATAAACGCCGCCGCACACGCCGATGGCAAACCTAAGCTGATGGTGTTTGTGGTTGGAGAAACCGCGCGCGCCGATCACATCAGCTTAAATGGCTACCCACGTGACACCATGCCGCTACTGAGTAAGCAAGACAATCTCTACAGTTTTTCTGCTGCCACCTCATGCGGGACATCCACCGCCTATTCAGTGCCCTGTATGTTCAGCTACGCTGGCCAAGATGATTATAATGTCGATGACGCCAAGTATCATGAAAACGCCCTAGATACGTTAAGCCGCCTTGGGGTCAACGTAATATGGCGCGATAACAACTCAAGCTCTAAAGGCGTCGCTGATAGAGTCACCTATGTGGACTTTAAAACACCCGAGCACAACCCTGTATGTGATACCGAGTGCCGCGATGTCGGGATGCTGACCGATTTTGATGCACTGCTTGCCAAGGACAAGAATGGTCAAAAACCCGCACAAGATACCTTGATGGTGCTGCATCAAATGGGCAACCACGGCCCTGCCTATTACAAACGCTACCCTAAAGCATTTGAGTTTTTTAAACCGGTTTGCATGAGCAACGAGCTGTCGCAGTGTGACACCGCAAGCTTGATCAATGGCTATGATAACGCGATTCGTTATACCGATTTTTTCTTAAACACCACGATTGAAACCCTCAAAAAATACCAAGACGATTACGACGTGGTGATGGTATATATGAGTGATCACGGTGAAAGCTTGGGTGAAAATAATCTTTATCTACACGGCTTGCCTTACAAGATTGCCCCTGAGGCACAAAAGCACGTCCCATTGATTGTCTGGTCGCCAACCAATAATGGCGTACCCGCTGCTGGCTTAGCAGCAATGAAAAACCAGCCCGTCTCGCACGATGTCATTACCCCATCGCTACTGAATTTTTATGGTATTCAAACCCAAGACATCGCCAATAAACCCACACTTTTTCCTGACAAATAAGAGATAATGACCACATTCGTAATCAGCGCGATTATCGCGAAAACCAGTAGCAATATCAGCGTATCGACATTATCCTCTATAGGGATAAACAAGGCTCACAATAGCAGGCGCAGCACATGTATAAAATCCTCATCATCGAAGACAATCCAGATATCGTGGCCAATATTTATGCGTTTTTTGAGCCAAAAGGCTACGAGTTAGACAATGCCTATAATGGCATGAGCGGTTTGGCGCTGGCCGTTGAAAACCGCTATGATGTGATCTTGCTTGATGTCATGCTGCCGGGGATGAACGGTACAGCGCTGTGTCATACACTGCGCTCAGAGCATCATCTCAAGACACCCATACTGATGCTGACAGCGCGTGATACAGTATCTGACAAGGTGATTGGCTTTGAAAGCGGCGCGGATGATTATGTGGTCAAGCCATTCTCGCTCGTTGAGCTTGACGCACGTATCAAAGCATTGATTCGGCGGCATCAAGACGACCACGTCCAGCATGTTTTGCAGATCGGCAAGTTGTCATTAGACAGCGATTGCCATGTGGTCAAGCGCGCCGAACAGCCGCTGAAACTGACCCCGACAGGCTTTAGAATTTTGCAGGTATTGATGACCGCCTCGCCGCGTGTGGTGAGTAAAAGCGAAATTGAAGATAAAGTTTGGGGCCGCAATATTCCTGACAGCGATGCCCTGCGTACCCATGTGCACACTTTGCGCCAGCAACTAGACAAACCCTTTGCAGCGCCTATGCTGCTCACCGTGGCAGGTGTGGGCTATCAACTCATTGCAGCAGATCACGCCAAGTAGCGGCTTTAGTGAATACGGCCATTCAGTATCGCTTTCAATCAGTGCCGCCTAATATCGCTATCAAGTCATAATGAGCTGCCCATGATATCTATGAACTCTATTGCCCAAAAATTCAGGCTGTCTTATTTTATTTTTACCGCCATTTTGTGCCTTGCGTTTGTGAGTATCTTTTTTTATGCCGGCATTCATATGGAGCAAGTGCTGGTCAAAAGCCGCCTGCTCCAGCAGCTGGCACTGAGTATGGAAAAAGACGGCATACAGGCCCATTATTCAGCCAAGCCCAATATTGATATCTATCACTTTGAGGTTGCACCACCTAGGCTGCAGCGTATAGCCACATCAGAGGTGCAGGAGATGTACGTCAATGATGCGGCTGGTCAAAAGGGTGAGCTGCATTTTTTTACCCATACCCAAGATGGTCAGCAATATGTCTTAACGTATCTGCTCGATAACCGTCAGCTTGATGACGAAGATTATCCCGTATTGGCGATTTTTGAGCATTTTGAATATATCTTTTTAAACACCTTGCTGGTCGCAGTGCTGCTCAGCTTTATCATTGCGGCGATTTTTTCTTACGTGTCGGCGCATCAAATCACCAAGCCACTATCAAGCCTTAAACATGCGGTCGAGACCGATAGCGATAACTTAAGCACCCTGTTGCATTTGCCCTCAGAGGTTGGGGTACTGGCACGCGCCATCGATGATAAAAACCAAAAACTGGCCAAGTACTTACAGCGAGAGCAGCTGTTTACTGGCGATGTCAGTCATGAGCTGCGCACCCCGTTGACCATCATTATGGGTGCAGCAGAAGTGCTCGAATCACAGCTGCCTGAAGACAGCCGCCAGCGCGAGTTTACTCAGCGTATTCATCATACCGCGACTGAAACCTCCAAAATTATCAGCGCCCTATTGCTGCTATCACGCGCACCTGAAAAGCTGGATGCACCCAGCACCTGTATTAATACTGTCGTCAGTACAGAGATTGAGCGCTTACGCTATCTTATTACCTATAAAAAGGTAGACTGCATCGTTATCGCTGAGCAGCGTTATTCTGCGATGGTACGGCCTGAACTGCTCAAAATGGCGGTTGGCAATCTGCTTAAAAATGCGTTTCAATATACTGAGATAGGCCAAGTAACCGTCACCATTACCGCACAGCACATCATCATTGCCGATACTGGCGACGGCATTCCCAAGCAAATGCTACCGCAAATCTTTGATCGGTTTGAACGCGGCATGGCAGAGCATATCGATGGTAGTGGCCTTGGCTTGAGCATTGTACAGCGCATCATGACGCACTTGGATTGGCAACTGAGTTATGCATCTAATGATGCTGGCGGCAGTACCTTTATCATTCATTATGCGTGATAGCAATATGGACACTTTCCTTGTATACCCACCATACAAGTGTCGTCAATCCGCTCATTCATCAAACCCCATTCTCCTAGAAAACCCAACATTATTACACTAGTTATACATTCTGTCAGTATTTGCCTCTCACTATTTTGTAAGGATTGTTAGTAGGGTTGTAACAAGACACCTTGTTTTTTGTGACTCAGCACCTTGAGAATATTGTTTAAAACTAAAAAAATTTGGCTTCTAACTAATATTTAATCATTTGTAGATGATTTATGATAGCTATTAGTGCTATCCTCTTAACGGTTATTTAAATTATCTTCATTTATTTTGTGATAAACGGACACTCTGACTGTTTATCTTATGTAAATAGCGTTACAATTAAGTTCTTGAAAAAATGAAAATTGTTACTTCCTTAAACTCTCGACTTTATTGGAATAATTTATGCGCTTACCTAAAATAATCAATATCCTATTTCACGTTGACAAAACGTCAACAACAGATGCTGATGTGCCCATGCAGCTTCGCCATAATCTCAATATTTTACAAAGCTGCGCCGTACTTTGTAGCTGTGGCGGTCTGGCCATTCCGGCCGCTATCAAAGGCAATCGATACCGCTGTGTAAGATGCGATAAAAAACACATCAGTGTGCAATATAACTTGGGGCCTAGAAGTATGGAAGATGACTGGATCATCTTACGCAAAGAGCCTAGCCAGATTATTGATATGACCCATTATGACGAAGCAGTCGCTTTACTTAAAAACGTCAAACTGCTTTAAGCAGAAAAGCGAGACACCTAGGCCACAAGTTAAATCCTGTACCTTGTCTTGGCGATTGTGCGCGCGCATCGCTGACCGCGACTGTTCAGCTATTCTGGTACGTGCGGTGCCATTTCTTATTCAACGTTGTCCGATGACCTACATGGTATCGCGCCCGCTTAACTGACTTGCAAGATCATCATTGGGCTGCATCAATGCAACTTTTCTTAAGGTATAGAAGCCAAAAAGCGCATCAGCCATCGCTCATGCGCTTTTTTAATCATTATGCTGATGACGGTATTGCAGCCACCGTCAACCACTAAGAACAGCACCCCTATCGTGACTCAGCACAGATGATGTTCAAAGCCTATGACTGGGGGCAGCAACACAGATCACGTCCCTTATGGCGCAACCATGTCTAGGCGGCTTTGCAGCATTGGTAGCATATTAAACAGCTGCTGACCAATGGCAGCCCCTTCGCCATTACGGTATCGCTGCATCAGTAGCTCACCATACTCTCTTGCATCGACACTGTTTTGGGCAGTGGGCACTTGCATGTCACTCGGCAAATTGGGGAACATACTGTCTTGAGCGCGTATTGGGGTATATTGTTGCAGGGTATCAATCATCACTTGCTTCGCCATTGCCGGTTCTTTATCCGTCACTGTTGATAAGGGCATGCGGTTGTGCTGCCACAACAGATTACCTTGACGATCAAATCCACTTAAGTCCTGCGTGATGGCATTGACTGATGTCTCGTCGTCATTGTGCGCTTCTGCATCAATCATTCTTTTTATCATTGCCAAACCTTGCTGCACCATGACTTTGCTGGTCCATTTTTGCTTGGCATCGTCGTCATCATTGCCATCTGAATGCTCAATTTCTTCGATAAATTCAGGATACTGCGCGCTGATAGAAGCGTATAACGCATTATAGTATTGAGTCAGAGCTTGCGTGCGGCTGTCATTGTCTTGCACGCGGCGGACAATCTGGCTGCTTTGTAACATTGGTTGTAACTGGTGTGCTGGTAGCTTAGGCGACATCATATTCAAGCTTTTTGCAGTAATAAACTCAAATTCTTGCGCGTCTGCTTGAGCGAGGGTCGCATCCATGGCTTTAAAATGACTTTTGATCAATGCTTTGCCAAAGCCTTTGGGTAAGCTGCCATCATTCATGGTGATTTTCAACCATTTATTCTTCCATTTGGTACCCAGCTCATCGTCTATCCATGCTGCATTTATCATGGCAATGTTATCAGCCCACAGATAGATGCTGCCCGATTTGGCATCAACATAAATGGGCTGGCTGATGCTGGTATGGTGGTTGCGTGCGTGATACTGAGCGCTTGGCAATATGGTAAACCTGCCAGCAAGCGGCTGATAGACCCCTTGCGCATCGATAGATAACGGCTTGAACAGATAAGCATCTAGCAGTTGCGCTTTTTTGATATCCATTGAGGTGGTACGCTCATCATACTCATCAAACAGCTTTTGATAATAAGGTGATACCGGGCTTTTTTCGCGCTCATCAATCGCATATGGTTCATTATACTCATTATCGTAGCTATACTGATTATCATCCCACGCGCGATAGTTTTTAGAGCAAGCAAGGTATTCGTTTTTGATCGCTTCTCGCTGCTGGGAATAGGCAGCAGCAGCCACGTCCTTGTCTTGTTCTTGTGCTTGGCCGATCAGAGCGGCATAGTCTTGGTCGTGCTTGTCTTCACAATAACTGCCAACGTAATCGCTATCAGCCACAATGCTATCTGCTTTGACGCCAACAAATTTCTGACGGTTGTTGATCTCAATATTGCTATGATAAGCAAATGACGTGCGGCGCTGCTGCTGTGCCGCTTTTATTATCATGGCTTTGGCAGCGGCAGGGGTTTGGACAGCGCTTATTGATGTGGTATTTGCCGACTGAGCGGCAGGCATAGACTGGCAGCCGACCAGCACCAGCATACTGAGGGCGCAAGTACTCAGAACTAATGGCTTGATCGCGAACGATGTGTGCTTGGAGAGGTTCATATTCAAATATCCTAAAACGTGATGATCGATTCAATGTTGGTGCGATGATTGGCTAAAATTTTTGGTCTTCATCGACTTCACCAATAAATGCGGTATCATCTTCAGATTGGTATTCATCGTAATCGTAGTCGTATTCATCATTGTCATAGAGCGCATCACTGTCATCGTATTCATATTCGTAATCATAGCGAGCATAACGCGCCTCATCGAGCAGCGATTGTTTGGCACGTCTATCCTTTAGCCACTGATTACCATCAATGGCGGCTGGCGCATCTGCGCCAAAACTTTGCTGCAACAGCGGGGTCAAGCGGTTTTGTTTGAAGCTTGGTGCATCATAGCGGGTTTGATTGACGACGCTGGTTTTAGAACCCAAAAAGTCACTACCGATGTTCGTGCGCTGCTGCTTGGCAACCAGATGATTGTTACGATCTAGGTAATAGTAGTTGGTATGGTTAAAGGAGAACGGGCTGATGGCCTCTACCAGCTGCAGCATCGCGCCAATATCTGCGCTTTGGTAACCTTTGTTGTATTGCTGCAATTTATCAATCGCGACGGTCAATAAGGTCTCATCAGCGTACTTCTCAGGGTGTGTATCAACATACTGCCGCAAATACTGACTCATGTATTTGACCATTCTACCAACCATCTCGCCGCTTTGGGCACTACCAAAATAGACCTTGACCGCCTTACTCGCACCCACTTGCTGGGCAAAAACATCCTCTTTGACATTAACCGTGCTGAAGTGCTCTGGCGCAATCTCCGACATACTGTCTTGTAACGCAGACATAAAGGCATCATAGAGCACATCTGGCGGGATTTGTGAGGTGATGCTCTCAGGTAGGCCAAAATCGACCGTATGCGTCGCCATGGTGTCAGGCAGCGCCGTCGTTTCAGGGCTAAACATCGCCACGATAGGCATGACGGCAGAAGGGTCTACTCTCAGCTGACTGTTTTGAAAATCAAGTCCAAGCGGAATTTGCATCGACGACTGAACGGTCGGCGCCACATAATCATAGCTGTAGACGCTTTCAAATTTCTTTTGTACAGGTTGGTAATGACTGACACTGTTCACTGATAAGTACTGATATTGATAGGCATTAAGCGCCTTTACTTGCTCAGGCGTTTTGTGCATAGAACCAAGCAGTGTGCCGATAAAGCCCATTTCAGAACCAGATAATGGTGAGGTGTACTCTCCTGCTTCTTTTGCAGCCTGCATGTCTTCGTAGCTGTTAAACCAATCACGCGGCTTTAGTTTTGAGAGGAGTGAGTCGCTGCCCGTCCCTTCATCATATTCGTCGTATTCGTCGTATTCATCATATTCGTAGTCGTAGTCATCTTCAGCGGTATACCCTTCTTCATCTGCTTCTTCAATTTGTTCTTCTACCACAACCACATCATCTGCATACTCATAATCATCGTACTCGTCATCATAGTCGCTATCATAATCACTATCGTAGTCGTTATCATCGCGCTGCGCTTCTTGATACAAATAGGTCTCGATCGCGGTTCTCAGTAAACCGCTTGAGCCAGCATCAATACTGCTGGCATCAGTATTAGGCTGGGTATGATAGTTGGCCTTAGAGACAGCGACATGCTCGGTCGCCAAATGCTGGCGAATCGCCGCTATCAGCTGGGTTTTGGCTTTGTTTTCTGCGCTGGGATAACGATCTTGATCAAAAATTTGAGCATAATGCATCTGGTCGGCCTGCATACGCTGATCAAAGGCTTGGCTTTGCGCCGCGCGCTGCTGGACATCTGCAACGCTAAAATCAATCAGCGCTCCTGAGGGCGATGCCGACGTTGTCGCCATAGGTGTGGACTGACAACCAGCCAACGTCAAGCCAACCCCGCTAAGTAGCAGTGCACTACTCGCTATCGATAGCCATTTATGCTTATGGTCTGTTGAGACCGATTGGCTTGAGACAGACTTCGCCCCATCCTGAGTCTGACGATGAGTGGCGCTGGGCAGTGACATAAAAGACCTCATAAATACAAGCGGCAATAGAAACAATAGTGTATAAAATGAGACTACTTATAGCACAAAAAGTTACAAATGAGTAGCCTTAAGCTATCTTTTGTTTGGAAAACTAACCATAGCGGCGCTATCTTAATGATTTTAAAGCCGCTTCATTGCACCCATCGTATGTCTACCTTACCGTCATTACTCTGATCGAATGAGAAAGTGAGCGATTTTCGGTAGTGACAGTGCGATAAGCGGTCGCTTTTTGATTTTGTACTGTGCTACCTTAGCTTTTTGACAAGCAAACTGCTGATGCGTACTGCTGATGCGTTTTGATACGTCCGTACTGGCTCGATACGGACGCTCACGTCTGCCTCATCACGTGTCTGATATTGCTGCCTGTCTTACTCTTGACCGTTATCCGTAAAAAAGGATTTTGCGATGCTTGATTTTTCTGCTACCTCTTCTCGCTCTGCCGTGTTCATGCTCAGCGGTGCTCTGCTGTTGTCCATCTCTGCCCATGCCGACGAGACGACAGACAACAGCCTTGCCGCGCCAGCCCCCATCATGTTGTCTGAAACTCAGCGCGTCACTGCCAGCAGCACAAAGGCAAGCACCGATCAAGCCATTTACTCTAGCGATGCCATTGAGCACCCACTGTGGGCAAAAAACGGCATGGTCGCCACCCAAGAAGCGCTGGCCTCTGACATTGGTCTACAGATCCTCAAAGACGGCGGTAATGCAGTCGATGCAGCAGTGGCAGTGGGTTTTGCACTGGCCGTAACCCTGCCGCGTGCGGGTAACATTGGCGGTGGCGGCTTTATGATGATTTATGATGCCAAGCAGGACAAAACGGTGGCACTCGATTACCGCGAAAAAGCACCAAACGCCGCTTTTGATGATATGTACTTGGATGAACAAGGCAACGCCGTCAGTGATTTGTCCCGTTATCATGGGTTGGCCGTTGGGGTGCCCGGTACAGTTGCAGGACTACTAAAAGCCTTGGAAGAGCATGGCAGCATGAGCCGTCAGCAAGTGATGGCACCTGCCATTAAACTGGCGGCAGATGGCATTGAGGTCACACCAGGGCTGTCTGAGTCGCTCAGCGCCCTCAGCGAGCGGCTGCAAAAATGGCCCAGCACTAAAAAAGTTTTCTATAAGGCTGACGACAGCAACTACGCCCCAGGCGAACGTCTCAAACAGCCTGAGCTGGCACATTCCTTACAACTGATCGCTGACAAAGGTGCCGATGGATTTTATAAAGGTGAAACAGCGCGCAAACTGGTCAGCGCGATCAAAGGCGCAGGCGGCAGCATGAGCCTGCAAGATCTGGCCAACTATGAAGCGGTGAACCGCAAGCCCATCAAAGGCAATTACCGTGGTTATGAGGTGGTCTCGATGCCGCCGCCCTCCTCGGGCGGTATTCATATCGTTCAGATACTCAATATCTTAGAGCACTACCCACTAAATAAATATGGCCAAAACAGTGCCCAAACCATCCACCTGATGGCGGAGGCCATGCAGTTAGCTTATGCCGATCGCGCAGAGTATTTGGGTGATACCGATTTTGTCGATGTGCCTGTCAGCGGCTTGACTGCAAAACCTTATGCCAAAGCATTGCAAATGCGCATTGACCCAAGCAAAGCCACGCCTGCCTCAAGTATCAAAGCCGGCAACCCGATCCCCTACGAGAGCGACCAAACCACGCATTTTTCTATCGTGGATAAAGAAGGCAATGCGGTGGCCAACACCTATACCCTCAACTTCTCGTATGGCACTGGCCTCGTCGCTGAGGGTACAGGCATCCTACTGAACAATGAAATGGATGATTTTTCTGCCAAACCCGGTGTACCCAATGGTTACGGCCTGCTTGGCGGTGACGCCAATGCCGTTGCTGCCAATAAGCGGCCGCTGTCCTCAATGAGCCCAACGCTCGTGTTTAAAGACAGTAAGCCTTACATCGTCACAGGCAGCCCCGGTGGTAGCCGCATCATCACCACGGTTACCCAAATCATCTCTAACGTCATCGACCATGATATGAACATCGCTGAAGCCACGCACGCACCGCGTATTCATGACCAGTGGCTGCCAGATGAGATTCGCATTGAAAAGGCGCTGAACATCGACACCATCAATAAGCTTGAATCAATGGGTCACAAAGTCAGCCCCAAGGCCACCATGGGCTCAACCCAATCTATCATGCTGACACCCACTGGCATCTACGGCGCGTCTGACCCGCGTATCGTTGACGCGGCAGTGGTTGGGTATTAATCACATTTTGAATATTGAGACCACTGGCGAGCAAGGGTAAGTAGCTATTGCGCTTGTTCGCTTATTAAAATTTGATGTTGCATCATGCCGCATATAGGCTTTTTTTCTAAAAAAAATAGAGAAACTATAAAAATTTAGTACAGTTTTATTTTGTTAAAAAAGTCATTATCTAATAACAATTTTGGGCGTGCATTCACTTCTTTTAGTCCAACTTTATGCTGCATCATAAGTTCTATCAGGTTTATTTGGTCAATTAAAATCAGGCTATGAGAATCCGTCGCGTTGGCATAGTCTTGCGCAGGTTTAGTAAAACTGGTGGTAGTGATAAATAATCCATGATGATTGGTTTTTTGTGGCGGATAAGCACCGATAAAGTTTCTTAAATCGCCGTTTGATATGTTATTGCCTGTACTATATAGCTTTGCCTGAATATAGTAGTTATGCACCTCTCCATCGGGAAAATCCTGAATAATCAAACCATCAATACCATTATCATTAGTACGACCTGTATGACGCGCCGTCAAATTACTCTCTGGACTTTCGATTTCTAAAGATCGCTCCACCAATTTTAAACAAAACCATTCGAACTGTAGCGGAGACAAACTATCAATTTGCGCCATAATCATATCAGGTGTCACTTTGACAAAATCACTGCCAACGGTAGCGTCTGCATAATTGTTCATAAAAATAGAAGTACGCCGCTGCGCCTCATCAATTAAATGAGTAATGAGCACATCGCCATTCTTTCCATAGGCCGCTAAATTTACCTTTTGTAAGTCAGAAAATGCTTTAGCATCAAACCTTTTTAAGTTCGCAATATAATCATTATTTAATACCCCATCATTAATATACTGACTAAAATTACTACCTGCCAGCCAAAAATAGACCTTACCAAATGGATCCAAGCGGATGATATTTTTTGGCGTTACTTTTTCATCAAAGGTGATAAAGTTGGCAAAATTCTGATTTAAATTGGGCACCAAACTGAAAGTATTTTCTTTTACTAAACCCATCGCAGACAAGCAGAGCAACACCAGATCAACCACCTCGTCGTAGCATGGCGACCCTTCATGACACTCATGACGAATGTCATGACGACTCATAAAATTAATTTCCTTATGATCAGCCACAATGCCTGCCAATTTTTCAAATTCACGATAAAAAACTGTGCGACCAATGGTATTTCTTGTACTTAAATTCTTAATGGTCTGTATACCTGCATTCAATAGATCGCCGAATGCAGGCAACTTTTTTATATTACTCATAAATACACCTTTAACTTTTTATTTATTCTCAAATATTAACAACGATATCACCCATAAAATGAGCTCAACCGTTAATAAAAACCATTAAAGCACCAGTCATAATAATCACATCAGTACGGTCATGGCAATAAAATGCCCATTGATTGATAATATTTTTGATACATCAATAAAGCTGATATCGAGTGCCAAATCACCAATCATGTTATTTTATGATTCACTATTACGTTTGCTTGGCTATCATTCATGTCACTTTATCATCATGTGTTGATAACACGGCGGCTGATTGCCTTGCCAAGCCCGTTGCCACCCACAGATACCCTTCAATATCATCACGTCCGACGCTTTTCGCGCAGCCAATCGCCGAGAGGTTATCACAATGGATGGTTCCAAATAACATTTCTGTTTGCTGTTTTGTTGACTGGCTATTTTGAGTGGTGGCCAGTTGACCTATCATCGTCTGCTGCATCCATTTTCCCAAACCCTGCCCTCTATACTCAGGAAATATCATGTTTTCAATGATATAAAAGCCAGTCATTCCTAAGCTATTATCAGGCTCTACTATGATCAAACCTGCCAATTCGTCATTGACATATAGCAGATGAACAAAGCCCTGCGCTACCCAAGTTTTCATATCCGCTATTGGCTTGAATACCATCATTAGCGCATGTTGAGGACAGTCATCAAGCAACTTGTGATAGGCCCTCTCATATTGGTTATAAAACATAAGAGAGTGTGCGGATAATAGCTCACATTTACTATCAAAGAGACAGGCTATATGCTGTGTGGCATTTTCAGTGAGCGTATCCAAGGTATTTGCCAGTATACGATTGTCCCAATGCGCTGAAACAAAATTGACAGGTTGAATATCCAAATCGCTTGGGATATAGAATTGAACATATTGAGGTTTAAAGACCTCAAATGCCTTTGAGATCTTATCTACCAATACAGTGATACGATTTATACTGAGTGGTTTTAGCATAGCCGTTACCGCGACAAATGGCTGGGAGACATCCATACCACGAAAGCGAATACCGCATAAGGCAACACTGCCATGGTCATCGTTTATCAAACGGCTTTTATATTCTGCTGGGTCTATGCCAGCAATGGCGGTATATTCGGCGAATAATAATGCCAAGTGATCGCTACCCAGTCTTTTTATATCTTCTTGAAGCTCATGGGCACAGTGCTGATATATCTCTGTTGTCGTATAAGTTGCTCTTAAAAGTGGGTGTGCTTGACTGGCTATTGCTTGTATTAATGATTCCGTTATTTTTGTCATTATTGGCCTGAGGTAAAGAGACATACATAAGGTATGAATATGACTTTTAAAAACTTAAAATGCAAGATAATGCTCATTAAAAAAACTTACCACCAACTTTATCAAAAAAATTATTAAAAATTGCATTTTTCTGATTGGTGCTTAACAGTGTTGCTTTTAACAAGATGGCCATACGAGTTGACTGTACTTTATCATTTGTCATGGTTGATATTTAGCATAGACAAGCATTGATAAGGTAAAGTACCATAATCAGATATCGTTCTAGAAACGTGAGATACTTGACATCATGGCATTTTGGCAAATCATGATCTTAAAACAATAAGGAATCACTATGGTGACGAGTGCAAGTATATTTGCGGTATCGCTGATCGCATTGGGAATTGTGTTGTCACCTGGACCCAATATGATGTATCTGGTGTCAAGATCGACCTCACAGGGGCGTATGGCAGGTCTGATTTCTTTAGCAGGCATTGCGGTAGGGTTTTTATTCTATATGATTGCTTCGGCTGTTGGCTTAGCCGCCTTATTCAAAGCCGTCCCCATGATGTATGACATTATCAGAATCGCAGGTGCCATGTATCTGGGCTACTTGGCTTGGAATATGGTTAAGCCAAAGGGCAGATCGGTATTCGTCGCTGACAATCTTAAACCACATTCACCGCTCAACCTGTTTTCAATGGGGTTTGTCACTAACTTGCTAAACCCTAAAATTGCACTGATGTATGCCGCCCTTATTCCACAGTTCATCGATCCATCCCACGGCTCTACTTTTGCTCAATTTATACAGTTAGGTGTGGTCCAAATCGTCATAGCCGTTACGGTGAATGGCCTGATTGTCTTAAGTGCGGCTTCGATGAAACATACCATCGCCAAAAAGCCATCTTTAATGCTTATTCAAAGATGGGTATCAGGTACGGTGCTTGGTCTATTTGCCATTCACATGTTGAGACAAAAATCATCGACTGGTTAATAAATAACCCTTCAATTCCTATTTTATTTATTCTTAAATCCAAGCAATGCGATTACCAATAAAACGGGAAAGGGATTAATAAGATTTTTGATCTATCCTCAACTTTAAATAACCACGATACACCATCACAAACGTATCCACGGTCTATTGCTTAAACTGATACTTCAATAATTGCTCGTCAATGTACATGGCTGCTAAATTTGCTTTAAATATCAGGCATATCGCTTAACTGTCCCCTCGCTACAACGCCGCTTCTGCCGACCAAACCAGTGGTTGCAAGCGGCAAATAATGCTATGATTACCCCCTTATTTTGAGCGCATATAACAAGGCTATTTGCTCTTGTTTTTTTGCTCATACCACACTATAAATGATTGATATCTCATTGTTTTAGAGCATATCGGCATCAGTATCTGTATACTATTCCCCTTTTTCGATTGGCATCAGTAAGAGTCCCCTATGGCATTTGTACATCTTGGCATTCATAGCGAATATTCGATCACCGACTCTATCGTGCGTATTAAGCCGCTGATTAAAGCGGCAGCCGCCGACCAGCAGCGGGCGCTGGCATTAACGGATTTATCCAACCTTTATGCCACAGTGAAGTTTTATCGCGCCTGCCTTGGAGCGGGTATCAAGCCCATCATCGGCAGCGAAGTCATCATGGACAATGAAGATTCGCGCTTGACCTTGCTGGCAATGAACAATGAAGGCTATCAAAATATCACTCGTATCGTGTCGCTTGGGTTTACCGAAGGGCGCGCTGACCCTGCCAATCACGGCGTACCTATCGTTAAGCGTGAGCACATTTTGCATCATGCCGCAGGAGTGATGGTGCTACTGTCTGAAAAATCTGACGTTGGGCAGGCACTGGTCAGCTCCATGCCTGAAAAAGCCGATAACTTGCTGCGCGATTGGCAAGACAAGTTTGACGATCGCCTCTACTTTGCCATCAAGCGTACCAACCGCACAGGCGAAGACATTTTTATTCAAGCAGCGATCCATGCAGGAGCCAAGCATCAAATACCGATCGTGGCGCATAATGACGTGCGCTTTTTAGAAAAAGACGACTTTGATGCCCACGAAGCCCGCGTTTGTATTGCTGGTTCGTATGTGCTCGCCGACCCCAACCGTCCGCAGACATATTCAGATGAACAATATCTAAAGACGCAAGAAGAGATGGCGCAGCTGTTTGCAGATCTTCCGCAGGTGATTGATAACACACTGCGTCTGGCCACGCGCTGTAACGTCACCCTGACACTGGGTATCAACGTGCTGCCCGAATTTCCTGTCCCTGAGGGCGAGACCATTGAGTCTTTTTTCCGCGCAGAGTCCAAGCGCGGTCTTGATGATCGCTTGGCCAAACTTTACCCTATAGAATCCAGAGGTGAAGACTGGGCTGCGGTACGCCAAAAGTATGATGAACGCTTGGATTATGAGCTGGGCATCATTTTGTCGATGGGCTTTCCGGGTTATTTTTTAATCGTCATGGACTTTATCCGCTGGGCGAAGGCCAATGGCGTCCCTGTTGGGCCGGGTCGTGGCTCAGGTGCAGGCTCACTGGTGGCCTACGCGCTTAATATTACCGACCTCGACCCACTGCATTACGATCTGCTGTTCGAGCGCTTTTTGAATCCTGAACGGGTATCCATGCCCGACTTTGATATCGATTTTTGTATTGAAGGGCGCGACCGCGTGATTGATTATGTCGCCGAGACCTACGGGCGTGAAGCGGTGTCGCAAATCATCACCTTTGGTACGATGGCGGCAAAAGCGGTGGTGCGCGACGTGGCGCGTGTACAAGGCAAATCTTATGGCCTTGCCAACAAAATCTCCAAGCTGATTCCCAAAACTCCAGGCATTACCTTGACGCAAGCGCTCGACCAAGAGCCGCAGCTCAAAGACCTAATCAGCAACCCAAACAACATGGATTATGAAGACGCCACTGAGATTTGGGAAATGGCGACCAAGCTGGAAGGTGTCTGCCGTAACGTGGGCAAACATGCGGGTGGCGTGCTCATCGCCCCGCACAAAATCACTGATTTTAGCGCCATTTATTGCGATGATGAAGGTCACCGCGTCTCGCAGTTTGATAAAGATGATGTAGAGGCCGTCGGGCTGGTTAAGTTTGACTTTTTGGGTCTGCGTAACTTAACCGTCATCAATGCAGCGGTTGAAAACATCAATCAGCGCCGCGCCAAAGAAAACACCAGCGCACTGGTACTAGAAGACTTGCCGCTTGATGATGCCAAGGCCTATCGTCTACTACAAGATGCCAAAACCACTGCCGTCTTTCAGCTTGAGAGTATGGGTATGAAAAAATACCTTGCCAAACTGCAACCCAGCAATATCGAAGATGTCATCGCCATGTGTGCCCTCTATCGCCCAGGCCCTCTGGATGCGGGCATGGTTGAGATGTATATCGACCGCAAACATGGTCGCGAGGAAGTCATCTACGATCATCCCAACCTTGAGCCGATATTGAACAACACCAACGGCGTTATCGTTTATCAAGAACAGGTAATGCAAATCTCGCAGGTCATGGCGGGTTACAGCTTGGGCGGCGCGGACATGTTGCGCCGTGCTATGGGTAAGAAAAAACCTGAAGAAATGGCCAAGCAGCGGGATATTTTTGTCACAGGGGCGACTGCACAAGGTATCGATGAGGTCACCTCAGGCGGTGTGTTTGACTTGATGGAAAAATTTGCAGGCTACGGGTTTAACAAATCACATTCTGCCGCTTATGGTGTTCTTGCCTATCAAACCGCTTATCTGAAGCACTACTACCCTGCCGAGTTTATGGCAGCAGTGCTCACCTCAGATATGAACAATACTGACAACGTGGTGTTCTTTATCAATGACTGCCGCGAAAACTTTGAGCTAACGGTAGTCAATCCTTCCGTGAACCGTAGCGAATGGCACTTTGTCGCTGACACCCCAACCAATATTATTTACGGTTTGGGCGCGATTAAAGGCGTTGGTGAAGGTGCGGTGGAGTCCATCGTTGAAGCCCGCCGCCGTGAAGGGGCGTTTAAGGACTTGTATGACTTTTGTCGCCGTGTGGACATCAAAAAAGTCAACAAACGCACCCTTGAGGCATTAGTACGTGCAGGCTGCTTTGATGACTTTGCCGCCACGCTACGCCCTGACCTGCCAGCCGATCAAGCTTACGAGATACGTGGCGCATTGATGAGTCAGTTGCCAAATGCTGTGCAGGCAGCAGAGCAAGATCGACAAAACCGCGAAATCGGTATGATGGATTTGTTCGGTGACATGGACAGCGTGGTGAGTGCGCCGCCGCTACCAACTTCTGTCGATCTGATTTGGGGCGACAAACACCGCCTCAAAGCGGAAAAAAACACCCTTGGCTTGTATCTCACTGGGCATCCGATTGATGAGTATCGAGATGAGCTGAAACGCTACACCTCAGGGGCAAGGCTCGACAGTTTGAGCGATACAGGCTATAACGGCAGCTGCTATTTTTCGGGCTTAATCATTGATATTGCGAACTTTGGCACGCGCAATGTCATCACTTTAGATGATGGCACATCGCGCCTTGAGGTCAGCTGCTATGCCGAGCGCTTTAACCGTGTCAAAGACTGCCTCAAAGTCGATGAAGTGGTGGTGATCAAAGGCAGTATTCGTGAGCGCGATGGCAGGTTGTTCGCCCGTCTTGATAACGCTTTGAGTATGGTTGACGCGCGCTTACGCTGGCTGAAAAAGATCAGCATCAAGGTACATGCCCAAAATGTTGACCTACTCACACGCCTACAACCGCTGTTGAAATCTGCTCAAGCCGATATTATTCCAGCATTACCATCAGGTCAGGATGAAGCATCAGATGATGGCGATATGACCGATATCAATGACTATTATGATGAGTCTATGGGTGGTAGTTTGTACGACGAAAATGGCAATGATCTTTTGGCAAATGCCGATCAATATGCGCCTGTACCCAGCGTAATAAATGACAATTGTATACCCCTAGGCCTGAGTGTTTACGAGGCTTACGGTATTGCCAATGTGGCACTTTCTGAGCACTGGCGTCTGTATCCTAATGATGATAATCTGCAGCAGTTAGTGACCATAATTGATGACGATCATCTGCATTTTCACTACAATTGACCCTTTTGTCCTATTTTGATTTGATTGGAAAAAAACAATGACTAACGCCCAAAAAAACACTATTTCCGCCGATCTTGAACATGACATTATTGATGATGAACAGTTCGAAGAGATGCGTGATTTGCTTGAAGAAGATTTTTTTGACTTGGTGAGTACCTACCTTGTCGACAGTGAAAAGCGCCTTGCCTTACTGCGCCAAGCCCATGCTGATAATGACAATGCCAATGGCTTTGAAGCCGCGCACGCCCTCAAAGGGGCCAGTGCCAATATTGGCGCGACCGAACTGATTGCCTTAGGCGGCCAATTACAAGAAGCCTGCCGCAATCAAACGATCAATCAACAAGGCGCGTGTATTGAACAGCTTGCCAGTGCCTTGCAGCGTGCTGAGCGTGCGATCAATCAGCGTTTGGGACAATAAAAGCTTAAGACTAGGATATTTATGAATCATGACGCCTCATCTCCTGCTCTATTGAGTATTGATGACTACTTGTCTTGCATACAGGTGGTCATGGTCAACACCACCTTGCCTGCCAATATTGGCTCTGCATCACGTGCCATGCACACCATGGGGCTATCGCGTCTGACAGTGGTCGATCCCAAGCATCCCATTGATGACAGCAGTGTGTCCCATGCTGCAGGTGGCACAGAGGTATTGGCACAGGCCCGTATCACGCCTGATCTCACCACAGCCATTGCCGACTGCCAACTGGTCTTTGCGGCCAGTAGCCGCAGTCGTCATATGCCGCGCCCTGTGGTCACTCCCATACAAGCCGCAGATATCATGCGCCGCTTTATCGATCAGCAGACACAGACTCAGGCGAGTGATGAACCGCCTTTGCCAAACATTGCCATCTTATTTGGCCGTGAAGATCGCGGCCTAACCAACGAAGAGCTGGGATTTGCAGATTATCACATTCAAATTGATGCCAACCCTGCTTATCCTGTGCTCAATGTCGCCTCAGCAGTGCAAGTGATTGCCAGTTTTATTTTTGCGCACCTACAAGCTCAGGCAGACAGCAACGATGCCGCAGCAAATGAGTCTGCCATGCTCAACACCTATATCCGCCAACACTGGGACGAGCCTGCCATCACTCAAGCACAGCAGCAGCAGCTGACTCAGCGTGTCACTGACCTTATGGTCGCACGTGGTCTTGCAGATGCTGATCATCTCAAATCCTTACCTGCGCGCCTATCTCGCCTTGGTTCACGCCTGCAGCTGGATCAAAAAGAATACCAGCTGCTCAGCGCCTTACTGGCCAAACTGGCCAAATAAACCTTACCTTCGCGTTTTACCCATCTGTCTTTTGTCTGACCGTCATATACTTTTATGGTGTGTGGCGGCGCTCAGTGCGCAGGCGTGTAGATGACCAGCTCGTAGTCAATTTTATGCAATTTTTGTGCTCAGCCCTTGTACTCTAAGGCGCAAACCTGCTATAACTAAGCAGCTTAATCCCCAGCATTTAGATTTAACAATAAACAGCATCGCTTGCTTTTTTATTGACGACCAGATAGGACGCTTTATGTCATTGCCAACAGCCCTGCTCAAATCGCTTGCCAGTATCAAAAGAGACCTCAAAGAAGACATTGAGGCGGTCTTTAATCGTGACCCTGCCGCTCGTAATAGCGCAGAGGTCCTGCTGACCTACCCTGGTATTCACGCACTGATTTTGCATCGCGGCGCACATTGTTTGTGGCATCATGACCAAAAATTTGCCGCACGTGCCGTCTCCTATGGTTCCCGCATCCTCACTGGCATTGAGATTCACCCTGCCGCCAAAATCGGTAAGCGCTTTTTTATCGACCACGGCGTGGGTGTGGTCATCGGCGAGACAGCAGAGATTGGCAACGATGTAACCTTGTATCATGGTGTCACTCTTGGCGGCGTCTCATGGAATAATGGCAAACGTCACCCCACCTTAGAAGATGGCGTCATTGTCGGCGCAGGCGCAAAAGTGCTGGGCCCCTTTACTGTCGGCAAAAATGCCAAAATCGGCTCAAATGCGGTCGTGGTGAAGGCCGTTCCTGAAAATGCAACCATGGTTGGCAGTGCCGCACGTATGATCTCAGCCCATCATGATGAAAAAGGCAATCCGCTGACCACTAAGGTACAAGATGCCAAGCAGCAAGAACAAGCCGCACAGCCAAACAATGCCGAGGTGCAAGAAGATACCAATAACAAACGCCGCCGCAAGGCACGCAGCCACTCCGATAGCGATCAGTCTGTACGCGAGAGTACCTTTCAAGCTTATGGGGTTAGTCCATCTTCACAAGACCCTGTTGGCGAAGCTTTCGCCAAGATGCTCGATCATATTCAGCAATCAGAGACCCGCCTTGACCAGCTACAAGCCGCCATGTGCAAAATCGACCCCAATTTTTGTAAAAAAGAATATGACAAGCTTTGTCTTGATGATTTGGGCGTGATCAGTCAAAGCGACATAGATGATGCTAAAGAAGACTGAATTCGTTCATTGTGATTGAAGACTGGTGGGGACATCAGTCTTTTTGGAAGGACTATTGGAGGGGCTTATGACCCAATCTAACGTCAAAAACAGTAAATTTTTAAGTTATGTTTTAAGACACAAGCCCGAGGCAATAGGTTTGACACTGAATGAGTCTGGATGGGCGGATATCAACGAGTTGATCTATTTGGCAAATGCATCAGGTCAGCGCCTTACGCCAGAACAAATCCATGCTATCGTGGAAGAGGATAAAAAAGGCCGCTTTTCGGTTTCTGAGGATGGTCACTACATAAGAGCCGTGCAAGGCCATTCGTTAAATACAGTCGATCTCAAGCTCACAGCAATCACGCCGCCTGCTGGTTTACTCCACGGTACAGCTGAGCGTTTTTTAAATAGTATCAACACTGAAGGCCTGAAACCAAAAGGGCGACAATATGTTCATTTGACAGAGGACTGTGATACGGCAATCGACACAGGCACGCGTTATGGTACCCCTGCTTTATTACATATCAATAGCCAAAAAATGCAAGAAGATGGCTACACATTCTATCAGGCAGAAAATAAGGTTTGGCTTACCTTGGCAGTACCACCAGCCTATATCACCCTCTCCAATCGGTACCAATAAAAACTGTCAAAACCTTCATTCTGAACGCAGGCAATGAGATACACCCACCTTTGAGGGCATGCCTCTAGTTCCAACACTAATAATGGGATAAACCTACGCCGCTTCATATTTGACAAACCATATTAAAGGGCTGATCAACCTGTGCTGCTTTGTTCATCATTCAGCTCGTTTTCAAATGACGACCCAGCTTATCAACGTAATTGACCATTTTAGGCATTCGATGGCCTCCTTCCATTTCACTAACCAGCTCTTTCGCTTTTGTAATATCTATACCAATGCTGGTGACATATAAAGGATGTTTGCTGATTCCGCGCCAGACGGCATAGTCTTCTGTGATGTCATAAAAATGATTTTTAGCGATACCGATGATTGGCTTTTTATTGGCTAAGTTATCATACAGATACTTACCCAGCCCTGCTTTACTGACACCATCCAAAAACACATAGCCATCAATAATAATCACATCAAAAGGCTCATTAATCTGGTTAATCAACGCCAGCAGGCAAGGCATTTCACGCTTGTAAAATTGTCCAGACTCATAAGGCGCAACGTCATTAACCTCTATAATATGCTCACTTAACACATGTACTTGCTCGATACCTGAAAAACGAACACCAGCCACGATAGCCTTTGTATTGCTGGACTCTTCGCTCTCTTGATAATATACGTCTAGTATTAAGTAAGTCACTTTATCACTACCCTAAAGAACAGTTTAAAAAGATTGGAACGATGTGTTAGATTTTGGATTACATAATCATGCGCCAAATCAAAATAACATTATGCAACAGGAATATAAATCAGGTTACCTTCAAACTCAGGGTCTATCCCATCGGGTTTAGCAAGCGTTGTATCATCTGAGTGATCGTTAAGTCCATGTGACATAATAAATCCAGAGCCGTTCTCAAACTCAAACAACACCCCTCGCTCGCTTGGTAAGTCCAGTATTTTAGAGTAAGTCTCAGAAGTCTCTTTGATAATGGTCACTGATTTGACCACTTGATTGAGATAGATTTTCCAGTCATCATAATCCTTGGCATAAAAAGGGATGGCGTCTTCATCCTCCTCTTGTAACCACTCACAGTGCTCACCATTTTCCTTTTTTTCAACCCACATGTAGACTGTGTTTTTACGAGAGTCACTAACACCACCTATGACCAATCCATCTTCAAAGTAGAATAAAAAAGGCCCTAGCGAGCAACAAAAGAAGTCCTTGGGATCCATACAGTATTTGTCAATAAGCTCTTGTTCAGGTACATAATTAAACCTGATAATATTGATAAGTTTGCGTCCAACTAAACTTGCTAGCAAGCCTATTCGGTTGCTGGGTATATCTATATCATAAATTGAAATTGTCATTGATTTTTACTCGCTTATTTCATTAATAGATCAATGACACAGATTTTACAGTAACTATTCAATGATCAAATAGCCTCTTTAAAAATTAAATGGTGATAAACGTTTGAATTAGGGACACACCCTAGCCAAAGCTAAGCTCAAATCACTTATTCTAGCAGATTTATTATAATTTCTAGAATAGATCATTTAAGCCTCAATCCGCCGCATCAGGTATAAAAAATAGGCCCCGCCGATCAGCGCTGCAATGACACCTGCTGGAATCTCATACGGGAAGATCACATAGCGCCCCAGCCAGTCGGCGATGATCATCAGCCCTGCACCCAAGATAGCCGCGAGGGGCAGTTGGCGCTCAAGTTGCACCGCACCAAGGGTGGTCGCCAAATGCGGCACCATCAAACCAACAAAGCTTAGCGGACCGACAGCAAGGGTGCTGGCCGCACTTAGGCCTGCAACCAATATTAAAATCAGCACTTGTGACGCTTTAACAGAAACACCGACACTGCGCGCAACCGACTGTCCCAAGCTCAATAACCGCAAAGGCTTGATAAACAACAGGCTGGCACCAAACAATACGACAGCCGTACCCAGCAGCCACCACGCACTCTGAGGCTGGGCATTATATGTGGTGCCTGATAGCCAGCTGAGGATGGCTTGCAGGCGTGGATCACCCGTCAGCTTAATCAGGTCAAGCGCGCCGTTCATCAAAGCAGCAATGGCAATACCGGTCAGGAGCAAATACGCAGGCGCTAAACGGCGTGCCAGCCAGATAACCAGTAGCAAGACCAGCCCTGCCCCTGCGCCGCCCGTCACCAGCAGCATCCACAAATCCAAATCAACACCCAGCATCGGTAGCATCATAAAACCAAGCAGCACGCCAAGCGCCGCACCCGAGCTGATACCCAGCACTTCTGGACTGGCCAGTGGGTTACGAGTGAGCGTCTGCAGCAGCACACCTGCTGTCGCCAGCATCACCCCTGTCGCCGCTGCACTCAGGGTTCGCGGCAAGCGATATTCGGCGATAAAGCTCATATCCAGCAGTGGTCGCCAGCCAATGAGTGTCGGCGCGAAGATCAGCGCACCCACCAACAGCAGACCCAAGCCAATAAGCCAGCGCCCCCATGCAACGGGTTGCCGCGTCGCCTCAACCACGGCATTGACAGGCTCGGTATGCTGGCGACGCTGACGCAAAATCAGCCAAATAATCAGCGGTGCGCCCAAAATCCCCGTCATCGCGCCTGCAGGTACCGTAAAACTGACCATTTGCTCAATTACAATCACCGCATTGTTGGTGATCCACAGCAGTAGCCCGCCAATAGCAAAGCTGACCCAAAGCCGTTTTGCCAAATGCTGAATCCCCAACGCATTAACCATCGTTGCAGCGCCTAGGCCGATAAAGCTGAGCATCCCGACCTTACTGACCACCAGTGCGGTTATCAGCGCGCACATGACGACCACGACCAAGCGCAGCAGGTTGACGGGGACACCCAAGCTGGTCGCTTGTTTGTCATCCAAGCTCATGACGGTCAACGGCTTTAATAACGGTACGACCACCACGGCAAACGCAGCGGTCGCGATCAGTAGCCACTGACTGCTGTGCCAACCGCTCTGGGTCAATGACCCTGCCGCCCATGTCATCACACCAAGTGACTTTTCAGAAAAAAACATCAGCATCAAGCTGGCAAGTGCCGTCAATAAAATATTGACCACCAATCCTGCCAAAATCACCACCAAGGGGTTCATACGGCTGGGCAGCGACAGCATAAACACCAGTCCCATGCTAAATAATGCACCAACAAAGGCCACCCAGAAACTACCATACAACCCCAGCGCTGGAAAAAATAATGTGACAATCAGCAGCGCCATTTGCGCGCCGCTACCCACCCCAAGGGTGGTATCAGACGCCAGCGTGTTTTTGACCAATTGCTGCAGCAAAATACTCACCACGCCCAACAACCCGCCTGCCAGCACCGCGACCAACGCCGTAGCGACAATTTGTAATTGCGCCACCATATCGGTCAGCGGCAGCTGCATTGAGGGGGTGAAAAGTTCAGCTACTGGCAGCGTCCATAGCTGGCTCAGCACCATCATGCTGCTGCTCAATGCCAGCACCAGTAAAACCAAGGGTAAAGTAGATTTTTTTATTGCCGTAATCATAGTGCTGCTCCTGTACTTTTGGTCTGAGCAGCCTTGTTTGGCGCGGTATCAATATGAGCGGCGGCGTTATGAATGGACGTCGATGCCGCTTTTGCGGTAAGCAGCGTCTGATTGCCCTTTAGTGTGGCCGCTTGTAAGCGCTGGGCAAAAGTTACCAGCGACGCAGGGCCACCATATATCCATGTGGGTGGCAGTCTGGTCATACAGCGCGACGTGCCATAACCCAGCCGCTGCCAAATCAGATTGTCCGCAAGCTCGGCGCGCAGCATCGGACTCATCGGCTCGATAACCACCAAGCAGGTGTCGCTATCCAGCTGCGCCAAATCTCCCAGCGTGATCGGCGTAAATCCCCACTTACTCCCTTCGCCCACGACGCTCAGGCGTAGACCCATTTCCTCAAGGGCAGCGTTAAACAAGCTATTATGACCGTACATGCTTAAATGATTGCTGTCTGTAAACTGTACCACCGCCATGCTTTTGACCTGCGGGTAACGCGTGGTAAATCCTGTACCTGCCTGCGCAATCTGTTGACGACTGTGCGCCAGATAGCGCTCGGCAGCATCAGGCGCGGCAAGCAGTTCGCCCAGCTTGCGTGTGGGTGTGGCAAAATCTTGCCATGTCGCGTTTGCCTCACTGCCCATAAAGGTGACTGAATCAATCGGCGTTTCTCGGTACATCGGGCGGTTGTGGGCATAAAAGAAATTATCCAGTACCAAGTCGATATTCATCTGTGCCACCAGTTCAGCATTGGGCTGATAGCGGATACCCAAATCAGTGATACCCTCAGGCAGCTTCGGATCGCCCACCCACTGATCATAAACGCGCAAATCGCCCGAGGCGACTGGCGGATGACCCATTTCTATCATGGTCGCGGCAATACCCCAATCTGGCGTCAGTACCCGCAGATCTTGCGTCTCTGACACTGATGATGGTTCTGATGACGACTCTGCTGCTGATACTTGATCAAAGCTGTCAGCATCGGACTGACATGCGCTTAGCAGTACAGCCCCCGTAACCAATGTAGCCCCATACAGACCACGTAAGCCCGCACGCTGCTGGCAAACGGACATTTTATTAAAACCCTTCAACAAAGCACCCATACTCATATCACCGCCACGGGATGACCATCGATAGGATGCGTCAATAAGTGCATATCTACACCAAAGATTTGCTGCAAGCACTCAGGGGTCATGGTGCTGGACACATCACCCATATGACAGACCGCGCCGCCCTTGAGCGCGATAAATTCATCACAATACTGCGCTGCCAAGTTGAGGTCATGCAAAATAATCACCACGCCCAAACCCTGCTCATTGACCAGTTTGCGGATCAAGCGTAGCACCTCGACTTGATAGACGATATCAAGTGCTGCTAGTGGCTCATCAAGCAACAAATAACGCGTCTCTTGTGCCAAACACATTGCCAGCCATGCCCGCGCACGCTCGCCACCTGACAAGGTGGATACCACCCGCTCGGCAAACGGCTGCATTTGTGTCAATGCCAGTGCATGCTCGACTTGCTGGCGGTCACGGATACTGGGTTTTTGCAGCCATTTTTGGTGTGGATAGCGGCCCAGCATCACCAGCTCAGCGACAGTAAAAGCCGCTGCATCAGGCAGACGCTGCGGCAAATAGGCGATGTGGCGGGCAAGGTCTTTGGCACTCAGTTGAGTAATCGGAGTTTGGTCGATTTGTACTGCGCCTGAACTTGCACGGCTCTCGCCTGCCAAAGCCTTAATCAACGTCGATTTGCCAGAGCCGTTATGGCCGATAAGCGCATACAAGCGCCCTGTCTCAATACTGACTGAAGCGGCGGCGAGCAGCGTTTTTTGTTTGCGGACGATACTGAGTTGATTGGCAATAAGCATAGATAGTCAAACCAAGTGGTAAAAAAGCGCGCGCACTCATGATTAAGATGAGTGCGCCTAGAAGAAAAAGACCGGCTCGCTATTGATTAAACATCACAGGCGAACCGTCATACGGCAGTGATCATTAACTCATCACCGTTGATTAGAAATCAACGCTATAGCCAACGGTGACCGCGCGACCCTGACCTTTGACAAAGCTCTCAGCGCTGTCACTAGGAATGGTCTGTGATGAAAAACGCAGATAGTCTTCATTCAATAAGTTGCTGACTGCGACCGTGGCCGTGCCTTTTTTGAGCTTATAATTGACCGCAGCATCAACCAAGGTATAACCGTCAAAGTTGATGTTTAAGCCATAATAATCGGTATATAGGGGGCTATAGTAGTCGCGGCTCATGGCACGCTCTACTTGCAAGTTGGTTGAAACCTTATCTGACCATTTGGCATCCCAAGATGCCAGATAGCGATTCGGTGGCAGCTGGTCGCCAAGCAAGCTCAAGTCCAAGCTACCATCGCCATCACTGTCGCGCTTACCCTCCATATCCAGATAGCCGACTGATATCTTGTGTTGATCGCTCAGTTTGTAATCAAAACCCAGCTCATAGCCGTCGATTTTGGTTTTTTCACGTTTGATTTCATAAGTACGTAAGCCATTGTTATACTGCGGACGCTCATTGTAGTCGGAGGTCGACTTAAAGTAGCTGAGATTTAGATTGGCAGGCCCCATATGAAAGCGCGTACCGACTTCAATGTTTTCGGTAATGATGGGTTTGAAGATATCAAGTGAGTCAATCTCGGTGGTGTCCACTTTGCTGCCATCAAGTGTACGTAAGGCGCGGCCAATGTCAGGCACACTAAAGGCTTCTGAATAGCTGCCAAAAAGCGTGACCCAGTCAGTCGGTGTTAGCGTCACACCATAGTTGTATAGCGTTTCGTCATAATCACGGCTGCCGCCTTTAACCGCAGTATTGTTGTATTTGGCCACGGTGGTGTAATCATCGACCGATAGTTCTGACTGCGTATGACGCGCACCGCCATGGAGTATCACACCATCGATTGGCTCACTTTGTAACTGTACGAACGGCTCATAGCTGGTATAGGTTGCCTCAGGCATATAAGTGCGCTCGGTCAAGATCAAGTCTTGACGGCTTTTATCACGAATCGCATCCAGACCCACGGTCATGTCCAGTGGCAGATCAAACAGGCTGTCTTTTTGTAGCGTCGATTTAAGGCCAATTTTTTTGGTGACCGCTTGGGTCTGGTCATACAGCTCGTCCTGCGGCGCTAATGACACGTCTTGATAGTTGGGCGAATTGTCTTCACCAAAGGTGGCTTGATAGTCTTGATAGAAGGCCAAGGTGTTTAGCGACATGCCAAAGAGATCAGCATTTTCATAGGTCACGCCCACGCTGGTGACTTCGTTTTCAGGTTTTTCGGTACTATAAACCTTACCTTTTTTGGCGGTAGAGGCTTCGCGTGTGAAAGGATTACCCAGTACAGGCGTGAAGTCTAAGTGGTTTTCGATTTGGTAGTGATTGACGCTTGCTTGCACATACTGATTGTCATCGATGGCATAGCCAAGCTTACCCGAAAGGTTATAACTGAATGAATCAGCCAGATCGCCTTGTAGCGGATAGGTACTGATCAGCTTGTCATCAGCGCTGACTCCAATGCCCTTATCTTCAACGGTGGCATCAAACAAATAATCCACGTTGCCTTGCATACCATCAAAGCCGTAGCGTGCGCGGTAACTGGTGGTATCGCTATTTAGCTTACCCGGTATGACGGTCGCTTGCACAGCCGCATGCTGATTGAATGCGCCAGACATCGGCTGGCGGGTTTTGATATTGATCACCCCGCCTGATGCGTTCGAACCATTGGTGGCATTGGCACCTTGAATCACCTCAATCGACTCCGCCGCGCCAAAGTCAATGGTATGAAACTCACGCCCTGATGGACGTAGCGGCGTGGACTGCGGAATACCATCAACCAAGATCAGCGGTGTCCGACCACGTAGCGTCTCGCCGTAACCACTCATACCGCCTGTACTTGGCGTATAAGAGACGATGCTTTTGCTGAGTACCTCTGAGCTGTTGGTGGAGTATTTTAGTTGATCATCGATGTCTTGCTCATTGATGACTTCAATGGTTTGCGGCGCTTGTGCTTGTTCAAGATCACTACGGCTGGTGGTGACGACGATGGTATCCAAGGTTACCGATGGCATTTCTTCTTTTGCGCTTTGATCATTACTATCCATATCCTCGTTTGTGGTCATGCTGGCGACCTCTGCCCTATCCGCGTCTTGGGTCACCGTTGCCGCCTGCGCGCTGCCGATATGAGCCATGCTCAGAATGACGGCGCTGTAACATAAGGTGAGTTTAAATTTAGGGCGGGAGGAGACGGTAGGCAACGACAACTGGGACATGAGTACACAATCCTGTAATGGAAACAATAAACAGTGAAAAGATAAAAAACAAACCAACATGACGCGTTATTGAATGTTGCACCCGCATCACATTGCGTATCATTTTTGAATTTAATCGTAATGATAATACTTATCATTTATATTATCAACAGGTTTATCAATATGATTTGATGACGCGTGCGTTTATCGCATGATTGGTACTGGCGGCATGACTGATCAGCAGTCAAAATAAAGGGGAATATCAACAGAGATAGGCTGAAACATGGGTAATGACAAGCGAGTATTAGGGTGTGTCCCTATTTTAAAAATGGTGATAACAGACGTGCCAAATCAATCAGCGAGCCTGTTACCACCCTCAGCCCAACGCATCACGTACATGGATCGCGGAAGTGAATTTTTGCATTGAGGTGGCAGATGTGGCTACAGCACTCTGCGCCTTGACGCTTTAGAGTGGCAACTCATCCAGCCGCTGAGCATGATAGGCCTCTAAAAAGAGTTTGAGCTTATGATCGTCTTCTGCTTGTTTTTGGTGGCATAAAGGGAGCATCTGGGCGGCTTGCTGCTGATCCATTATAAATATTCCATCGGCATCCATGATGGCCATATCGCCTGTGCGTATCGACACGTTGGCATAATCTATCGGCTCACGCAGCTTGCCTGCTGGCGCTGTGATAGGCGCTATCTGATCCACTTGCGGGGCAGTATCAGCATGATGACTGCTGGTTGTGACCGCACTGATATCCATAGCAAATACGGGCATCGGCAGCGTGGCCAGCGTGGCCGAATCGGTAATCGCGCCCAGTACGATAACCCCAGATAATTGCTCATAAATGGCCGCGCAGGTGCGTAGCGCCCCCCAACACGCACGCTCACCCAGCACCCGCGCATCTATACACAGCACATCTTGTGGCATGGCACCAGACAATGCCTGACGAATAACACCCGTGTCGCCTGAGGTCAAAGTCACTGTCAGCACGCGTCCTGTGTGGCTGACTTGCTCACAATCGGGCAGCGCCATTGGGCGTAGCTTTGGCAGATGGCCTGCTGTGGTCAAATGACCAATGGTTGAGGTGGCGATGGTGCGATATGCCGATATCACATTGACACTCATTAGGCTGTCGGTATCGCGGTTTAGGCTTGGCATGGCACACACTCCTGATCGTTATCATGCTGATCATGCACAGACAACGGAGTACCACCACCCATAAACAGTGGATTACAAGTTTGACTTTGTCCTGCGGGCATACTGCCATGCTGCATCGCACCGCGCTCAATCAGTGGCCGCAGTAGTGTTTTGTGCGGATAGTGCGGCTGGTTAAACAACTGCTCAAGCAAAATCTGGCGCTGCTCCACGCTAAAATCGATATCAGTAATACTGTGCGCGAGGCAGCGGCGGACAGTCTGCCATAGTCGTAATTCAGGCAACTCGTAGCGCTCGCTTAGCGCCTCAACGATGCTACGAATATTGACCAAAATGCCGAGACTTTGCAGATAAAACAGCAACTCTGTCGGCGTGGATTGATATAGGCGATTGGGCACCGCAATCGGACTGAGATAATCAGGATCGCTTAGCCCATGCGCCTCAAGCCACGGACGATAGATGCGCACCGAGTCATGATCGCGCAGCACCACTCCTGTAAACTGCGTGTCTTTGATGACCAACACCACATTTTGTCCATGCAGCTCAGGCATCAGCCCGAGACGGTAACAGCGCAAATGTACCGAAAAGAACACCTGACACATCTCGCCAAACAGCGCCAGCACGTTAGCCTGTTGTGGTTCGTGATTTTGGTTGTTATTGCCCTGCTGACGGCTTAGCAAATCATCAAAAATGTGATATGCCTGACCTGCTGTATCGGTCATGGTGACGCCTAGGCTTGCCATCGGTAGTAGGTTAAACGCACCAGTACATAGCGCCTCAGGTAAGCTGCGAATCATCGCGCCCAGATGGGTGTGCTTTTCTTGAAACAACAGCGCATTGGTCGCGGTTTTATTGTCAATATCCTGCGGCATAAATACCCACCAAAAGCGCTCATCGCACAGCCACAATTGCTGTGCCAATAGGCTGTCTTGCGCGCGCGCTGCTTGTAGCAAGGTTTGGTTTTTTTCACCATTGATCAACTTGACCGCAGGCAAGTAGCGCTTGGAGTTGAGCGCAGCCACTGCCAGCGGCAGCTTGATGCTGTGCTGCGGCTGCGTCTCGACAAGCAGGCTGCGCAGGGATGATGTCGCCCACGTATCAGGCAACACAAAGTCCAGCTCAGTGACCACGCCACTTGCCAACTCATCGCGATACCAATGGGTACACGCATGCTGCCATTGCCACGGATGCACAGGAATGGCGATATGACTGTCCGCCAACTGTTTGTCCTGCATTTCCTGCTGCAAACACTGCTGCTGCGCCAAGGTCAATAAAAACTGAGCAGGCGCGGCAGGTTGACTGTCAGTAATCATTGCCGCTTGCATTAGATGATGCCGATCGACTGCCAGCCAGCGCAGACTGATGGGTTGATTGAACTCGGCCATATACTGCCGATATTCTGCATCACTCAGCCCCACTTTGCTTTTTGCCAATGGGTGAAATGGGCGATCGGTTAAGGAAGCCAGTTGCTCACTATGGCGATAGGCTTGATACCAGTCATGCTGGCTGAGCATATGCGGCGGCAGTTGATGCAGTGCGGACAATTGCTTGGCACCGACGGCTTGTGTCAGCCCTTGCGCCAGCGCCTCAATACCTGCTTGACGGTCGCTATCTGTAGCGTTATCACGACTAACATCACTTTGAGTATGCTCATTACTTGCCAGCCAAGACAGTAAAATCGGCAACAATGTCTGTACTTGCGTGATGGCTGTGGTGCACGTGATAACGGATGGCTCATCTATTGCGCGTTTTTGCAGTAATGGCACAAAGGGCGCCAGCGGCTTAACCGACGAGCAATAACTCGGCGTTACCGCAACAATCAGACGCTGATGGTCATGCCACTGCGTCACCAAAATCTCTTGCGTCTCTTCACCAGCCAGCACGCGCCACACCGAATCGACCAGACTGTCGGTATGAACCACTGACCAACCCGTAAGCCACTCATTTTCTGCTAACGCCTGAGCCGTGGTGAGTTGATAGTGATCGGCAGGCATCCATGCCTCTAACAGCGCACATTCTAGCAACTGATAGATACTGCTTTGCTGTGCTTTGGCGTAGGCCACGCTGTCTATTGCTTGCGTCTTTTCTATACGGTTTACCATGTTTCACCACCTTTTTGTTCTCTCAAGATAAGGACTACATCATCACGCTTCTGCGCTCAATGGCTGCGTGTGAGCCTGCAGGGCACGGTGCAACGGATTATCAATATACTTGATCGGGAATACCGCATCGCCGAACAAGCGCCGTTTGGTCAATGACTCTATCCGTGTCTGCGGTGCGAACACATCAAACTGATCAAAACGGCCTTGATGCTGCGGATGGTCAGCTTGATAGCGGGTGATACAAGCGGCGACCTGTTGCCAAAACTTGGTTTCGTCATAGTCGTAATGGTGCTGCAAAAATATCGCAATATCACTCAGCGCCACAAAGAACAGACAGGCCACGCTAAAGTCACGGATGCCGTCTGTATCGCTGGTTTCGATAAAGGAGCCGCGATTGATCGCCGCGTGCGCCGCAGGCAGTTGATGCAAGACAGGGACGGCTTCGGGATTAGCCAAGTGCGCTGGTGAATAACGCACACCGTCATGCAAGTCTTTGAGTAAAATCCGTACTGGATAACCCTGCTCATGCACCAAGACGATATTTTGCGCGTGTGACTCAAGGGCGATACCATGGGCAAATAACAGGTGCATCAGTGGCGTGACGCACACCGTGATTAATTGACTGACCCACGGCTGCACACCATGACGCGCAATCCATGGGGCAATCAGCACCGTACCATCAGACTGCATAGCACTGATACCATTTAATGGAAAGGCGCGCTCGGTCGGCATCAAATGCTGGTGCACGCTCTCACGCCAAATCGCGCCCAAACCACCATATATATCAGGGTTGTGATAGCCTTGTGCTTGCAACTGCTCATGATCGAGTGTTGCCCCAAAACGCTCGCCTAAAAACTCAAAACCCAAACGCTGGGCGGTAATATCCTCTTGAATACAGCTTTTTAACCAATGGGTAATGAGGGGCGCATTCATCACCGTATGCTTGGCCAAAATACGCGTGCTTGAGGTATTAGTCAGGTGCATGGACAGCTTGAGGTAATCGCGCTCAGGCTGCTCATGACAAGTCAAAGAGCGGATCGACTGCTGCGCGCGGTAGGCACTGCCAATACTGCCCAGACAGATGATCGCTTGACTGGAAATTTGCGGTTGCAGTGCGGCGATCAGCGTGTGCTGCCATTGCCACGGATGCACAGGCAACAGGGCGTAATGCTCTGGGTCACGCGTGCGGTGCGGCGCGGTTTTATCAGCTTGCGGTGCATAGACAGCCGCCGCAAGCCGCGCCTGTAATCGCTGATAATCGGCTGCGCCCACAAAATCACGCACCCATGTTTGACTGGTATTATGGCCGTTATGTTCAATGGCGTTATGAGCCACCAGCGTGCGATCCACCGCCAGCCAAAGCACCTCAATGTCTTGATCGAACTCAGGGCCAAATTGATAATTGTCTTGCAAGCTAAAACCAATACGCGACTTGTAGCACGGATGGTAAGGGTGCCCCGCCATCAGATGCTGTTCAAGCTGCTCATAACTCAACTCATCAATCGCAGCAGGCGCATCTGCCGTTAGCGCCACCGATTGCACATCCTTAATAAAAGTCTGACGCAGCTCAGTAATAAAGCGCGTTTTAAGGTTGGCATCGGGAAGCGGCAGTAAGATGTCGCTGATAATGCCTTCTAACGTGGCATCAGTTGTGGCAACGGTGTCAGTGCTGGTTTTATAAATCGGCGTGTCATCGAGACGAATCAGACCAAAGCTATCATGCACCCGCCCGCTTGCCACATACGCGCCGTCCATCACTGGTATGATAAACCGTGTCTGGGTACGATCATCTTCAGTGCTGCAACGATACTCAATAATATTTTCAAACAATAAGGCTTGTAGCAGTTGCCGCACCATTCTGTGCTCAACTTTGGCATTGGCTTGTGCCAGCTGCGTGAAGCAATGCAGGTCGATATCATCGTCATGCTGAGCCGAAAACGCTGACCATGGGGCGATAGCAGGTATGTTTCTGTGGTCGTTCGTTACATGTTTATTGGTTGTTATATCCATGATGGTTCCTATTTTAATCATATGTTTTTTTCTGATTGAGCGTTATCATTGGCAGGTGTGCTTACAGTTTGTTATGCCGCCTGCTCAGTGCGATACGAAGGCAATTTGGCAGCAATGGGCAGGGTCAATAGCAGCAATACTGCCACGGCAATAAACACCTCTTGAATGGCAGTGGCTTGTGCCAATGTATCTGCTATCCCACCGATGGCGTGCTCCTGCGTCAACTGCTTTTGGCGCATATCGATATAAACGCCGACTTGTACAATCACCACTGCCGAGCAGATACGGCGACTGATGTTATTGAGCGCCGCGCCATCGGTCACTTGCTGCTTGGGCAGACTGCTAAACCCCACGGTAGTGGTCGGCAAATAAGCCAGCCCAACCCCAACACCGCGCACGCACATCAACACCATGATGGCCAGCAGTGAGGGGTGGGTCATGACCGCGCCCAGCAGCAGCGTTGCGACGGCACTGATTCCAATGCCCACCATACCGATCAGGCGCGCGCCCTGTTTATCAACAATACGCCCAGCAAAATGGGTGGTCAGACTGGCAACCAAGGTGCCAATCATCAGCACCCACCCCGTCCAGATGGCATCCTTTTGCATCACCTCTTGGATGATGATCGGCAGCAGCAGTAAACACAGCAGCATGCCGATGGTTTGGCTGACGCTGATGATGATGCTGTAGCGATAGGTGCGATTGCCCAGCAACTTAACCTTAATCAGTGGATGGTCATGCTGATACTCATAGCGCCACCAGACGATACCAAGCACGACCAGCAGTGCGACAAAGGCCACTATCCAGCCCGCCGATATTTCGGCTGGTCCCAACTGTTGTAACCCAAACATCAGCAGACCAAAGCCCATCAGCAACAGTACAAACCCGCGCCCATCAAAACCTGAGGGTTGCCGCTCGGCGTCGTCGCGCGGCAACACCCTATACGCCAGCAGCATCGTCACCAGACCAAAAGGCAGCGTGACCGCAAACAGCGACCACCATGCCAGCTGCGCCACCAATATCGCGCCCAGCAGTGGCCCTACTGCCAAGGACAGCATCACCACCACGCCCCACAGTGCCATTACTCGCCCATGCTGGGCAGCAGGATAAAAGCGGTACAGCAAACCGATTGATAACGGAATGGTGATACCACCCGCCAGCCCTTGGATCGCGCGGGCAGCGATGATGATGTCCATGTTTGGCGCAAACATACCCACCAGCGCGCCCAGCGTAAACAGGCCAATACTGGCACTATATAACTGCCTTGAGCTGTACTTACTGCTCAAATAACCACTTAACATCAGGCCAATACTCATCGCCAAGATATAAGCGTTGAGTACCCAGCTACCGACTGTGACATTGACCGAAAACACCGACATAAACACTGGAATGGCAGGGTTTAGCGCGCTGTTGCTAAAGCTGATCACCGTGCCACCCAGCAGCAGCGTTGCCAGCAGCAGTCGCGATACGGGCACTGCATCTGCGGCGATGTTTGCTGCCGATTTTTCTACGCTGGTGCGGGGGGTAGCGGCAGTCATGTCAGTGGATGAGCGCTGACTCATTGCATGCAGGCTTGTTGATAGCGCTGATAAAACTCGGACTCATAAAACGGTTTGCGGTAGCAATAATAAAGGCTGGCGTTTTTTTCAGGCATTGACAGGGTGCGCTGCAACTCATAACCGAGCGATTCGGCTGCCCACGCATAGGCGGTTACCTTTTCATCAGGCTCACCGACGATTTTTTGCGCGTGGCTGTTTTGAAAAATAAAATCACTGAGCAGCAGCGAGACAGGCCGCAGCAGTCCCGTTCTGATCAGATCCGTCTCCCCTATGAGCAAATGCCAGCCCATATCATCGGCATCTACGTCATCGTAACGAGCCAAGCGATCACGCGCCGCTTCATAGACTTCTGCATAGCCAAGGGCGCGGCCATCTTGGAGTATCAGATATAGGCGCTGATGATCATCCGCCAACATTTTTTCAAAGTGTACCGCAAGCTTGGGCATCGGCAGATTCAGCTGCCACTGCTCGATCACATGCTCGCTGTGCATCCAGCGATAAAGCAACGGTAAATCATCTGGGTAACGAACTTGCTGCAAACGGTAAGTATGCTTTTCGGTTTGGATCTCATAGTCATTGGGCAGTTGCTCTGCACGCGTGGTCTGCATGGTCATCGTCATTGTGTTTCTCCTTTATTTTTTATGATGATTGAATATTATTTATTCATGGCAAAGCGTTGTTATGCCGTGGCAATCGGCGCTTCAAAATGTTGAAACACTTGTAGTGCTGCAGTATCAAATATCCGCTCGCCTGCCAAGGCGTTGACAATACAGCCTGCGCGGTAAGCACCAAGTCCCAAATCAGGAGCACCCACGCCATGCGAATGCAGCTCTTGGTTTTGGATAAACACTCGCCCTGCTGCGATATTGGCAGCAGATTGGCCGCATGGCTCGTCGGTTTGCGGGAGGTTGTCGGCATATGGCCAGTCATATTGCAGCTGATAATCGCGCTGGATACAGGGTTGTCCAAGCGTATCGTGCTCAGTGGCGCTCATGATCTCTTGTAAGCACTCGGGCGTGTTTTGGCGATAGCCTGTCGCAGCGATGATGACATCATAAGTTTTGGTAAACGCTTGCCCTTGCTCGGTCTGATACCAAGTGACGGCAAATACCCCATCATCCGCGCTCACCGACTGCAGCTCACAGCTCGATGCCAAGGTGGCATGCGCCGCCCCGCCCGCCACCGTACGCGCATACAGGCGCTGATAGATGTCTTGAATGGTCGAAAAGCCCATACCCTTATAGAGCAGGTCTTGCTGCCTGAGCAGATCAGACTTGACCGCACCATCTAGATCATAAAAATAATCGGCATACTGCGGGCTAAAATGCTCCAGCCCAAGCGGCGAGTACTCCATCGGGAAAAATCCCGAAGAGCGAGTCATCCATTCCAGCTCATATTTGGGCTGACGAGCATCGCCGCCTGCGCCCAGCTGATCGTCAAATAAGGCACGGAACACCTCCGCCGCCGACTGGCCTGCCCCGAGCACCAGCACCTTGGGCATACGCCCAGTGGCACGAATGGCGCTCAGTGCTGCTTTTGTATCGGTATCAAAACGTGTGGCAAAGTGCGCCGAATGCATACAGCGATTGGGATAAGTGGCGCTCACAGTTTGCAAACACTGTGGCAACGTCGGTACTGTGCCTGTACCGATCACCACGTTTTTGCAGTGCTGCGTTACCTGCTGGCCTGCCTGCTCTGAGGTGACCACAAAGCCTTGCGGATCTGGACTGACACTCAGCACTTTGCTGTCAAACTGTACACTGGTAAGCTGCGCGGCGACCCATTGGCAATAATGATTGTACTCCGCGCGCAAAATCTTAAAGTCTTCTAAAAAATAAAAATTCAATAATCGGTGCTGCTGATGCAAATAATTTAAAAACCCATAGCGGCTGGTCGGATCAATCAAACTGACCAAATCTGCCAAAAATGGCACTTGTAGCGTGGTGTGCGGCAGCAGCATGCCTTCATGCCAGTTAAAGCTGGGGCGCTGCTCCAAAAATGCCGTCTGTAGCGAGGTGCGCGAGTCAAGTAGTGCCGCCAAGCTCAAATTAAACGGCCCCACCCCAATACCAATCACATCAAGCATGACTGTGCTCCTTAACAGCATTGTTGACTGTCTCACTGCGAGTAGACGTATTAGAGCGCATAACCGAACGAATGGGATTGGGAATCTCAACATATACCGACTGCACCTCGACAGGCGCGATCAGCTCATCAATTTGATACAAACGGGTCATCAGATTGCCCTTATAAGGCAGCGTCGCCGCATGCAGCAGCTGGTTAAGGATGGAGCTGTCAGGGTATTTTTGTTGCAGACGCTGCAGCGTTTGACCCAGCATCGATAGCAAGGTGTCTTCACTGATCACGCCCGTTTGCGCGATGGCATTCATCATCCCAAACAGGGTATTGCCCACAAAGTAATAGCTGACTCGTGCATCGGCAAATTCAACAGGGACGATACATTGCGCCTCGTATTCAAGCTCAGGATACTGTTCGATCAAGGCACTGGCATACTCAATGATGTAACCAAAGCCTTGATTGTCTCTGACCCAAAAATGCTTGGGGTAACCGTCTTCAAGTTCCAACATGCTGTTTTGTTGATGCGCTTCAAAGCCTAGGCCATGATCGTGATATAAGCTGAACATCGGCTCCACCGCCACCGCCAAAAAGCGCGCAAACCACGTGCGGGCGATGTCCGCATACGGTTGCTGCTGCTCGCCATGAATCTGATCAAATAGTGCTTGGATACGGTTGGTCTGCTGATTTGGGTGATCTTGGCATAGGCTCGCCATACTACTCACTTGCTCTTCAGCACTGAATGGATTGTCACGCAAAATACAAATGCTCTCATCAACGATCTGACCCTCGATGGTCAGCGCAATCCACGCAGGATCATTCAATATTTTTAAAGTGGGGTATTCGTCTTGCATCTGCTGACCAAAGTCACTGCGCCAAATACGGCAGGCATGCAGCCCTCGCTTACACTCTTTGGGCAAATTGATGCGCACCGAATTGGTAATCGCCACCGACAACGATAGCTTAAACATCCACGGCGCATCGAAAGCGCATAACGTACGCACTGAGGTGGTGGCACTCAACTGCCAGCCAAGCCCCTCTAAATCATATAGCGACCCACTCGCCTGCAAGCGCGCATACCACGGCTGCTTTTGTAAATGCTGCGCTTGCCATGGGTGCAGCGGCAACAGCTTAAAGCTTGGATTGGCAGTGACCAGTGCTTGCTGGTGGCTGTCCATCAGCGGCAGCAGTTCTGTTTGTAGTGCCTCAGTAATGCTGTCACCATCGGCAAACTCTTCGGCGATATACCGAGGATCGACCAGCCAATAGCTTAGCTGAAAACAGCCTTTGGTTTCGGGTGAATAGGTGACCCAGTCTGGCGCATCAAAACCGATACGGCTCTTGGGTGTCGGGTGCATCGCGTGACCATAGATCAACGCCTGCTCACTTTCAATAAAGTTAGCGCGTGGCTGGATGATCTCATCAATATTGTCACCGCGTACAGACAAGATGGTTTCCAGACCCGTGCGGCTTTGTAACCACCGCGCCAGCACATCTGAGCCATCGAGCTGGGCGCGCTCAGGATGGGTGTCGATAATGTCTTCAATAATCAAACCTGCCAGCGTCGCTGCTGATAGCCTGACCCATACGCCGTCTTGCAGCACATAAGGACAGTCCAAAAACTGCTGCTGCCCCAGCTTGGTCACCCGCGCGATCGGTACCATCACCGACAAGCTGAGTGGATGCAAGGTCAGCAGCAAGACGGGCGCGCCACCTGAAATTTGCCGCTGCGCGTTGCTTTGCTCTGTTGCCAATGCCACCGTACCGCGCCGCGTCTCTTGACAATAAGCGTTGATCAAATTTTGCAGCGCCAAACGATCAACGATGGTGGCGCCCGTGCTGTCTATTGGATCATGGGCGGCGGTACTGCCGCTGGCGTCTGTCTGGTTAGTAGGATAAAGCGTGGTCATGAGGCATGTCCTTCTTGTCATGTGAAGTAGATAAAATCTGCTGACCCATATGGCAAATCGCAGTCAGCACCTCAGTGATGGTCTGCTCGGTTACCTCAGGGTTTAAAATGGTCAATTTGAGACAAAATACCGACTGGTATTGCGTGGTCGCGATATTGGCAATGTTGTTATGTAGCAGTTGCTGCGCGATACGACGATTGAGCTGCACCCGCTGCGCCGTGGTCAAGGCACTGTCAGTGTCAGTGTCAGTGGTACCGTGATTGGCTGGATGATTGACGGGATAATCGGCTGGCTCAAAATAAAACAGCACACTGCTAAGCACAGGTTCGGTCACCAAGACCAAATCTTGATGCTCGTCTATCTGCGCCGCTGCCTGCCGAGCACTGTCCAAACATTGATCAATCAGCGCCCCGTAGCGCATTGTGCCCAGCGCCTCCAGCGCCATCCACAACTTAAGCGCATCAAAGCGGCGCGTGGTCTGCAATGACTTTGTTACCAAATTAGGAATGGCGTCTGCCTCATCATCAGTCGGGTTTAGATAGTCGCTGTGATGACGCATCGACTCAAAATAGCGCTGATCGCGGATCAAAAACGCGCCGCAGCTGATGGGTAAAAAGAAATGCTTGTGAAAATCAAGCGTGATCGAATCGGCAAGCGCGATGCCATCAATCAGCGCCCGATGGCAGTTAGACAGTAGCAGTGCGCCGCCCCACGCCGCATCGACATGTAGCCAGATCTCATATGCGCGGCAGATTTTGGCAATCTCAATCAGCGGATCAATCGCCCCTGAGTCCGTGGTGCCAGCCGTTGCCACCACCGCCATAACCTCCTGACCACGTTGCCGCAGCGCCATGATTTGGGCTTGCAAATCAGACACCAGCAGTGCGCCCTGCGCGTTAGTGGCTATCTTTATCACCGCTTGGCGACCCAACCCCAGCAGCCCTGCGTTTTTTTCGATTGAAAAATGCGCCTGATCGGAGCACAAGATCACCCCAGCGGGCTGCGCCATCATGCCCACCTGCTGTACATCAACTTGCTGGCGCGCATAGTACTCATCGCGTGCCAGCAGCAACCCCATCAGATTGCTTTGCGTGCCACCACTGGTAAACACGCCGTTGCTGTTTTTACCAAAACCGCAGCGCGCACCAAGCCAGTGGATCACATGCTGCTCCATAAAAGTTGCCGCAGGGCTTTGATTCCAACTGTCCAAGCTTTGGTTTGTCCCTGCGATCAACACCTCGGCCAGTTGACCGGCCAGCAATGTCGGCGGGTGCAAATGCGCCAATGACGCGGTGCTCGCCGTCGCAATACAACGTGGCAAAAACATCTCTCCCATCCGTGTCAGTGCGGCTTGCGCCCCTATCCCCTCAGCACTGACGCGCAGCTCGGTTGCGGCTGCCATCGTTTCGGGTGCGCCGCCTGTATAAAGCGTTTGCGTCTCCACCCACTCACTGACCATCTGCACCGTCTGCTGCATCAACGCCGAATACTGCGCCGCTGACTTTTTGTTTAATAACGCCAAAACCAACCCCCAAATGTACTCACGCTACCGCTGCTTGTATGCAGCCCATAACCACGATGACCTTCTAAACGGTTCATCATGATTATTGATAATGGTTACTGATAATTATTGTTTTATTGATGACTGACGGCTGCTGTTTGACTGACGGCTTTGAGCGCTGTCTCAAATTTATCCAGTACCATCTCAAGCTCTTCTTGCGTGATGATGAGCGGCGGCAAAAACCTCAGTACCGTGCCCGCGCGTCCGCCTTTCTCCAGCACCAAGCCTGCCTCAAAACATGCCTGCTGAATTGCAGCGCAGCGATCAGGGTCAGCAACACAAACGCTGCTCGTGTCTATTGGCCGCTCAGAATCCACAATTTCAACCCCAATCATCAAGCCATAACCGCGCACATGCCCCAGCATGGGATAACGCGTCGCCAATGCCATCAGTTCAGCCTTAAACCACTGCCCAAGCTTGGCCACCTGCTCGGCCATATCATGCTCTGCCAGATAATCCAGCGTGGCAAGGCCTGTCGCCATCGCCAACTGATTGCCACGAAACGTGCCTGAATGCTGACCGGGCTGCCACACGTCGAGCGCTTTTTTGATCCCCAGCACCGCCATTGGCAAACCACCGCCAACCGCTTTGGACATCACCACAAAATCAGGATCAATATCGGCATGCTGATAAGCAAACCAGCGCCCTGTACGACAAAACCCTGTTTGCACTTCATCAATAATGAGCAAAATATCCAGCTCTCGCGTCACCGCGCGCACATGTTTGAGCCATTCAATCGGTGCAGGATTGACCCCGCCCTCGCCCTGAATCACCTCCAAAATCACCGCCGCAGGTTTGTTGACCCCACTTTCAATATCGTGCAAAAAATTTTCAAAATAGCGCATATGCGCCGTTAAACTTTGCATGCCATCTAAGCCAAACGCACAGCGATACTCATTGGGATACGGCAAAAACTGCACATTGCCCATCAGCCCTTCGACCCCTGCTTTTGGTGACAGGTTGCCCGTGACCGCAAGCGCTCCGTGGGTCATGCCATGATAGCCACCGCTAAAGCTGATGATGCCTGAGCGGCCTGTGGCTTTTTTGGCCAGCTTGAGCGCTGCCTCCACCGCATCGGCACCCGTAGGCCCACAAAACTGCAAGCGGTAAGTGTCGCTGTCCGTGCGCAGCAGCTCATACAAGCGCTGGCTAAACGCCTCTTTTAAAGGGGTGGTGATGTCTAGGGTATGAAGCGGCAGGTTTGAGGCAAGCGTATCGGTGATGCTTTTGGTGACCACAGAATGGTTGTGACCCAATGCCAGCGTCCCTGCCCCTGCCAAGCAGTCGATATAGCGTTTGCCACTAACGTCGGTTAGCCACACGCCTTGCGCGGCAGCAATGGCAAAGGGTAGTTTTCTTGGATAACTGCGAACATTAGATTCAAACTGGGATTGACGATCAAGGTAGCTTTGATTGTCGCGCTGCTCGTCATGTTGGTCATTGTACTGATGATGGCTATGCTTACTGGCGCCGACGGCCTGCTGATTATGGTGCGTTGACTTCATGATGATTCGCCACTTATGAATTGATAGAGCAAATATTAATGATAATGATTATCATTGTCAACTATTAATCTGGATATGTGTCACCTCTTTACTTCACATGGCTTGCCCATATTCGCCCAAAACAAGGCGGCATGCGGTCTTAAAAGCTCTTGTACCGCTTAATCATTGTTTAATAACAACAAATAGTTCTGCTCATACATGACATTCAGCAACTGCCAAAACTTCAGAAATAAGCCAACATTTCTCTCTACACAAAAAAACACCAGCAGGTATCAACCCACTGGCGTTTTATCGTATTTATTTTACCTATTACCGCTTTAGCGCAGTGCCGAAAAGCGCTGCATCATAAAAATCATTAACAGCATAGCAACACTGGCAACCGCCGCCCCGACAAAGCCCACGCTAGATAAAGAAATATGCGTCACCGCATAACCACCCAGCAGTGCCCCTGTGCCAATACCTAAGTTGATAATGCCTGAGAACATCGACATCACCACATCTTGCGCGTGTAAATCAATCATGATCACTCGCGCCTGAATCGCCAGCATTAGCATCATCAGCGCCGCGCCCCATACCAGCGTATTGATACTCAGCGCCCACGGAATACTGATGACCAGCAGTAAGGTCGCCATGGCCAGTAGCATCATCGCGATGGAGATCACCATCAGTTTAGTAGTAGAGCGCTCACCCCAACGGCTAAACAGCACACTGCCGATGATGCCCGCACCACCAAACAGCAGCAACACCACCGTAGCAAAGTTGGCACTGATATTGCCAACTTCTAGCATAAACGGCTCAATATAAGAGTAAGCCGCATAATGCGCGGTAAAGATCACAAAGCATAATAAATACAAGCAGACCAGCAGCGGATTTTTGAGCAGCTCAGGCACTTTTTTTACCGATCCATCAAACATACTCGGCAGCGTTGGCAGCAGCTTGGCTTGTAGCACAAACACCACAAACGCAATCACTCCAATACCGCCAAAGGTAGTGCGCCAGCCAAACCACTGCCCAATGATGCGCCCTATCGGCACACCCAGCACCATCGCCAGTGACGTGCCAGTCGCCAGCACACTCAGCGCCAACGCCTTTTTGCCCTCAGGCGCAACCCGTAGCGCAATGGCAGCGGTAATCGACCAAAATATCGCATGCGACAGCGCAATCCCCACACGGCTGACCAGCAGCACATCAAAACTCCATGCAAATACCGACAACACATGACTGGCAATAAAGACCACAAACACTGCCATGAGCAGTCGCTTACGCTCAAGCTTACCCGTCATCAGCATCAGCGGCAGTGACATCGCCGCCACAATCCACGCATAGAGTGTCAGCATCCAGCCAGTCTCTGCCGTGGTAATCGAAAAGTCTTGCGCAATATCGCTCAGCAGCGCCACAGGCACAAACTCTGTGGTATTGACCACAAAAGCACTGACGCCCATCAGTATCACACGAAAGTATTGCGTTCGGCGGGACACGGCGTCCGCCTCAGGATTATAAGTCATAACAATCAACAAAAAAGAAGGCTCAAAGAGCACGAATGGACCCGATAATGGGTAAAATAAAGCGTCGTATCATCAAGTTTGGCGTGGCAAGATAGCAAGGCTGTGCCTGCAATTAAAGGCTTTTTTTGCAAGCAGATATGATGCCCGCATGGCGGCAGCCTGTATTGACACGCATGAAAATACTGTTTTTTTGAACAAAATCAGCGATATAATGCCCAGCCTCTACATCGCGGATAAGGATTGACCTGTGACCTCATTAAAATATATCGCTCACTACCCTGAACACATCCAAAGCCAAGCCAGCGACCTGATCCATAGCGGCCAGCTTGGCGATTATCTACAAAAAAAATACCCCGAGCGGCACGATATCCAAAGCGACAAAGCGCTATATCACTATATTAATGAGCTTAAAAATCAATATATGCGCCGTAGCAGCTCCCTGTCTCACGTCAGCTACAGCAGCAAGCTCAAAGTGCTCAAAGACGCCTTAGGGATTCACACCTATCAATCACGCGTCCAAGGCAGCAAGCTCAAATCGCACAACGGCATCACCGTCGCCAGTCTGTTTAAAGACGCACCGCCTGAGTTTTTACGCATGATCGTGGTGCATGAGCTGGCACATTTCAAAGAAAAAGAGCACAACAAGGCCTTTTACCAGTTGTGCCGTCATATGGAGCCTGACTACCATCAGTTTGAATTGGATACGCGCTTATGGCTGCATTTTATCGAAGCCTAAAACGCTGTCTTGCTATTGTGTTCAAAATCAACGGGCAGCAATGCATGAATACGCAGGGTCATAAAAAGCTTATGTTAGCAGCATGACTTAGTGTTGGAGAAAAATCCTCTATATGACCATATAATTTTAATACGGTTAAAAAATGTTTTTATACTATATTAACGCTTGAAGTCCTACTATAATAAACTTTTGTTTAAAATGATTGCTTTTTATCCAAGCTCTTATCTTTATCTGATCCCAAACTGAGAACCACATGCCTTACCAAAAAATCATCCTAGCAGCGGTGCTCCCGCTACTGTTAATGAGTGCGGCTTATAGCCATAAGATAACAGACAATGTCACAACAACGGCAAAAGCATCGCCCGCAGCCACGTTGCATGGCCGCTTTACCCGCAGCTTTGAAGTTTATGAGATGGTCGCCAATGGCAAGACCTATTACGTGTCCGATCCAGAGCAGCGCCTAATCCAGTCTGCCAACAAGCACCACCCAAAAGGCTATTACAAGTCTTTTGACACGTGCGTCATAGGGCATATCGACACCGACGGCAGCTATGGGCCACTGGGACGCTATCAAGCCCAAATCACCGTCACAGACCTTTGTCAGTGACGGCGCGATCAAGCACTGGCTCAAACTGACTCCAGCCTCGCCTTATACAGCCCTAACGTGTCAGTGACAAACTCATTCATCACCCACTTACCCCAAAACCCAGCATAAGCATTCATATTGGTGCTGATACGATAGGTGACATTAAAGGTTAATTTGGTCGTATTGCTATCGATTGGTTCAAGGTCATACTGACCATGCAGCAGTTTAAAATGCTCGCCATTGATGGTCACATGGTCATCCAGCGTTTTTGGGGGCACCGAGTCAGGATAAAACACAAACTGCCAGCGCAATTGACGATTGGGAACATAAGAGATCAGCGGCTCATCAAAATAAATCCCACCATGCCACTCACATTTGCGCACCCACTGCTCATTCTCCCATACCGTTACCGCCGATTTTGGGGTCGGCACTTGCATAAACGGCAGCAGCTGACTTTTTTGATAAAAGCCCTCAGGCTCAATGTCTTCAATATGATTGATCGTCTGCCAAATGGCTGTCGCAGGCGCGTCTATCACGATACTATCGGTGACCTGATAGGTCTGCGGCGTCATATCCAGCGGCACAAACAGCACCAACAGTGGCAATAGCGCCACACTATAGAGCGCTTTGGTTTTCCAAAACTTTAGGCAAAGCGCACGCATGCACAGTCCGCCCATAAGCGTCGCAATATACAATATTGGCGAGGCCATCACCATACAAATTACGCCCTCTTTGAGTATGGGTATACAAATCACTAAGATCGCCAGTAGCAACCAGAAAGAGAGCGCAAACACCCGACCGCTGGTGATCGGCTTTTGGTAGCTGGCTAGGTAAACCATGGTCGCGCCGATAAAAAAGGGGCTACCAAATAAAAACTGAATACCCAGCAAATTGTTCCCATCTTCTGCCACTCTATAGCAGAAAATAAAGACGAGTAGCATGACCAGCAGCAATATTATCGCTGGCAAGAGCTTGCGCCCTAGTGAACGCGGCAAGTAGTCCAGCTTGGCCTCCTGATATTCCGTATCGCCGTGCGGCGCGGTATCTGCTCGTGTGATATGATCTGGATCGTCTGCCATCTTTTTTGTTCCTTATATTCCGTTAGATACAACCAGCTATCATCAGTGGCATTTCATTTACTTAATTTCTGTAAAAACAGAAACTGTTTGTCAAATAAAAATGCCTACCTACAATGGATAACCACTGACCTGCTATTCAATTATGATAAAAACGACACGACAAGCATCAATGGCATTTTTTATACCTATCGTCGTACCTCATAATAAGCAGCAACACCATGCGGTCGGGTGTTTTTACCATGAGGTATGATTTTATCTAGGGCGCGTCATCATTTAGCAGTGGTGATCTCTACGCGCTGTGCATCGCATTTAGAGATTACCCACATCAACGCGCAAGCCATTATCAACCAGCAGCGAGCGCTCATTAACGCAAAAACTTCTTAATACTTGCGCCCAGCTTCAATATCTTTTTGAGTACGCTGGTGGGCATTTTCAGCATCTCGTCCGACCATGTGGTTACCGTCTCTACAAACTCGTGCGTCTCTACGATACGGTCTTTAACACTGCTGTTTTCATATTCAAATTCAGGACTGTCCATCAGCTGCTGCAAAAACTGTACGGTCGGCGCAAGTTCGCGTTTTTGGCGCTCGGCAACGATGACTCGCGCCAGCTCCCACACATCGGTGTTGGTGGTAAAGTGGTCACGACGATCGCCTAAAATAGACACCTTTTGTACCAGTCCCCAATGCTGCAGCTCTTTGATACTGGTCGAAACGTTTGAGCGCGCCACGTCTAAGGTCTCGGTGATCTCTTCAGCGTTCAGCGGCTTGCCAATGATGTAAAGCAGGGCATGAATCTGGGACATGGTGCGATTGACGCCCCACTGTGAGCCCATCTCACCCCAATGTAAAATGAATTTTTCAGTCGTAGGATTAAGTTTCATAACGGTCAGGTACTCACTATTATTGACTAACTGTAGCGGTGGTTTACAACATTAACGGAGCACTACTGTGATAATCACGCTTAATGTTTGGTGTATTCCGCAAAGTTAATGATTGGTGCCATCATAGTGAACCATTCTATTATTTCTGTCAATAATGAAATTAACCTAGCATGCCTATTATACGTTTCTATACGATAAGGAACCTAGCCATCAGCTGACACTGCCAATGCACACGACGCTCAGCTCAACCGCTCATGATTATGTTCGTTAAAAATACCTTTAAATCGAGCACACTTTTCATGTTGTATCTTTTTTATTCAGTACTAACTATATTTCGCTTATTTTAAGAGTGTTTTATTTATAATAAGACTGACGATATATACTTTTGGCCATTCAATATCTATTTAAAAACAAAGGAAGCAGACAGTGCTAAAAGGTATAGAAAATTTTAAGGATGAATTTGAATATTTTGATGCCAGCCTTGGAGATCACGGTCTGACTGTTTTATCTGTTCACCTAGAGGCTTGTTTTTTGTTTTGGGATGGGCATACCAAGGAAGTCAGACAAAAACTAAAAGCGTGTATGGATCATTATATGGCGTTGTTTGGTGACCACATTGAATGGGGGTTCGATCCTAAAGGCTGGACACAAAAACCAATAGATAAACTACCGAGCTTTCAGCAGACTTTGGATAATAATGCACATGTTGATGACTGTATTGAATGGTTCGTTGCCAGTGGCAGCCATAAAGAATTAAATGCAAGCTTTGATTATAAATTATCTTGTCTTACTGCTCGGGGCTGGGAAGTTCAAGAACCTAGTAGATTGCTTTTTCGTATTCATAGAAAGGATTTTTATGATTCAGAAACTCATCAAGCAATTATTAAACTTTTCAACGACTGCATTAACCGCTTAAATCCTTACCACGCTACTATGGGGTGGAGTCCCGCTTATGGTTATGACAACGATAGAGTAGGTATTGATATCCTTGACCAAGCGCATTGCTTCTTTGGTCTTAATATTTATGATCTTGGAGACATAATGACTTTAAGTCATGGTATTAAGGGTGTCGACTGGTGGACGTATATCAGTGATGATCTTGCAGAACGGGTCGGTGGAATCGATATTTTTAAGACTCAAGTTAAAAAACAGAAAATCACTTATAGGGATTATTCTGATGGGTTGCTATTGATTGCTGCTGATACACCGCAACTACTACCAGCCGATGATAACATCCCTAACAGTTATCTAAAAATTAATGCCATTACTCGCCCTATGCGTAATGGTAATTACGATTCTTTAGGTAATGGTTACGATGAAGGTATTGGCTATCAAAGCTTTAATACTTACTTTACCGACTTATGGATGCGCCGTTTTGATAATCCTAGATTGTGGCGGAAACTACCACAGCCAGTGGACAATAGAACTTTATCACAGCCGTCAATTGAACCGATAACGCTTATGTCTGCACAAGTTTGTAAGGTTGA
>NZ_JBHNYR010000009.1:0-129489 GCF_054960615.1 Psychrobacter sp. PSi21
ATCAATAGTTTATTGAGCTGCTTTGTCCAATTATATAAGTTTTCAGTATATCGAAATGACTTTCTAACGCTAAGGTGCGCTTTTGCGTCTTGTAACTGCCCTGCTATCATAAGATACCAAATGCTAGATAAGTACTTACTTTCATTAACACCCTCCCAAAGCCTGCCCTTGTATGTTTTTAAATAATTTAATAATGCATTACTGAAACATGCTAACTCATCCATATCTATACCTTCATTATCCAGTAGTGATTCAATCAAGAGCTTATCGATTGATATACTTGGATGATACAATTCTGTATATAGATCCTCACCATTCCAACGTTCAGTCTCACTTTGGGGTAAAGCCAATATAGCATTGGCGATATCTAAAGAAACTTGAAAATAGGCAGTAGATACTTGTTCATCGAACTCAGCATAATTTAGATAAAGCCCTTCATGGAATTTATTATTCACCGACATATGAGGACTAAACGTTTTACTAATTTTTTCTCTAATAAACTCTCTATCAAATGTCGTTATTTCTGAATAGTAATATTCTGACTCAGGTAATATGTGAGACTTTAGTACTCCACTCCAACTATTATTTTTAATCTTTTTTTTAAGAAAGCTAAACATATTTTTTCCTTTTTAGTCATATCTTTAAATTTAGGAAAAAATCTCTGGTAGTTCTATTATTTGCTCAAAATAGTTAATACTGAGTCATCATCTCTAGATGAGATCTTAATGCATTATTATAAAAAGCTGTGATAGCAGGATTTTAAAAGGTGGAGCAAAGATATAGATTTTCTATACCATACTGTTTTGTAAACTCATAGAGCTTGATCAGATCAGATATCTCAACATCACCTAATTGATATAACGAATCGTTTTCATCTAAGTCATCGACGTTTTTGAGGGTCATCAGTGTTGGGTATCTCTCAAAAATATAGCCAACCGCTTTTGGGTTTAGCTTTGATAGTAGATAGCCACTATGCTCATCATAAACTATGGTGTCAGCCATATCAATTTGAATATCAATTATATCCGTAAGCTCAAGCATTGTAATGGTATCAAACCACAACGTTTCAAATGTAAACCCGTGCCCTTCTTCTGGATCATATTTAATTTTTTCGACATCTGGTTCAAAAATAACCGTATCACCAATCATAGTAGACCTCCTTAATAATAGCCTTTATAACCATAAAACAACCTACATTATGACACTATCAATCTGGCTGACTAACTCTTTGATAACTTCTATATCAACTCCTTCTTTCTTAGCAATCAAGTCAGCATTGAATAGTACAGCTGATGTTCCTTCTGGCTCATCAGAAATATCTAACGATATTATTAACTCATTTGGGACGTTTAATTTCTGAATTTGAATGGCGGCTGCCTCGAGATCAATAATAGTGAAGTACGGCCATCTACCAAATTTAATGCTTTCGATATCAGCATCAAACAATCAGCATAGGTGCATATTTGCTTGGCTAAAATCACAGTCTTTTACTAATCCATAATGATTTGATGCCTCTTCATCAGGGCGTTCGCCTAAATTGCATCCTAAAAAACTACCTTTGAAGGTTACCGAATCGAAGGTCACACTATGCTCTTGCCAATTGGTCAGCTTCTTCTTCGTTTGGAAAATACCACCAACTGCTTTGAGCATCTAAGAACTGTATACCTCTAGCCGTTTGCTTATGGATAACAACACAATCAACGAGTTTTAAATTTGGCCCTAGAAATACACAGCTTTCACTTCGAAGAACAATCTCCGTATTAGCTATCGTTTTATCTCTGGATTTTTCACATCATTTATCTCACTAGAAATTAAAAGGTTAGCATTCGCCGAATAAAGTATAGTATGTTGTTATACTAAAATTTATTTACTGCTAAATTCAACTAGGATAGTTAATGAACGTATCTAATAAATACAGATTTGGTTTTTTATCTCAGGTAAGTGCTGTTTTACTATTTGCTCTGCCCCTTGGTGCTTGCCAACAGACCAATAACGAGACTAACCATCAGGTTGTTGATCATAGTGATACGGCGCATTCAGAAGACACCACTACTGATGGAGGTGCCCAAATTTCTACCAAAACACAATTTCCTCAGTATGTTAAGGGCTTGCCAGCACTCTTACATCCAATAACGCCCATCAGTATCTCTGATGATTATGAAATTTTAAGCAGCATCAAATCTAGGGACAAAAAAGACTATCACACCATATTTGAAAAATGGGATGATTACAAGTACCGTAGCCATATGAGCAACCTGGTCTTTGAAAACAAGGCAACAGGGAAAATTAAGACGCTGCTACCCAATAATGACTTTATGATTCATCAAGTATTTTTACCCTATACTATCCGTCCAGCAAAGACTCCTAGTAGTGCCGTCACTGACAACCCAGCACAAACGAAGCAGAAAAATATCATCACGCTACTTGGTCACGTGATTTATCACATTAATGAAACACCGTATGTAAAAGACGACAATGATAAACCGTTATCATCCAAAAAAGTACTATACATGAGTGATGATATGGGTAACGCGCTTATCAAATTGCACCCTGATAACGAGTTCGTACAGCAAACCAAATGGATGCCGCAAGTCTCTCGTTATTACTTTATCACCCAGTCAGACAGTAATAATGATGGCATGATCGATGAAAAAGATGCGTATCATAATTACGAGATTAATTTTACCGCAGATAAACCTGTGGTACGTGGATATGAGTTTTAGTCCTTAACTGACGCGTAAATCGATTTATTGACTCAAATCCTCAAACCTCAGCGGATATTTTTTGTATTATGTACCCACACCGCATCATGCCCGACAAAATAAGTATGATGATCCGCGACTTCTATGTTATAGACATAGTCCTCATAAGGATTAGGCGCAGGGTCATAGTAGTTCTCCATTTTCTCATGGATACTTTCCTCTAGCAAACCCGTTGCATTACCATATTTTTTAATTCCACGTATATTATTCTTATACTGTGATTCGCTAGAAGACTTATGTTCTCTTACTACCTTGCCATTGAACATTAAAGGTGCGTTGGCAAATTCCATATAGCTCTCTACTGAATGACAGTAAGGAAGTATATCTTGTAGCAAGCGAATGTTTAAAGTCTTATATAGTTCTGGGTCAATTAAGAAGGGAGCTTTTTGATTGATCAGCAACTTAGCGTCAGAGGTTTCCCAATTAAGCGTTTTAATCTCTTGGTTAAATTTCTCTTCTGTATCCGCTAAACTCACATACTGATAGCCACTATCTGAGAATTTTACAAATTGAACCAGTCCATCAGTTTCCCATAAGTCTTTGTCTTGTATGTTTTGTATGTAAGCACAGCCTTCAGGGTAGTTCGGTAAAGTACGTACAGGGATAAACGAGTAATCATCAAGTGCAATCGTATCGCCATGAGCAGAGGTTAGATAACCTGATGGCAAACGCTCTGCTGATAGCCATTCTCCCTCTAAACCTTCAGGCTGGCGAGTTACCCAAAATGGGTGATTGCTGGTACATAAAATGTAATTTCTACCTTCTGCACCTCGCGCATCAGCTGTTTCATTAAAGTACTCAACTTTGAACACCTTTTTCTTATTGGTTGATTTAAAGGTACTGAGTACGGGTTTGTACTCGATATCACCCACCCCACCTTCAGGCTTAGACAGCACCATATCGCCGACTTTAATGTCCTGAATCGGCACTAAGCCTTTATCCGTATGAACGAGCGTCCCTGCGACAAATCCCTTGTTATTCATTAATTTTCCTTTTTTTTATTATTGATTGGGTTGATTGTTAAAACTGGTGTTATGTAACCAAACACCATACTCACCAACGAAGTATGTATGGTAATCTTCGATCTCGATATTATAAACGTTATCAACGTAATAATTTTTTTCATCTTCATTATACAAATCAGTAACCCATTCAAAATGGAGTTGATCTTTATTTTTATCTGAAAATCTATGATTGGTTTCGATATCTAAATCAATAAAGCTTTGACTTTCACTTAAAAATTCTTCATCTTCAGGCTTTGTCCAAATCCTACAGTTTTTCAAGATTTTAGGCTTCTCTTGACTAAAATCTACATAATTAGCTACTCCGTAGTCGTCGATATTTTCAATCTTATGTAATGCTACATCTTCCAAACTTGTTCTATAAAGTGGTTCTTTAGATGTAAAAAGACTCGCACCATAAGTAGGTGACCCGTCTTTGCACACTAAAGTATAATCCCTATCTTCATTTTTATAGCGTTTGGTGACCGCCAAGTCTTCAGCTTGTGTCCATCCAGATTCTTTAGTCCAGAATACATGATTCCCTGTGCAAAACAGATAAGACAAGCCGTTTCTTTCTTTTTCATTAGCAATAATCTCAACCGACTTAACTCTATTAAACTTCTCTAAATCCATATCTCTTTTTACAGTTTCAAATGCTACGCTAAAAATCCTTTTCTTTTCAGTGGAAACAAACGTATTCAATACTCTTTTGTAGGCAAGCTCACCGTCCGAATTATGCTCATCACGAGACAATACCCTATCACCCACTTTTAGCTGCTCAATAGGCACTAACCCTTTATCCGTATGGATGAGCGTGCCTGCGACAAATCCTGTGTTGTTCATTAATTTTCCTTTCATTTTTTATTATTGATGTGGTTAGTTATTTAAACTCGCATCATGTACCCATAGTCCAGCTCGACCAATAAAATAGGTATGATTGTCTACCATCTCAAAGTTATAGACGGTTGCCTGATATAAAACATGTTCACCTTGCGCGTTGGTCAATTGATTGAACATCCGCATGGTGCCTCCATTATCTTCAATATGTTGGCCCAAATAGCCTTTCTCCTGATAAAAGCTAATGTTATCAACATATCCCATATCCTTATATTCAATTTCACTATAATCAAGCATATGTTCTTCGGCATCTTGCACATAATCGTCGTAGTAGTCTTCATGATAGTGCTCTTGATACCAAAAATAATTTGGATTGAATTCTAAATTATCATTAGCGATTTGATAGGTAGGTTGCACACGCTCAACGGTATACATTACGCCATCGGTATTTACAGCAATTTCATACTGCTGTAGTTCGTCCACACGTTTAAAGTGAGGCTGATTATAGAACTCAATATCTTCCTGTGGGTTCTCCATGGCACCGACTACCCAAACAGGGTGATTGGGCGTCGCTAGAAAACTACTAAAGCGGCTAGCTGACTTGTATGTTTGATAATCAACCATCTCTCGATCTTTATTAAACTTCTCAGTATTTTTTTCTAAACGCACGATCCACATCTCTTTGTCTTCATGCATAAAGGTCTTGACCACAGGCTTATACTCTATGTCACCACTACCATCTTCAGGCTTAGAGAGCACTCTATCCCCCACTTTAATATCTTGAATAGGTACTAACCCTTTATCCGTATGAACAAGCGTTCCTGCGACAAATCCTGTGTTATTCATGAATGTTCCTTTTTTTTATTATTGATTTGGTTGGTTGTTCAAACTGGCATCATGTACCCAAAGCCCTTTCTCACCAACGTAATAATTATGATTATCAGCTACTTCTATATTAAATACTTCTGCTGTAGCTAATTTATATGCAGCACGATCAGGAACTCTAACTAAATCAATCACCTGATTTAAGACATCATGTTTGTTTAAGTCACCTATTATTATATTGTCAGCCAATGGCGGATGCTCATCAATATTAAAAATATTGTTATAGGCTTCTAGTACTATGTGGGCGATATAATAAATACATATTTCTTCATTTCTCATATCAATAATAAAGGGTATATAGTCTCCTCTAGGATCTAGATAAAATACATTATCGATAGCTGTTTTGAATAAATAATTGATTGATATAATACCCCCAGCTTCCTCACCGCCTTTAAAGACAACTTGTTCATCACCTGTCATTTCTCTTGCAAGACGCCACCCCTCCAAAATTTCAAAATCCTCATTTCCATTCACCCAAACTGGATGATTTTCTTTCAAGATTTCAATATTTATTTTAGACGGTTTCATATTTGGAAGATTCATTACTGGTTCAAAGTAATCTTCAGGATCAGGTTCAACGTAATTATCAATGTATCTTAACGCATAAACTTCTTTTTCTTCATGCGAACGGAAAGTGGTTATAACTGGTTTATAAGACTCTTCACCTTTCCATTCTGGTTGTGACAATACCCTATCGCCGACTTTAATATCCTGAATCGGTACTAACCCTTTATCAGTATGTACTAGCGTGCCAGCGACAAATCCTGTGTTATTCATGTGCTTTCCTTTCATTTTTGATCATTGATGCGGTTGGTTGTTTAAACTGGTGTCATAGACCCAAACACCATGCTCTCCGACAAAGTAAGTGTGATGATCTTCGACTTCGATATTATAGACTGTTGCTAGATAGTACTGCTCTTCATTAGATTTGGCAGAATGATACTTACGCTCTTCATCAGTCAATTTCTCATAAGCACCAGTCCAACCATCTTTGTCTAGTAGCCCTTCGTCGTGTAAATAAGCATTTTGTACCATTCTAAAATCATCGTCAGTCTGAATTTCTTTCACAAATCGATGATTTGGGTTTTCTGATAAACCGATATGGTCTTGTCTTTCATCCCACCAGTTATATTGCGCTGACTTGTACACATCGACATTTTTTAAAATAACAGGCTTACCTTCACTAAAATCAATAAAATTGTAAATATCGCCTGGCTCATCTGATAAATGGTCTCGCTGTATGGCAATATCCTCAATACTGGTTCTTATCAAGGGCGTTGAAAATGTATAATAGCTGGTGTTTAGTATAGGACGATTGCTATAAGCAACCAACGAATAGTCCTTATCCCTATATTCTTTATCATCCTGAGCTAAGTCGACCGCACTCAACCACCCTTCTTCTTTTGGATACATGCTATGGTATTTTGTAGGTTTTGCCCAAAAAGCATGGTTTTCTGTACAGTAAATATAGAAAACATCGGTTAGCTCATCAGGGTTATAGTACCGCTTGCTATCTTCAACCTCTTTAACTCTAGCATCAGTCACTTCATCCTTTACGGTGTTGTAGGCTACTCTAACTATTTTCTGCTTTTGTGATGACGCAAATGTATTTAATATTCTTTTGTAGGCAAGCTCACCTTCCGAGTTATGTTCATCACGAGACAATACCATATCGCCAACTTTTAGCTGCTCAATAGGCACTAAACCTTTATCTGTATGTACTAGCGTGCCAGCGACAAATCCTGTGTTGTTCATGAATGTTCCTTTTTTTTATTATTGATTTGGTTGGTTGTTCAAACTGGCATTATGTACCCAAACGCCATGCTTGCCTACGAAGTAGGTATACGTGTCTGCGACTTCAATATTATAAACCGTGGTTTTGTAGTAGGTATATGCTTCACCTTTCTCATCATCAATGGCTTGTTCTTCTTCTGTCATTGCATCATAGTCGTCCCAATTTTCATTTATGTAGCTTCCATTTTCGTTAAGCTCAAAGCGTCCCATAGCATGACTATATATATCGCTTTCTATAAGAAGCTTGTCTTCACATAACATACTCATCGTAGGGTCGGCAGGATCGGATATATAGTGCTCTTCGTTATCAAGATACATGCTACTATCAATAGCTCTCGGATGTTTATCCACTATTAATGGTATACCTCCCCTAAAATCGACTATTTGACGATAACCCGATCTTCTTCTTGACCAATAATCTGCACATACGGCTACATTGGGCACATTTGTTCTTAAAAGGGGTGTCGGTACACCAAAATCAACACCTTCCATAGGTATGTTTAAGAAGTTAACTAATTCAGTATCTATCCATGCGCCACATTTCGATAAATCGTGTATACTCAATATATCTTTAGCGGGCATCCATCCATACTGTTCTGTCCAGAAAGGGTGGTCTTCTGAACAATATAAAGCAGCCTCATGTATTGAAGGTCTCGCTTCTCCTTGTGGATATTCATCACGTAAACCATATTCTTTTAGCGCATCCTCAAAAAACTCTTTAATAGCTAAGGCATCATTGATATTTGGATTGTCCGCAATGGCTTTGTTAATGTTGTCTAAACCCAAAATGCGTGGTGGAGAAAAACTCATACGCACTACCTTCTTCTCTGGTGATTCAAATGTACTGGTAACAGGTTTATACACCAGCTCACCGTTTGGGTTAGACTCATCACGAGATAATACCCTATCGCCCACTTTTAGCTCTTGAATTGGTACTAGACCTTTATCTGTATGAATGAGTGTTCCTGCGACAAATCCTGTGTTGTTCATGTGCTTTTCTCCTATTCTTTATTCTGGCGTTAGCTCATCAAACCTTAGCCCAAACTTCATCAGATACTTACGCAGTCTGTCGCTATCATTGGGATTTTTCAGCTTGTCACGGGAGTTGGCATACAGATAACGCCCCGCTGCCGCTTGGTTCTTATGATTGATACACACTTCAATCACATAGGCCAGTTGCACCGTATCAAATGGGTCAATCATGGCAATATCATCTTTATCAAGATATTGGCTTAACATATTATGGCTGCCTTGCTCGATGGTTTTACTGTCCAGCTCCGTTTTAGGTTTATTTATGCTTAGGCTATTTTTATTCGTTATCTGGTTGGATTGGTGTGAACCTGAACCATTAGGTAAACCCCAAAGATGTGTTAAGCGTTCAATTTCTGCTTGCACATCTTTAACCCGAATGACTTTACTCTCAGCAAGAGTAGTCAGACGAATCATACTAGCAGTCAAATCACGAAAGTTGCCCTGCCATGTGGCGTCCTGACTTGTGGCAAAGTGTTCATACAGCTGCCGCGCCTCTGGGGCGAAGCGATATTGCTGCTGCTGCTCACTGCCCAAACGTGCCAGCTCATAGTCGATATTGGCAGGCAAATCCTCTAGGCGGTCTTTTAGCGATGGCAAAAAGAACGTCCACGTATTCAAACGCGCAAACAAATCCGCTCGAAACTCGCCATCAACAACCGCTTGCCGCAAATCTTTATTGGTGCCTGCCATCAACTGAAATGATACGTGAATCGACGTATCACTACCAAGCGGATAAAAACGCTGCTCCTCAAGTGCAGTGAGCAGCATTGCTTGCTCGTCAAGTCCCAACTCACCGATTTCATCTAAGAACAGCAAACCACCATCGGCTGATTTGAGCAGCCCATCACGGCTCGACGCGGCACCTGTAAATGCGCCTTTGACATGACCGAACAACACGCTCATTGCCGTATCACCACGCAAGGTCGCGCAGTTGACCTCGACAAAAGCCCCTAGCGCGTACTTGCTGTGGGCGGCATTGTTGGCCTTGGCTTTTTTGAGCGCATAGATTTGGGTCGCCAGTTGCGACTTGCCCGCCCCTGTTTCTCCCAAGAGTATAATGGGCGCGGTGGAGCGAGTCGCCACTTTTTCAATATCAGAGATAAGCTGTTTATAAGCGGCGTTTTGGGTAACCAGATTGGCTTGTAGGGTTTGCCAATGCTGGGCTTTTTCGGCCTCAAAACGCGCGCGCAAACTGTCATAGCGCGACACATCCAAGTCAATCACTTGATAGCGACCTTGCGGATTATATTGATCAGGCTTGAGGCATGGCGAGGTCTGGATAAAGTCGGCAGGCATAAACCCCGCCTCGACCAGCAAAAACCAGCATATCTGTGCCACGTGCGTGCCCGTGGTCAGATGTAACAAATAATCGGTATCGGTGTTAAACGTAAACCCTGTGACAAAGTCATACAGCTCGGCATAGACATCAGCAAAGTCCCACGGACTGGTAAGCGCAACCCGATGCCCGATCACTTGCGTCTGCGGGCTGACTTGCGCCACATCCTCGCAGATAAGGTTAAACAAGCGTTTATCACGTTTGCTATAGAGAATATGCAGCTCATCAACCAGCAAATCATCTTGCAACCCCAAACTGACAGTCGGTCGCCAGCGTTGCCAGCGCTTGTCGTTAAAGCCATTATCTAACGTGGTGCCAAGAAAGCCGATGACGGCGGTTTTGTTGTTTTTACTCATGATGATGTGCTTAGCTCATTATTTTTTATTTGGTTTTTTGCTTGTCCATACATTGCTATCAATAAATAGCGGCTCGTCTGCCATGATTTGCTGCGCAAGGTGACGATTCAATGGATACAGCACGCTAAAATGGTCGTGCTGCGGAATAAAGGCACAACGCAGCATTGGGTTTTTGTTCTTATCACACATGGGCTTTAGGTCGCGATAGTTACCGCTACGCTTCCCCTCAATAACCCACGTAGGCATGCGAATATCATCAGTCCAATTGGCAGGCGCGCGCAAAGCCATCTCTCGCTGCTCATCACCAGTAAAGGCAGCCTCTTGCAAAAACATCGTCTCTTGAGTAGCGCCAAAGCTAATGACTTCTTTAAACAAATCAGGATGCGTGCTGCTTGCCACTTCACTGACGAGTAGCGCAAGCGTACCGCCTGTACTGTGCCCGCCCAGATAAATACGACTGCTATCTATATACGGTAAACTCGCCAGATATTCTGCCGCTGCGATGACGTCATCGACTTCGCCGTAGTTCACTTCGATATTGCCTGCATTGTCATTACCACCGCGCAAGGTCGGAAACATCATCATCACACCCGTATCACGGTATGGACTGGCAGTTTGGTCATTTTGCTTAGCGCCTTTGCGCCAAAAGTCTGCCAATGTGTTCGACTCACCACCCGTTATCCAAACAATGGCGGGATGCTTTTTTTGATCTTGCGGATCAGGCGTGACAAAGGCAGCCAGTGACACACCATCACTGTCATAGCGCACGCTGTCAAAGAGTTGTGGCGGCGGTTTTGGTAATGGTGTCTTAATCGTAGGCTCGATATTAATGGTCGTCTCATAATGACTGCGCAATGATGCCAGCGTTGGCGCGGCCGTCGCACTGGTATTTACACTAACACCCATTATCATGAACGCGCTAACCAATAACGCACGATGCCACGTTGCCTTTCTACCTTGCCCACCCACTCGTTGCATATTCTTATCCTCTTAAAAAAACTGACCCACCACAACGATAACCCGCTGATTGTAGCAGAATTACCCATACGCCAAACAAATGATAGTTGTTAAATTTATAATAATAACTACTTTTATAGAATATTTTATAGTTTATTTTTCTCATTTAGATAACCGAACTTTTCAACATCTATTCTTTTTAATTTATTTTTATATAGATATCAATATCTTAAGTATTTACATCAACTTTGCAGACAAACTTGGCACACCCTTCGCATTATATAAAGTACAGACAGAACACTTTTATAAAAAATGAAGGAGCACAACATGCAACCAACCACTCATAACATTATTCAAGACGGCGGAACCCCAATCCGCCTATGGACCAAAGGCGTGCCTGTCGATCCAAAAGCGCACGATCAACTGATTAAAGCCTCACAGATGCCCTTTATTTATAAGTGGCTCGCGGTGATGCCTGATGTCCATGTCGGTATCGGTGCGACCATCGGGACGGTGCTGCCGACCAAAGAAGCGATTATTCCTGCGGCCGTCGGTGTCGATATCGGCTGCGGAATGATGGCAGTGCAAACCACGCTGACCGCTGATGATTTGCCTGACAATTTGCATGGTCTGCGCACCGAGCTGGAAAAAGCCATTCCGCATGGGCGCAGCAAAACGCGCGGTCGCGGCTCGCGTCGTGATGTGGGCGCATGGGCAAACCCTGATGACACCGTGATGAATGGTTGGGTCACGCTGGTCGATGATTTTAACTACATCACCCAAAAGCACCCCAAACTAAAAAACACTAACAACCTAAAGCATTTGGGGACGCTGGGTACAGGCAATCACTTTGTCGAGGTGTGTCTTGATGAGACCAATCAAGTGTGGATCATGCTGCATTCAGGCTCGCGCGGTGTGGGCAATGCCATCGGTCGCTACTTTATTGAGCTGGCGCGCGAGGACATGCGTAAATGGTTTATTAACCTACCTGACAAAGATCTCGCCTACTTTGCTGAGGGCACAGAGCATTTTGATGACTATTGGTTTGCGGTGGGCTGGGCACAGCGTTTTGCCTTTAAAAACCGCGAAATCATGATGGAAAAAGCCATCAAGGCGCTGCGTACCATCGTGACAAAACCGTTCGATGCGGCGGTCAAAGCGGTCAACTGCCACCACAACTATGTGGCGAAAGAAGAGCACTATGGCGAAGATATCTTTGTCACCCGTAAAGGTGCGGTGCGAGCGCGCGTTGGCGAGTACGGTATCATTCCGGGGTCAATGGGGGCAAAATCCTTTATCGTGCGCGGTAAAGGTAATGAAGAGTCCTTTTGCTCTTGCTCGCATGGTGCAGGCCGCGTGATGTCACGCACCGAGGCAAAAAAGATATTTACCACCGCCGACCAAATCGCGCAGACCGAAGGCGTAGAATGCCGAAAAGACGCGGACGTGATTGACGAAATTCCAGCGGCATATAAGAACATTGAAGACGTCATGAGCGCCCAAAGCGACTTGGTGGAAGTGGTGCATACCTTGCGGCAGGTGGTTTGTGTGAAGGGGTAAAAACGTTCATTAAAGGTCTGGGAAACCTTTTTAGGTTCAAAAAGGCCAAGCGGTGCTTGGCTGGCTTGAGACTGCACAAATAAACGGTATCAAGGAGATAATCTATGAAATATAAGGGCTTTGAAGATACTGAATTGATTACTGATCTTCAAGAATGGAAAGACTTGAATGGCAAAGATTTTGAGATTGAAGACTGGTTAGGTTTTCATGGTTCACCTGAACTCACTGTTGCTTACTCTTCAGTCTATTGTCCAGACTTTGAAGAAACATTAGGCGGCATCTTTGAGAAAAATTGTTATAGACCAGACAATCTTATTGATTATGTAGATAAGAATTTTTATGGAGATTTCGTTAGTTATCAGTCTTTTGCGAACTGTCGTGACATTATTTATCTGTTGAGACAGACCTGTGAGGTTTCAGCTAATGCAACGCAAGTCGAATTTTTGGGTAGTCTGTTAGAAAGAATTTGGGGTTACCAACTAAAAGCCGAATTCCCACATCTTAATACCGCAGTCAAATATTGCGGGCTAGATGTAAATAGTTTGGAAGAAGCGAATATCACTTTTTGGGCTGAGCCAAAACAAGTTAATTAAAAATATGGGCATGTTGGCAGACAGGGGACGCCACCGCACAAAACTTATTGTTATTTGCGGTCTAGGTAAAACTAGGTGCAGTAGGAAATCATAACTGGGTTTGATAGTAAGGTTAGAAGTGCTTTGCTGGCTCTGAAAACGGGTCACCCATTGCATCAGTCGCCAATATCATTCTCGGCTGTTCGACTAAAAACGGCAGTTATTGCATTGATGCGGGTTCGACTCCCGTCATGTCCACCATATAGAAAAAATAAATATAAGACTGAATTCGAGGTGTAACGTGAATGAACTAAATCAACAAAATATAGCGCTACAAATGGAGAAGTTGATTGCGACTATTTACGACGTCTTCTCGAAGTACTCTATTAATGAAGTTACAGGTGTTTGTACAGGGTGCTGTATATCAAAAAAGAGTGTAGAAGAGATTCTAACTGCTCCATTGAATCAACTTAGTTGGTACGCTGTTTATGAGTACTTAGATGCTGCGAAATATTCAGTAGAATTTTTGATACCAGAAGCCAAATATCTACTGCCTAGAATTATTGAGCTATATGTTTCGAGTGAGTATGTCAGGCAGCCACCAGAATTTACTTTTCAGACCTGCCACTTTGATAAAGCGGCCTACTGGGGCAAAGAGGAGATTGACCTTATTAGAGAGTTTGCCGCGCTACATTTCAAAAAGACAATTATTGAAAGAGATAAGCACTTCCAAGCAGACGAGCTTATTTTTACGTGGTATGAAGCAGGATTGAACATTGATTTCTTATTGGATATCTGGAGACAGGCAGTTGATTATCCTAAAGCCCTGTATGACTATGCGGATATGTTTTGGTTCCGCTTTAAAGAACTGAACTATGAGTCTGGTTGGACGTCATACACTTTAGATAAACAATTTACTGACTGGGCATTATCCAATGAGGTATTTAACAGTTTTTCAAACAAAATTCTATTGGCCATTGAAGATATTGATTCATTGGATGATGATCAGTTGGACACTTATGAACATGTATTGCGACTGATATAAATCAATAATAAAAAAGGAAACCAAAATGAAACTCGCAGAAGCCCTACTCATCCGTAGCGATATGCAAAAAAAGCTGGCACAACTTAAAGGACGCATTCGCAGCAATGTCAAAGTCCAAGAAGGCGACACGCCAAACGAAGACCCGAACCAGTTGCTTATTGATGCCAGCCAAGTCATCACTGAGCTAACGGCATTGATTGAGCGCATCCACCGTACCAATGCGATTGCCAAGACGGACAACGGTCAAGCGATGATGGCGCTGCTCGTTGAGCGCGATACCTTAGAGATGCGGCACAAACTACTCATCGATACCATCAGCGCCACCGAAATCGAGGTCGATCGCTACAGTGCGCGTGAGATTAAGTGGCAAATATTGATATCGGTCGCCAGCCTACAAAAACAGGCCGATGACATCGCGGTCAAGCTGCGCAAACTCAACATTCTGATTCAGGCGAGCAACTGGCAGATTGACCTTGTTGGTTAATACACCCTTTTTTACTGTCATGCTATCTGTCTGCGCGATGTAGGCAGCTAGACCACCTTGGAACCGACTGGGCGAGTATCAGACCCCGCACTCCACAGCAGGGGGTTGAAAACATACTGTCGTGGCTGCTACGCGTTGCGGGCAAACGCTTTTTTACACCTAATGCCCCGTATACGTCACTTGGCACACTGTACCCTGTAGACCTTACCACCAGATGCTGACAGTCGGTTTCACTTTTATTATCCAAACGTATTGATAAAAATTATCGTGTCATCAGGCACAGATATGCAGTAAATGATGGCAAATAACGCTTAATAGACTTATTATAGTCGACTCTTAACCCTTTTGAGGAACACCCCTACTCTATGAAATTAATGCAATCTCGATTTTACACCCCGCGCAAGCTGTTAAGTATAGAAGGCCACGGCGCTGAAGTAAAAATCATCGATGATGATTATTTTTATCCCAGTCAAGACCAACCCTTTGAATCACTACTAGACAATATCTTGTCAGGCATTTATCTGTCCAATAGTGAGCTGGTGATTAGCGAGCATCACTTGCAGGACTTTGAGCGCTGCACCGACTTTTACTCAGTCAGCTACAATAAAAATACCAATCAGAGCTACGCCTCTGAGCTGTGCTATTTTCACCCGACCCTAGAGATTTTTGTACTCGCAGACACTAACCTTTCCGATGAATACGACAAACATATTATGGAAGATGGCTTGCTACGCGTGAGCAATGTTTACTACGAATCAAGCAACACAGACGCTCCTGAAAACATTAAAAAGCTGTTTGAAACCTATTTGCAAAAATATCAATCAAGCGAAGCCAAAGTGTCTATTTTGCTCAAAGATTCTGAAGGATTGGTGCTAAAAACGCACAGTATCAAGCCGCGCTCGATTGATCTGACGCTGATGTATAACGACGACTTTATACCCGTGCATCAGCACGTCAAAGACAAGCTGACCAATGACAGTAAAGGCGTGCTGCTGCTACACGGCGTTGCAGGCTCAGGAAAAACCAACTATATCAAATGGCTGACCTCGCAAGTGCCAAATAAGCAGTTTGTGTTTATCCCAACCAATATGATCAGCGCGCTGACCGACCCTGGATTTATGTCGCTGCTGATTGACAATAAAAATTCTGTCTTGGTGCTTGAGGATTGTGAAAACTACATTGCTGAGCGCACCGTCGATGACATCAATACCGACGTGGTATCGTCTATTTTGAATATCGCGGATGGGATGCTATCAGATATTTTGGAGTGTCAATTTATTTGTACCTTTAATTCAGACCTCTCCAAAGTAGACAGCGCGCTCACGCGTAAAGGTCGCTTGATTGCGGAGTATAAGTTTGCGCCGTTAGAGACGGATAAGGCCAACGCTTATCTGCGCTCGATTGGTAACCACAAGCAAGTAGCGACCCCAACGACACTTGCTGAGCTGACCAATATTGATGAAGACAGTCACAAAGCGCCTGTCAAAGAAACCAAGATTGGCTTTATTTGATCCACCCGTAACGCCCAAAACCATTGTAGAGATAAGACAAGCGAATGCTAAACGCAAAAAATCAAACCCTAAAAATCGACGGCAGCACAGGTGAAGGCGGCGGACAAATCATCCGCAGCGCCCTTACCTTGTCGATGCTGACAGGCATACCGATTGAAATCATAAATATCCGCGCAGGACGCGCGAAGTCTGGGCTGATGCGTCAGCATTTGATGTGTGTGCAAGCGTCACAGCAGATATCAAATGCTAAGGTCACGGGTGCGCACTTGGGCAGTATGGCGTTTAACTTTACGCCAAGCATCGTGCAAGCGGGCGATTATACCTTTGATATCGGTTCCGCAGGCAGTACCAGTCTGGTGCTACAAACGCTACTGCCTGCCCTACTGTTTGCCAATGCAGATACGAGCAATGCAAATACGAGCCAGCAGTCAACCTTGACCATCACGGGCGGCACACACAATCCGTTAGCACCGACGACGGATTTTTTGCAGCAGGCGTTTGTGCCGCTACTGGGCAAACTGGGCATGCAGGTGGATATTGAGTGTTTGCAAGTAGGCTTTGCCCCTGTCGGTGGCGGATCGGTTCGCGCGATTATCACGCCCTTTTTACGCCGTGCGGATACTAAACCCTTAGAGTTGTCGAGGCGCGGACAGCTGAGCGGTATTGCGCTGACTGCCAGCATACTCAACCTAGAATACGCTATTTGCCGGCGCGAGCTTGCCAGCGCGACAGCAGCGCTGGTTGAAGCAGGTATCGATGAAGCGCTCATCACCACCCATGGCAAGCGCTTGCGCGGTATCGGTGAAGGTAACGTCTGCCATGCCACCGTTACTCATCAATTAGCTACCCATCAACTGGCTGATAGCACCGAGACGCATCAAGAAATATTTACGGTACTGGGTGAAAAGCGGATGTCAGCTGAGAAAGTCGGCAAGCGTCTGGCAGGGCAGATCAAGCGCTATCTGTATGACAGTACGGCCTTGGTTGATGAATACTTGACCGATCAGCTGCTCTTGCCTTTGGCGCTGGCAGGCGGCGGCGGCTTCACGGCACGAATGATTAGCAAGCATAGCAAGACCCAAGCGTGGCTGATTGCGCAGTTTTTGCCCGTCACGATTGATTTTGAGACCCTTACAGACAATCATGTACTGGTCAAAGTACAATGCTGACCCTTAAGCACGTACGATATAGCAGCACAATATAAGAGCGACATAGATACCACCTGAATCTACGATTGCTTGATATCAATCGCGCGCTTGCTCGCGTCACAGCCCCCACCAAGCGTTAGCAAGCCGTTACGTAATTTGCCCATGACTCATGATATGATGGCTGGCCTATAGACGCGGTGAGTTGATTGCATTGCCAATCTTGAGATTGGCAATGTCATTATTGTCATCTCCATAAGGGCATGATTGCCGCGCTGTCACCTTTATTAGTCTTTTTATTGTTGAGCGCTGCTATGCCCGAATCTCGTACCAACCTAAACCCTGAACCCAAAAAACCACTGCCTTATATAGTCGGCTTACTGCTACGCTACAGCACCTTTGGCGCAGCCATTTGTCTGTTGTTAGCAGGTTTGTTGCTGTTAAACTGGTGGCTGATCCTCATCGGTGGGTCTGGTGTGGCGCTGGGTATCTACGATTTGATTCAGACCAAACACTCTGTACTCAATAATTATCCAATAGCCGGACATATTCGCTATGTCCTTGAGGATTTTCGTCCTGAGATTCGCCAGTACTTGCTCGAAGATGACAAAGAGCAAGTGCCCTTTTCACGCCAGCAGCGCGCATTGGTCTATCAGCGTGCCAAAAACGTCAGCGACACCAATGCATTTGGTACATTGGACGATTTGTACAAACAAGGCTCTGAATGGTTTTTACAATCGGCAGCCAGCGCGCCGCTTAAAAACAAAGACTTTCGTATCACAGTCGGCGGTGCTCGCTGTCAGCAGCCGCATGACATGTCAGTGTTTAACATCTCAGCGATGAGCTTTGGCAGTTTGTCAGCAAACGCCATTATGGCGCTCAATCAAGGTGCCAAGATTGGCGGTTTTACCCACGATACTGGCGAAGGTGCCATTAGCCCCTATCACCGCAAGTTTGGTGGTGATTTGACGTGGGAGTTGGGTACAGGTTATTTCGGTTGCCGCAATGCAGAGGGCAACTTTGATGCCCAGTCTTTTGCCGAAAAAGCAGTCGATCCACAAGTCAAAATGATCGAAATCAAACTGTCACAAGGGGCGAAACCCGGTAAAGGCGGCGTACTACCGTCAAGCAAAATCACCCAAGAAATCTCTGATACGCGTCAAGTACCGCTGGGACAAGATTGTATCTCGCCTGCCTCACATACCGCGTTTAGCACCCCGCGTGAGCTGGTTGCCTTTTGGCAGCAGCTGCGCGAGTTGTCAGGTGGCAAGCCTGTCGGCTTTAAGCTGTGTATCGGTCAGCCGTGGCAATTTATGGCGATTGTCAAAGCCATGATTGAGATGGACAACTATCCCGATTTTATCGTGGTTGATGGCGCAGAAGGCGGTACAGGTGCCGCGCCCGTGGAGTTTATGGACAGCGTGGGCATGCCGCTTATTGATGGCTTTTTGTTGGTGCACAACACCTTGGTGGGTGCAGGTATCCGCGACAAGATCAAAGTGGGCGTTAGTGGCAAAATCGTCTCTGGCTTTGATATCGCGCGGATGCTGGCATTGGGCGCCGATTGGTGCAACTCAGCGCGCGGGTTTATGTTTGCGGTGGGTTGTATTCAGTCACGTTCATGCCATACCAATACTTGCCCGACGGGGGTTGCCACTCAAGACCCTTATCGTCAAAAAGCGCTCGATGTGCCTAGCAAAGCAGAACGCGTGGCCAGCTTCCACAAAAACACCCTTAAATCACTGGCCAGTATCGTGGGTGCGGTGGGTCTCACGCACCCAAGTGAGCTAAAGCCTTATCACATCGCCCGCCGTATCAATGACGGGCAGATCAAGCTGTTGTCTAAGTTCTTTTACTTTACCGATAAAGGCGCACTGCTCGATCACAGCGCCCGTTCTGATGTCTTTAACCAAATGTGGGTGATGGCCGATGCCGACAGTTTCCTTGCAGACAATGACGCGCTGATTGCTTATAATCATGACTCACGCGACAAAGGCAATAGCAGCCACATACCATCTATGCAACTGCCCTAGACGCATACCACTGCCAGCCGCATGGGGCTGCGCACCGCCACAATACTATAGAAGACCTATCATCTATGTACCGCCCGATACGCCCCTTATTATTGCTGACTGTCAGTACAGCGCTGAGTATATTACTCAGCGCCTGTCAATCTCATACCAATGAGCAGATAGAGGACAGCACTGCTGATTACTGTCATCAGTACAAAAACCCCTTTGCTCATAGCGTCTGCCGCATTGACAGCAGCACTTTAGATGCAGAGGGTCATGATTTGCAGCTGTTTTGGCAACAAAACGACCGTCCGCGCCCACTGCTCACGTTTGATGCGTTGACGAGTAGTTTGCCCGCTTCGACTCAGCTGACCTTTGCTACCAATGCGGGAATGTACGATCAAGACTACGCCCCTATTGGCTATACGGTTATCAATGGTCAAGAGATTAAATCGTTAAACCTGAACCAAGGTGGCGGCAACTTCCATCTACTGCCCAACGGTGCATTGTGGTGGGACAAAGCAGGCAACATGCACATCACCGAGAGTCAAGCGCTCTCAAAGCTACTGGCATCAGGCGAGGCGCAGCCCTACTTCGCTACCCAGTCGGGGCCGATGCTGGTGATTGATGGCGAGATTCACCCCAAATTTAACCCAGACAGTACCTCCAAAAAAATCCGCAACGGCGTTGGCGTGTGCGATGATGGCAGTCTCCAGCTGGTCATCAGTGACGTGCCTGTGACGTTTTATGCCTTTGCCTCACTGTTTAAAGATGATTTGCAGTGCCCCAATGCGCTGTTTTTGGATGGCGGCATCGCGTCTGCCATGTACGCGCCCGATATCCAGCGCCATGATAAAAAACAGATGGGCGTGATGATTGGTGTGGTTCATAACCTGTCCGAAGACCAATGATGCCGACGCGCTTTTGAATACCTTTACGCAAATGTTGACGAGCGATAGCACCTGGCTAAAAAACTCAATCATAACAGGCAGCGCACGACGGTAATTTTTGCTACAATACGCGCAATTTTGATTTTACCTGACACCATTTATTGAGAGATTACTATGGGTTTTAACTGCGGCATCGTCGGCCTACCAAACGTGGGCAAATCCACTTTATTTAACGCCTTGACCAAAGCGGGTATTGCCGCTGAAAACTTCCCATTTTGTACCAAAGATCCCAATACTGGTATCGTGCCTGTACCAGACCCACGTCTAAAAAAGCTGGCTGATATCGTCATCCCTGAGCGTGTATTGCCCACCACGATGGAGTTTGTGGACATTGCAGGTCTGGTCGCAGGCGCGTCACAAGGTGAAGGTATGGGTAACCAGTTCCTCGCCAACATTCGCGAGACTGATGCCATTGCACACGTGGTACGCTGCTTTGATGATGACAACGTGATACATGTTGATGGCCGTGTCAGCCCGATTGACGATATCGAAACCATCAACACCGAATTGGCGTTAGCAGATTTGGAAGCGGTTGAGCGCGCGGTCTTTAACTTGACCAAAAAAGCCAAAGGCGGTGACAAAGACGCGAGCGCCATGCTGGATGTGTTCAAAAAAATTGAGCCACTATTAGCAGAAGGCAAAGCGGCACGTGCAGCCAGCCTAGATGCTGATGAGAAAAAACTGATCAGAAGCTATGGCCTAATTACCCTCAAGCCAACCATGTATATTGCCAATGTTGCCGAAGATGGTTTTGAAAATAATCCGTATCTTGACGCTGTGCGTGACTATGCCACTGGCGAAGAGTCTATCGTCATTGCACTATGCAACCAGATCGAGGCAGAAATCGCCCAGCTGGATGAAGAAGACAAAAAAGACTTCTTGGCAGAGATGGACATGGAAGAGGCTGGACTTGATCAAGTGATTCGCGGCGGTTATGATTTGCTTGATATGCAAACCTATTTCACCGCTGGGGTAAAAGAAGTGCGTGCATGGACAGTAGCCGTTGGTGCAACAGCGCCGCAAGCCGCTGGCGTGATTCATACTGACTTTGAGCGCGGCTTTATTCGTGCCGAAGTGATCGCTTATGATGACTTTATTGAATACAACGGTGAGAAAGGCGCTGCCGCCGCTGGCAAATCACGCCTAGAAGGCAAGACCTATATCGTGCAAGATGGCGACGTGATGCACTTTAGATTTAATGTTTAAATCATAAAATGCCAATGGCGCTCGTATAGCATGTAGACGAGTGTCATGGTAAAAACCAATATGGCCTTGCTATATTGGTTTTTTTTAAATCTTTTATGTTATATTATAACATACCTATTATAGCCACGCTCTTGGCTATTTTTACTCACTCTACTTGTTTTTATAAAGGCATTGTTCATGATAGCGTTCACCCGTACCCAGTCCACCACCGCCCTACTGTGTTTGTCCTTTCTGTTTGCGGGCGCTGGCTGCCAGCAGCAAGCAGACACTCAAGCGCCTACAGATACTGCCGCTGATACTGAGATAACAGATGAGGATCAGGCAGCAGGTGAACATAGCGAGCATGAGGCACATGACGACCACGATCACGCGGGTCATGACGATCATGATGACCATGATCATGCAGAACACAACCACGATGATCACGACGGGCACGATCATGCTGGGCATGACCACGCCGATATGACGGCATACAACTGCCAGCCTGATCAGCTGATCGAAGCGCATTATGAAACCGATGATACTGCCACTGCCCAAGAGGCTCATTTGCTCATTGATGGCATTGAATATGACTTAACGGCCATGGCAGCCCCTGCCGCGAACAGCGCCACCATTTATGAAACCGATATTGGCCTGAATAACGATGCTGGTATGCGCTGGCAGCTGAGCGCAGATGGACAGACTGCCACTCTGAGTAGCAAAACCTTAAATGATAGCATCCCGCAAGCGCAAGAAGCGGTCTTATTTGAATGTCAGCAAGCCGCAAGCTAAGGCGTGTCCCTATTTTAAAAATGGTGATAAACGTTTGAATTAGGGATACGCGCTAGTCTCAATCAATGAGCTGTCCTCATAAGCCATATTTTTGTATCAAGCCACAGTCCGCTACTGTGGCTTTTTTTATGGTCAATCACTGGCACTCGCTGCTTCAACAACGACCAAAAGAAACACGGTTTTTAGGTCATGACAACAGATGAACCTGCCGCACTATTTTGCTATGCTAAAGCACGCATTAAAGATCCGCAGGCGTCAGAATGGACTCGCCGATAACCATAATAAAATAATCACACGCACGGGAATAACCATAATAATGACAAACCCTATTTTGCCTCAATCTACCCACTCCACTCCTTTATACTCTGCCACCACCCATTGGTCACACTTGCTGAGCGCCCAGCGCCTTGGCTCAAACAAGCAGCCCAAAGTTGGATCAACCGCACGCTCACATTTTCACAAAGACTATGATCGACTGGTATTTTCGCACTCCTTTCGTCAGCTGAATCAAAAAACGCAAGTGCATCCCCTGAGCAACCAATTGGGCATTCATACCCGCCTCACCCACTCACTTGAGGTGTCTTGTATTGGGCGCTCACTGGGCATGATGGCGGCCGAAAAACTGCAAGACAAATTATCAGGCGGCCTGCCAGCTGGCGTCTCCCCTACTGATGTGGGCGTCATCATCCAAGCCGCCTGTCTGGCACATGACATCGGTAACCCGCCTTTTGGGCATGCTGGCGAATACGCGATTCGTGATTGGTTTATGCATCCTGAGCGCCGTGCAGTGCTGCAAAAACTCAGCACCAACGAGCAGCTTGACGTGCTCGCTTATGAGGGCAACGCGCAAGGCTTTCGGCTGTTGGTGCGCAACGAACACCATCCCGATATTGGCGGCATGCGCCTCACCTGCGCGACCCTTGGTGCTTTTATGAAGTATCCATGGCTCGCACGCCATGCCAACCCTGTACAGCAATATGATGATAAAAATGGGCTCTTATCAGCCACAGCCGTCAAAAAGTTTGGCTGTTTTAATAGTGAGGCTGAGCAGCTTGAGAGGCTGGCATCCGTACTGCAGTTGCCGCGCTCGCCTGAGCATGACGGTTTTGCCCGCCACCCACTGGCCTATTTGTTGGAAGCCGCTGACGACATTTGCTATGCGCTGATTGATTTAGAAGACGGCATTAACCTAAACATGCTCAGTTATCAAGAAGTCGCCGCCATTCTCTATGACCTGATCGGCGAGCGTCCTGACAGCATCGAGCTGCCTGCGCGCGTATCCATCAGACAGCAGCTGGCAGGTCTGCGCGCTCGTGCCATGATGCGTTTGGTCAATACTGTCACTGATGCCTTTGTTGATAATGCCGATGCACTGTTAGCAGGTCGCTTGACGGGTAGCCTATTCGCGCACTGTGATCCAACGGTACAAGAGAGCATCAGCCACGCCAAACAACTGGCGCATGACAAAATATTCAATCACCCAAGTAAGGTGCGTATGGAGCTGATGGCCAATCAGTGCTTACAACGTCTGCTTGATGCCTTTATGCCGCTCGCATGGTCGCCGCCTAGTGCCGCCAGACCTTTTGAGCAGCAGCGTTTGCTGATTTTATTGCAGCCACATCTTGATGAACACAGGCGCGTGCTCTCGGATGATATTTATCATAATATCTTAACCATTTTGGACTTTATCACGGGTATGAACGATCATGAAGCGTACCGCTTGGCACAAGAGCTACAAGGGCATTGGAATACGGTGGTCTAAATTACCGATAATCAGTCACTATATATGCTGATCATACCGCAATCGCTTTAGACACTCCCAAACACACACCGCGAATAAACCCTGAGTCTACCGTGGACAAATATGCGCTTTTTATTCGTATTTTTATAATGAAATGAGTATGATGAATACTTATGAGTAAATATGAGTGAACGTGATAACACTATGAGCAGCCGCGAACAAAAAAAACTTCAAACCCGTCACGCATTTTTTAGTGCCGTACTGGATCTGTGTATGGCAGGCCAATCATTCAGCTCCATCAGCTTACGCCAAATCACTCGCGAGGTGGGCGTCGTGCCAACCGCATTTTATCGTCATTTTGATGATATGGAATCGTTGGGTCAGGCGCTGGTCATTGAAGAGCTGGGCGGTACGATGGCTATCTTACAAGAGCAGCTGCAAATCGGCCGCAAACGCAGCTTTGATCGCCAAATCGCCAAAAGCATTCAGCTGTTTTTGTATACCGTCAGCGCCCAGCCGCGCTATTGGCAATTTTTGATCAGTGAGCGCTTTGGCGGCTCTGAGGCGGTGCGTAAGTCGATCAGTGCGCTGATCAAACGCAATGGTAAGGTTTTGGGGGAGGATTTGGCATTGCAGCCAGCTTTTGCGCATATCAACGCCTATGATCGGCGCTTGCTGGCTGAGGCTGGGGTCAATCTGTTTTTTTCGTGGATTATTGACTGGTTGGAGCTGACCTATTCTGAAGCGCATGATGATGAGATTGACTTGGATGAGATTGAGCAAAAAAAGCAGATCATGCTGCACAATTGTACCCGTCAGGCGCAGATGCTGTTTTATGGCGCGTATAATTGGAAGTCGAGCGAAGAAACTAAACTCAGTGATTGATCGCTTCTGACTGGTTCTGGCTTGGCGTCATTCATTGCTATTTGATAACCAAACGTCTGGTCGGACGAGCTTAAAAAACAGGACGAAACGCCCATAAGCGCTGTGAGACAACGGTCACTTCTTTGGTATTTTGCTCATTATTATCACCAGCAGTCGGCTGGCTGGTAGTGGCAGGATTGGTTTTGACAACTGTATTGCTCAGCAGTACGGTAGCAAACCGCTGCTTTGCGCTGTCCATATCGCTACTGTCAGTAGCGGTGATCAGCGCGCTGAAGGCTTGGCTATCAACGGACAATAGCGGCGTAATGCTCTGGCGCTGTTCTTGACTCACCGTGCTGAGCATTGGCAGCTGCCAGATCTCATCGACGCTGGTGATGACGCGCTGCTGGCGCATATCCGTCACAGGTTGTAGCTGCGCCGCCGTTACACCATCAAAAAACGCGGCCAACAGCTCAGGGCTTGCCGTATTGACATTGACAGGCAAATAATATGGCACGGCGGTCAGATAAGGTTGTAAGCGCGCCAGCACATCAGCATCAATACCGCGTACATCCTGCAATTGATCGATATCGGTCATGGGCTGGTTGGGCAGCGTTTTGGTGTCACCACTATTTTGCTGCGTATAAACCGTGCCTTCATCACCACCATCTTTATAGGTCTCAGTATCTGCATCTTGCCAATCAAGCACTGCCACTGCAATGTCAGTATCGACATCCAGCTGAGTCAAGAGTCGTTCAAACACTGCCAGCGCCGCCTCATCGACCTTACCATCGTGGTATAAATTATTGACATTAAATCGGCTGCCTTCATCGCGCAGCTCAACCCCAATGCTGTGTGTACCCAGTGTATACGGCGGCAGTGGCTGTGCCCAAATGTCTTGTGGACTGTCGGTATCGTTGAGTTTGTTGTCGGCGCGAATCACGGTAACGGCAAGCTGCTGCCCAGCAAGAATGTCTTGTGACAATTGATCTTGCTCAAATAACAAACCACTGCGGCGAATGACGATCTTTTGACTGGCCAGCATCGCCCCTGCCACTACCGTAATACTGACCACCAATAATAAAATGGTCAATAGTGCCACGCCGCGTTCCGAGTTTGCTGGTATCGTCATCACTATGCCCTATTGGCTTTATTGATCTGCAGCGCTATGTGCATCACTGTTTGTATTTCAGTACCATCGTTAATTATCGTCGTCGCCATCTTCGTCGTCACCGTTGTCCGCCCCGTCACTACCAGCACTATTACTGTCATTGATCGGTGGTGTTTTCATGCTCAGCGCCCATTGCCATGTGATGGGGGTATCTTGATAAGTAAAGCTGAGGGCAACCCCTTTGGGTAACAATGCCGTCTGCGGCTGGGTAGTTGCTGTGCTGTTATTTGGCACGGCGGCTGGGCTGCTGGTGTCATTTGCTTCACTTGGAAAGGTATCACTTGCCTCTGGCAGATACGCCTGCCAGCGCCCGTCTGTCACACCCTCCAACACCACGCTGTCTAGGCTGATGTCTTCGCCCGTGCCTTGTAATTGCAAGTATTGGCGGCGAATCAAACGCTCACCAGCGACGACATAGGCCACGCGCTGAATACTGGGACTACTTTGATAGCGCGGATCAGGATCGGCAAAGCGTACAAAGCTGAGCTGCTCACCGCTCAGTTGCATAAACGGTTGCGCCTCAGATACAGGCGCATTGGTAGGTGCGTTGCCTTCGGGACTTGGAGCACTGTCCGTATTGGCATCGCCATTTGCTTGCAACATTGGTGCTTGATAGGCGAGGATTTGTCCCATATCTTGCTGCAATTGCAAATACGCATACTGCAAATCAGCCAGCTGATCGGCATGATATTGTGCTCGCTCGCGGGCGCGGTTCACCCCATCGAACACCTGCCAGCCTGCAAGGGCAAGCATGGCAAATATCGCCATCGCAACCATCATTTCAAGCAAGGTAAAGCCGCGCTCATGCTTCATTGCTGGCTCCCACTGCCGCCAAGCGCGCTCAAGTCCAAGTTACCCACATCTTGTTTGTCATTACTGAGCAAAATATCGATATCGGTCACGGCAGTACGCGCTTCACCATCGACGACTGGCGCAACGCTGATATTGACCTGTTTAAGTGCCGGCGAGATGCTGTTATTGACCGTCATGGCGACTTGCCAATCACGGCCTTGCGCGCTGACCATTTGCGTTTGATTGGCACTGAGCCACGTGTCTTGAATACGCAAGTCAGCAGCCGCATTTTGTGCCACAAAGTGCGCCAAAGTGCGCGTGCGCAAAATATCAACCGAGCGCAGATAGGCACTACTGGCGCGGCTGGCAGCCACTGCCACCACCGCTAAGATAGCAAGTGCCACCATCACCTCAATCAAGGTAAAGCCACTTTCACGGCGCGGCTGACGAGTAGATACGACTTTGACATGATGCGGCGGGTATGTTTTTTTGATTGCCATTAGTTTGCCTTAGTGCCCAGTACCATACTGCCATCAGGCATAATGGTGATGACCTCCCCAACCAGCCGCGATTGATGCCGTACCTCAATAGTGACAGGGGCTGCTTGTCCCGTACCAAACCACAGCACTTGGGGAACGGCTTGACCAGTAAACCACGGCTGCAGCTCGCGATCAGGTGAGGCCATAGCGCCGCTGACGGTACTGCTGCCACTGGCCTCTAAGCTTTGAATGCTGATTTGCACCTCAGGCGGTAGCGCTGGTAGTGTGACTTCTGATTCAATATCCCAACTCGGCGTCGGTGCTGCCGCCTCACTACTGCCCAAACCAGATAAGTCAGCCGACAGTTCCATGGCACTTTTTGGGGTTCCATCTTGGCTCGGCGCTGGGGTTTGATAACGGATATAAGGATTGGATAAGGTGACGATAACGGGTGTGATCTGACCCTGTTTGTCCGCTTGTAAGCTCATGCCCATCGGCTGCATACGTTCAGCGGACAATAGCCGCACATAACTGAGTGAGTCGGTTAAATGCTCATAAAATGCTAAGTTTTTACGTGATTCACTACTGCCAACCGACAGACTGATCATGCCCGCAAAAATAGACAAGATCACCACCACCACGATCATCTCGACCAAAGTAAAGCCACTTTGTGCTTGAGTTGTCACCCTACTCATGCGGACATCACTAGCATCAACAGCCGCCGTTGGTTTGACAGCTGCTGGTAAGGCGTTTTTTGGTGTGTGACTGGAGATTGTCATGGTATTTGTGGCCAATTCAGACATCTGGTCAGCTGGAGGCATAAGCGTGTGAATCGTAGCTGACATGGCAGGCCTTTGACAAACGTACAGAGGGCGTAAGTTAATCAATACGTGGTATTGCGATGCGCTTCAGACTCAGTATCGATCTGCTCGACCAGCTCATGCATGTCTTCATCATGCACCTCTTCATCAGGGGCATAGGTCGGATAATGACTGGGCAGCTCTAGCATTTGCATGATAAAAGCGTAGCGCAAGGTATCACGGCGACCCAAATAACGCTGATAAAAGCTGGAGTTTAATAACCCTGCTCCGCCTTGACCCATCGCCCAAATGGAGGACAAATAATCACGGCTGCTTAGGCTGCTGCGCTCATCTTTTAGATAGGCGCTAACAATATCAATCAAACGCTTCATACGCTGACGACGAATGTCATAAAGCTCACCAAACAAACGGTTTAGACCGGTAGCTGAAGCCGCCAGACGTTCTTCGATTTGATTGAGCAGCATGGCTTTTTGCGGATTGAGCAACTGCTGAAAAATCATACGCGCCACACCAGCAGAGGGGCCATCGTCAATACGATTGATATCAAACAGCTGCTCTTCATAGCGGATGATAATACGCAGGTACAGCTCATCTTTGCTTGAGAAATGTTTATATAACGTCCCTTTTGCCAAATCCAGTTGGTCTGCCAAACTGTCTAGCGTGATATCTCCATCACCCGACTCTAATAACAACTGCTCCGCCATGGCTAAGATGTTTTCTTCTCGCACTTTAAACTGATGTTGACGACTCATAATCTCTCCTAGAAGCTAACCGTCTGCGCGCCTATTGACCGCAGCGCGGCTTGGTATACGTATTTTTGATATTATTTTTGGGAAAAGTAGGGCACTGGCTCCTTGCCACGAGGGCGCCTTATACTACAGCAAGGAATAACGCCAGCACATGACTGGCTAGTCATAGCATAACGATTTTAAGAATATTGCGCCAGCAGATTCTCAAAGTTTTTTGTCGTCAATTGTCCCACATCTTCGGCACTGGTGCCGTACAACTCACCAAGGCAGCTGGCAACATAAGGTACAAATGCTGGCTCGTTTGACTTACCACGCTTGGGCACGGGCGCGAGATAAGGACTGTCTGTTTCAATCAATAAACGATCTTTGGGTACTTTTTGCGCCGCATCACGTAGGCTTTGGGCATTCTTAAAACTGACAATACCTGAAAAAGAGATATAAAAGCCCAAATCAAGCGCACGTTTTGCCGTTTCCCAATCCTCGGTAAAGCAGTGAATGATACCGTGCTCTGCCCCTTCAGCTTTTAAAATATCAATAGTGTCGTGCTTGGCTTCACGGGTATGGACAACCAGCGGTTTTTTAAGCGTTTGGCTGGCGTGAATATGGCGCGCCAAACTCGCCTGCTGCTCACGCTTATTATCGATCGACCAGTGATAATCAAGGCCCGTCTCACCGATTGCCCAAACGTGATCGGCGCTCGCGGTCTCAAGCAGTCGCTCTGTGGTTGCTGACTGCAATACAGCAATATCCTCACATGGATGGATGCCCACACTCATCCCCAAGTGCAAGCTATCATCATTATAAGTGCTGACCATATTGGCAATTTCATCATATTCGGCAAAATCGCACATAATGGCCATTGCGCGAGTGACGTTGGCTGCTTTCATCGCATCAATCACGCCTGACAACTCGCCATCATGACGGGTCAAATCCAAACGGTTTAAGTGACAGTGACTATCGGTAAACATACATACTCTCTTTTTTTAACATCATATTCAATCTAACGGTACGATACGCATGACCTCTTCAATCGTGGTCACGCCCTCGCTGATACGTTTGGCGCCTGATAGACGCAGCGGTTGCACCCCTTCACGGTAGGCCTGCTGCTTGATGATGTCCAACTTAGCATCAGCGGCGACCAGTTTTTTAAGCTCGTTGGATAATGGCATGATCTCATAGAGACCTAAGCGCCCTTGATATCCCGTATGACGACAATGCTCGCAGCCAATGGCGGTATATACTTGCGCAGGTAAAGCCGCGCGCCACGGCTGCACCAACTCTTGCCACTGAATGGCAATCTCGCTCTCTGGGGTCACCGTCACCGCCTGCTTACAGTGCGGACACAGCGTCCGTAACAAGCGCTGCGCCATCACGCCTAATATGGTCGCTGAACTCAAAAATGGCTGCACGCCCAAATCATGCAGACGTGTCAGCGAGCTTGGGGCATCATTGGTGTGCAAGGTCGACAGTACCAAGTGACCAGTGAGTGATGCTTGCACTGCCATGTTGGCGGTTTCAGCATCGCGAATCTCACCCACCATAATGATATCAGGATCTTGGCGCATCAATGAGCGGATACCATCGGCAAAATGTAACCCGATACTTGAATTGACCTGCATCTGATTAAACGTCGGTTCAATCATCTCAATGGGGTCTTCAATAGTACAGACATTGACCTGCTCGGTCGCCAACTGCTTCAGCGTGCTATACAGTGTGGTCGTTTTACCCGAACCTGTGGGGCCTGTGACCAAAATAATGCCATTGGGATGCGCGGTCAGCTCATGCCACGTTGCCAACTGCTTGCCCGACAATCCCAACTGGGCAAAAGACCGCACCAATACCGCAGGGTCAAAAACACGCATCACCAGCTTTTCACCAAACGCAGTTGGCAAGGTTGAGAGACGCAGCTCGGTTTCCATGCCGTTTGGCATACGGGTCTTTAGGCGGCCATCTTGGGGTTTGCGTTTTTCGGCGACATTGAGCCTGCCTAAGATTTTGATACGGGCGGTGACCGCGACCATAATCGCCACTGGCATCTCATAAACGGTATGCAATACGCCATCAATACGAAACCGTACTTTACCAGTCTCGCGGCGTGGCTCTAGATGAATATCACTGGCACGCTGCTCAAAGGCATATTGCAACAGCCAATCCACCACTTTGACGATATGCTGGTCGTTGGCGTCAGGATTGGTATTATCGCCTAATTGCAATAAGGCTTCGACATTGGTCACATCAGCGGCGGCGGTTTTGTGCAAGGTATTGGCGCTGGCAATCGCCTGCGTGACCTGATAAAACTCTTGTCGATAGCGATTGATCTGATCGGGGCTCAGATAAACCGTGCGGTATGAGCGCGGAGCGATAATTTTTTCAATATTGTGCTGCCAATCACGATAAAATGGCTGATCGGTACCGATAACCACCTCGGCTTCATGCACCTCAACTGGCAGTATGTGCTGCGTGCGTGCGTATTCAAACGACATCAACTGGGTGATGGCAGGCACATCCGTCTTTAGCGGGTCAATGCGTACCATTGGCATGCCTGCCTTGGCCGCCAGCCATTGATTGAGCCAAGCGAGCGTCAGTTTTTTGTCAGGGTCATGACCATTTGATAAGCCAAAATCGCCGATGGTCACCAGTGGGTGCTGGCCTTTTTCGCGGCGACTGGTTATGACCAAATTGTAGCCGCGCTGGTCGATCACTCGATCGGCCAACAGCTCATCTAAGCACCAACGCAAATCAATAATCAAGGAAAAATCGGGAGCGGCCATAGTCTCTCTTCTATTATGTGGGTACAACGCTGAATTCGTCACTCATACTAACGCGTCATTGCCAGCACCGAAAGTCCCAAAACAAATCATTAACCCAAGCGTGCTATCACGCTATGGATTCAATGGCGGTAATGTGTAGTACACCCTGCTCTGCTTGGCAAAACGTCACATCAACACCTTTATAGCGCATGACAAAAGGTATGTTACGCTGGGCGCGACGATACGCTGGACGCGGATCTTGAGCGACTAAAGCGCTAATAAGCTTGGCATCTTCAGGTTGCAATTGATGCTGCATGCGAGCCAGCAACGCAGTAACACTACTGGCTTGACCAGACTGGCCATTTTTTTGCTGACTCTTTGCCACAATATGGGCAAACTGCTCACGCGCCTGCAGCTGCATCTCTACCGTTTGCGCCGCTGGTGCGTCAGGGGCAAAGCCGCTAACGGCGGCCATCTGTGCATCACTATACGCCACATAAGGCTTAATATCGATGATTGGCGTGCCATCGATCATATCCGCCCCGCTGATAACCAGCAGCGCCCGACCTTGTAGCACCTCTACTCGCTCAAGTTTGACCACAGACAGCCCCAGCTGCGAGGGGCGATACATACTGCGACTGGCAAACACGCCAATTTTTTGATTGCCGCCCAGTCGTGGCGGTCGTACCTGCGCCCGAAAGTCAGACGTCTCTATATTGTCCTTTTTAATATGGTTGTGATGAAACTGCCAACTGAGCCAAATATGGCTAAACGCCTCCAAGCCCGCAAATGCCGCTGGCGTATCATAAGGCGTGACCATTTCAATCACACTGGTCAAGGGCACCAAGTTGGGCTGACGCGGTGCGCCAAATTTTTGTGATAACGGCGCACGGTGGTGGCCGATGATTGGTGCAACATGACACAACATAACCCAACTTCCTCAACACTCAAACCAATATCTGTCATACCAACCCGTCAGTATGCAAGATTTTTCGCTAACGATATTCCATTTTATCATGCTACAAGCATCTTGCTTGGCGGATTTTTATTTTAAAGTTTGTTATGATGATCGGGAATATATATTGAGAATGGCTTACATCCGCCATCCGCGCCGCCAGCGTCTCACATCGACACGCCACCACGCCCGCAGCGATGTAAGCACCACCCAGCAATTTTGGTCATTGACGCAAGCAGCAGGCCCTATGCCGCAGCGCTGCTGGTCATACATATTGTTATTTCACCCCAATTGATATCATCACGAGTAATTAACGAGGACTTTATGTCAAAACTTCGCACCGAAACGGTCACAGAGGTTCATCACTGGAATGACGCGCTATTTAGTATCAAGACCACTCGCGATGATGGCTTGCGCTTTCGTAACGGCGAGTTTGCGATGATCGGTATCGTCGTTGATGGTCGACCACTACTGCGCGCCTACTCGATTGCCAGCCCCAACTACGAAGAGCATTTAGAATTTTTCTCCATCAAAGTACAAGACGGCCCACTCACCTCGCGCTTGCAGCATATCAAAGTTGGCGACGAGCTGTTGGTCAGCAAAAAACCCACAGGCACCTTGGTACTGGACGACCTACTACCGGGTAAGCATTTGTACATGCTCTCCACAGGCACTGGCCTTGCCCCATTCTTGGCACTTGCTCGCGACCCTGAAGTGTATGAGCGCTTTGACAAAATTATTTTGGTACACGGTGTACGCCATACCAAAGACCTTGCCTACCGTGATATGTTCGAAAACGAACTGCCTAATGATGAAATTTTTGGCGAATGGTTCCGTGAGAAATTTATTTATTATCCAACCGTGACCCGTGAAGATTTCAAAAACCAAGGTCGTATCACAGACTTAATGCGCTCAGGCAAATTCTTTGAAGACATCGGCCTACCGCCTATCAACAAAGAAGACGACCGCGTTATGATCTGCGGTAGCATGCCGTTTAACGCTGATGTATCAGAATTGCTAGACGGCTATGGCCTCACAGTATCACCACGTATGGGAGTTCAAGCCGACTATGTGGTTGAGCGTGCGTTTGTCGGTTAAGCACGTCTAGTTGAGCCCAATCAAAAAAAGAGGATTATTTTTAAAATAAGACTTGACGGCTCAAAAAATCTTGCTATAATACGCATCCTATACAGACAGCCTGTAGCCAGATTCGATAGTCATTATACTTTGATATAATCATTATCAACTCACATGCCAGTGTGATGGAATTGGTAGACATGACGGATTCAAAATCCGTTGCCTAATAAGCGTGTCGGTTCGAGTCCGACCACTGGTACCAATTGAAAGTCTCACGTTGTCTCAACGTGTCTAAGAAGCCCAAACGTTATAAGCGTTTGGGCTTTTTTTATGTCTCATGTTGTCTCAGCGTGTCTATAGCAATCTCAGTTTATTAACAGTAAACTTGGCAGTAATTACCCCTTTTACTGTTTTATAACTGGATTTTTACTGTTATGGCCAAAACAACAAGACCGCTCACCAATACCGAGGTCGCGAAATCCAAGCCCAAAGATAAACCGTATCGACTGTATGACGGCGGCGGCTTGGTGCTTAATATCGCAGCATCTGGTACCAAAACATGGTATTACCAGTACACAAGGCCATACAGCAAAGTGTCTGATATGTACCGACTCGGACGCTACCCCGCTATATCACTTGCTGACGCACGCAAACGCCGCGCTGAGTGTGACGAGCTGATAGCACGCCATATTGACCCTAAAGCGCAATCTAAGGCAGACGCGGACGCTGAGCGCAATCGGATGCGAGCGGACTTTAAATCCGTATTTGATGAGTGGTTACCTACCAAAGATTACAGCGCTGGCACCACCGCCAAAATGCAAAGCTATATTAACGAGATTTTGGCGACCATAGGCAACAAGCCAGTGGCTGACATTACCACTGCTGACTGTTTGACAGTGCTGCGACCAGTCGAGCAAGCGGGGCACTTTACCAAGCTGCAAAAGATGCGGACGATGATCAGCCAAGTGATGGCCTATGCAATCGCCACAGGACGCACAGACAGCAATCCAGCAATCCACCTACGCGGCGTGTTTAAGAGTGGAGAGACGCGGCATAACCCTGCGATACTTGATGAGGCGCGGCTTGCTGAGCTGGTCCAGTGCATTTATGGCTACCAAGGCCACTTTATCACCCGCAAGGCGCTATATTTTGCCCTACTGGTTTTTGCACGCCCTGGGGAGGTGCGACACCTCAAATGGTCTGACGTGGATCTGGACAAAGGGCTGTGGACGTACACACCATCAAAAACCACCAAATCAACCAAGGTTAAGATGGTCACACCTCTACCGACTCAGGCCGTCGAGATACTGCAGCAGATGCGAGAGTACAAAAACAGCGAGCTGGCATTTCCATCTGTTACGACCACAGCAAGGCCGCTGTCTGAAAACACGCTTAACCAAGCATTACGGCGCATGGGGTTTGACAGCAGTGAGCAGACCAGTCAGGGGTTTAGAGCAATCGGCCGCACACTACTTGAGGAGCGCTTTAAGTACGACTATCGATATATTGAGATGCAGCTGGGCCATCAAGTACGCGATCCCAACGGACGTGCATACAACCGCGTGCAATGGATTGACGAGCGCCGCGAAATGCTTCAGGCGTGGGCCGATTATCTGGATGGGTTAAAGAGTGGGGTTTAAAAATGCAGCTCGACAATACAGATTATAAAATCATCATAGATGCACTCTACAGTCTCGCAGTAAGTGACAGCGCCGACTTGTCAGATGACGTATCAGCGCTTGATAATGCTGAGCTTGAGCAACGATTGCTGCAGCTACGTGAGCATTTTAGTGGGTTGGAGCGTAAGTCTAGTTTTGATGATTAAGACAAAAACAAATCTCGCTCGGCTGCGCGGCGACTGATCAAACCGTTTAGTTTTTGGCCGTTATCATAAATCCAGCGCCCGAATTGGGCGGCCGCGTCTTGGTAGCGCCCTTGGTTTAGTCGTTTTAATAGTGTTGACGTGCTTACCTGCGTTGCCCCTAAATTGTAGATAAACGAGCATAGTGCATCAAACTGCCCTTGCGTCAGTGGCACTTTTACCAAATCGTCAATAACTGGGTATGTCATGCGCGCTAAATCATCTTGCAATAGCTGCTCTGCTTGCTGATGCGTGATAGTCAGACCCTGATAAACACGCATACCACCTGCGGCTGACGTATGACCATAGCCAATAGTCCAAACACCACCAGTGTCTTGATAAGCGTTTAAGCGTAAGCCTTCGCGCTCCTTGATCAACTCAAGGCCAGCAGCTGATATTTTACGACCTGCAGTAATAGGCCAGCCATTTACTTTTGATAGTAGCTGCTGTGTCTCAACTGGACTAAACCGCTCAAGCAGCTCATCAATAGCATCAACCTGATCTTGTATCAAATAGCCTTTTGCCTGATGCTTACGGGCCCAAATAAAAACATCGTCCTTTTGTAGTGTATCACTCATAGTGTGTGTCATCTTTTCAAACTCCAAAAAAAGCCCTCAAAGCGAGGGCGGGTTATTTGTTATCCTGTCGGGTGCTCGTAGCTGTCGCCGTAAATTGCTATTAGTAGCCCAGCGATAAGCACTGTGGCGGCTATTACATTGTGATCAGTAAGTCCTATAAGGGCTGCTACACTAACAACAACCAAGCCGCGATAAGTGTGACAGCAATTGCTATTAAAAAACCGGTCTGGTATAAAATTGAGCAAGATTGCAGTGATTAAGATCATTACCCATATCATGACTTACCTCCCATGCCTAATTTGCTTTTAACAATCTTTGGCACAAGCTGGATCAGATGGGGTGAGACAAACGCGACACCGCCCACCCAAAGAGGCATCAATACGCTAAGCGTCTTATCGCTATTTAGTACCCACAAAAATGCCGCAAATCCACCCGACAGGCATATTAAAAATCGCAGCCAAGGGTTAATTTCAGTTGTTTTTAGATCATCAGGCGTTGGATATAACGTCCCGATAACAGCGCCAACCACCCAAAAAGCAAGACACGCGCCAAGTATTAAGCTAAAGCTGTGCGTGTGGGCCAGTTGCTCTAAACTGTTGTTTACGACCGCTGGCGGCAAATCCATTGCATTCGCTTCATGAGCGTGCGTTTTTTGCGCGCTTGCTAAAAACGGGTAGCCAAAGACCATGGATAGCCGCCATAAGACCCCCCATATGATTTTTTGCATCATCAATCCTCAAAATTTAAACAATAAAAAACCCCAATTAAGGGGTTGGTTTAATTAACGTCTTTTAATATCTTGCTAGCAGCCTGACCTAGTACAAACAGCCCTTGCGGTGGCGTAGGGTGGCAGTAATCATTTGCCCAAACTGTCGCTGATCGCTTAACAACAATAGAGGCTCCGTTTGTGGGCGCGTCGTTATCAAAAATGAGCTTAAATGGCTGAGTTATGTTGCTTGTGTTAGACAGTGTTGGGCTGGTTATTCCAGCAGCCCATGATTTAGACAGACCGCCAACTACCCTAAACTCTTTATGCTCAACGCCATCTACAAAAACTTTGGGATCAGCAAATACATAGCCGCCGCCAGCGAGTGTATATGTCGTGTCACCCGTGCTGGTTATGGTCTGGTGTGCTGCTACTGGTTGTGAGTATTGATAACCGTAAGTCGCAGCGTAGTAATCAACAAACCCCACGTTTTTTTGTCTCGCTAACTTCTGCCCTAGCTCGCGGTAACCGAATAGCTTGCGCAAATAAAAATGAGGGATGCCTGCGGTCGCTATATTGACCTTGCAATCTGGAATGTCGTTGCTCAAAGTATCGATGAGCGTGGTCACGTTAGCGACCCAGTTGGGCGCGTTGTAGATTGTAACAAACTCAGAAAGCATATCGTTTAGCGTTGCCGCTTGCTTAAAGTGTTCTGCTGATATCGAGCGGTTAAGCGTAATCTTTTTTGCTGCGTTGTCGTACGCTTTAATTGTACGGACTGCGACGCGCTCATGATTGCCACCATAGTCGCCAATAGCAATTGTATCGCCCACAGCAATATTGGTATCGACTACACTTGGCGATAGCGTGACCGTATTGCGGTCAATAGCGACAATCGGTATGCGCACATCGTTAATGGTTTTATCTTCGGTCGTGCCTGATATCGCGGTAAACCAGTTGGCTGATCCTGACGCTAGGATTTCAGACGACGAGACTCCAGTGCGCACTACATGCGCCTTAAACACGCCTGTCGTAGCATCATCATTAGTGCAAGACTCAATCAATACGATATCGGGATTAAACCCAATAACGTAGTCGATGGTGTTTAGTTTTATCGCATCGCTTATTAACTCGCTCGCGTCCCAGCCGCCGATGCCTGCATTTTGGATGTGGTGCATACGATTTGTAGCAAAGTTTAAAATCACGTATGGGGTACCGCCAGTCGCGCTCGAATGCAATGACTTGATTTTTAATTTAAAAGTACGAGTTTTTTGCTCTGCAAACCGCCAAGTCTTAACACTTCGCTCGTCCGATTCTCTGAAACCAAAACCACTCGATAGCGCGCTCGGTTGAGTGGGGTCGTAGGACGTAGCACCATCCCCGTATGGGCTCTCCAATGCTGTATCATAACCTGCGCCAACCCTGTCGATAGTGCCTTTCAAATGGCGGATGTTCTCACCATATTTATAATCCACAGTAATAGTCCCTGTGGGCGCGGTCTTAAACCACAGAGCATGTACAACCTTATTTGCAGCGCTGTCGTAGCGTCTTATTACCATGTAATCATCGGCGGCTGGTATCGCTGCACCTGATATTCGCGTGTTGACGCTACCTGTCTGCGCAGCACCCGCAACAGTAACATTATGGCCATAAGTAAAGGCGTCATCCAGGTTAAACTTGATAACACTACCATCGCCATTAAATGTTTGAGACTTATCGACACTTGGATTGGTAGCGGTGTTAAATGTATCGTAGAGCGAGCCATCAACATATAACTCAACAATGCTTGCTCCCGTATTTTCACGCTCTAGACCCAGCGACAAACTTAATTCATCGCCATCTAGTAAAAACGATACCTCTTTGTTAGTACCACTAATTATTTTTGCAGACCCTTGGTAAAAATCACTACCTGTCAGTGAGGGTTCGCTCGGAGCGATGGCATTGGCGTGTAGCGTCGTCGCGTGCTGGTTACGCAATATCTTTTCGAGTTCTCCTACGTAGCTACCCTCACCGAGATAGCCTTGACCCCATGTGATAGATGACCCTGCAACGCTAACTTTATATGGCTTACTAGGGATTGTTAACGCCGTAGCACCGCTTGCACCACCCTGTTGTTGTAGTACAGAAATATCCAAAGCATTTTTTTGAGACAAGAGCTTTGATTGAGCAAAGTTTTTAGTGTTAGGGTTTATATAGACAGGAAATACGCCAGACAAAGGTAGTCCTTGCGGCACTTCGTCCCAGTCAATCGTTATGTTTAGCGATATACCACTATTTTGCCATTCAGGGATATTTAGGTTTTCCAAACCCTTTTTAGTGACTGAATTTGGTGAGTCATAGCGACTAACAATTGTTCCATCCCCGTTAAGGACAATAACTCTAGTCGCGAAATTTGTGTCATTTTTGCCGATAGTGGAAAATCTTAATACAGTAGAGCTATCAGCTCCGATAACATCAATACCTCTTATAGCATTTGCGGCTTTCTTTTGGATATCTGTTAATGCTAAAAACTGAACAACATAACTCACATCTAACCATGTCGGCGCTTGTAATCTATTGAGCTTGCTTAGATCTGCTATAGACAGAGTGTTGCTCTCAGTGCTTGCTTTTACTGCAAAATAGTCTTTGTACTTTGTGTTATCAATAAACAAGTCTAGATTGTTGCTAATGCTGTTGTTTGTTATTTCATCCCAGTCAATAACAACAGATGCAGCAATACTGCCCGTGCTGACAGCGCCTGACAAAGCATACTCGATAATACCTGACACAACAGTGTCCTCTGGTATTATAACTGACGAAACAACGCCATCATCATCGCTAACAACAACACGACTGCCTAAGCCAGCGGCATTTTTAAAAACCGAGTTGATTTTGTATTTCTTACCATTAACAGGGTTTAACACTGCAATTTTCTTGACAGCCCGAGCGACAAGATAGCGGAGGTTTGTTTCGTTCAGACTTTCTATGGAGATCTTGGATTCAGTGGTCAACCAGTCGCCAAACGACGACAGCAGGGCGGCTTGTAATCTAGATATCCTAACAGGGTCATAATCAGTCTTAACCCAAACGCCAGCCATCTTTTTATAGTCGCCATTATTTGACGATGTGGAATCGCTAGATACACTCGCAAAACTACCATCAGGTAGCCCACTTGCCTCCATAATTGCTTTGGTATCAAACGCATTGATAACTTTGCTTAGTATCACTGCTTGAGGATCGTAATCTGACTTGGCAAACACCGTGCCGTTGTAAGTGTATGTGCCATTTTTGGCGGGATCTGGATCGTTACTTACGTCAATGCTAGTGTGAGCGGGGATGTTGGCCTTATCTGCGACCATCAGCGCCTCGGTTTCGTAGGCTTTTTTGCCACCGCCGATACTGTTGATTTGGTTTTGCAGTGCTACATCTTTGACTTGCAGGTCAGACACATCGCCAGCAGTCTTTTCCTCAAGTTCAGCAATAGACTGATTCGCGTTTCCTGCCACATTATTTACAGCCGCTTGCAGCTCTTGTTCGGCATTAACAGCTCGTTGTGTTTCTGCCGCAAGAACGGCGCCAAAGTCATCAAGACGGCTCATATTTGGCAGATACAACACCTCCACGCCGTGAGCATCTAACACTTTAACGCTGTAGCTTGTCGCTGTGCCATAAATGCCAATCGTATTGCCATTCGCGTATAAAAAACCGTTTTTAGTCGCCACAGGTTGTACTGCTGCAATAGTAAGCAGCTCATCATAAAAAACATCAACTGGATGTGATTCAGGGTCTTTGCCTGCCTCACCAAAATACACCTGACCGCCATCAAGAGGGCGACCTGCGCCATCGGTCATATATAGGTTTGGCTGCACAGGTAGCGGGGTGCGTAAGGCCATGTGTCAATCTCCAAAATTTGGGCAAAAAAAAGCCGCCAATTAAGGCGGCGGTTGTTTGGGGCTTGTTACTTCTCTAAATTTTCTTTAATTCTGCCATCAAAAAGCTCCCAAGGGTTCAATCTTGCAAATATAAGATATTGCAAAATAACTAGCGGCACACCAAAAAACAATCCAAACCCAAAGAAATAGACAAACGTATGCTCTACTACGATCGTCAAGACAATACTCATTCCCAGAAGCGCCCACAATACTTGCAACAACCTGATCAAAAACATTCTAAAGTTTTCCATGATGCTATCCTGTTTGCAGATAGCTTCAATATATCAAAAGGTTGTCTTTAGTGCATCATTGTCTTGTGAGTTTGCGCCCTGGGTAATAAGCATCAAGATATCAGCATTCTTTGCCGCTGCTTGGCGTGCTTTAGGGGGTAATGTCTTCACGTAGTCCCGCCACTCCTTAGTCTTAGCGAGCTTTCTCTGTAATACTTGCATCTTGGTCTGGTTGGGAGTTGTTTTTTCAAACTCGTCAATCAGCGTCTGCATCTCGCTAGTATTGATGACATCGTTAATCAACTGGTCATTAGCGGCGCGGTATGTTTCGGCACGCTGCGGGTTTACCGAATCATCAAACTCAGCTCTAGACTGTCTATTGCTGAGTGCGTCTCTGATTTTTCGATGCACCACTTTACCCGCTAACCCTGCGCCTACAGCTATTGCTGCATTCCCACCTGATAACAGCCCTCCGGTCATGCCGACCGTTGCGCCAGCGATGTTTTCAGGGCTGTTCCAAGTCTCAAGGTTTGCCGCTGTGGTGGCTGTGCCCGATGGGTTGGGGTCTTGATGCTGCAAGATATTACGGCCAGCAACATAAGTGTCGATCTTGGTCGCTACGTCGTCACCAAAGATAGCAGCGGCCTTGTAATTTCCGTCATCGCCACGTTTGCGATACTGGGCCCATTCTTTGCTGATGGACTTTAGGCCAGCCTTGCCCAGTACAGACTCGGCTATCATAGCTTGTATCTCGGACTTGGCACGCGCTGCTTGTGACTTTATAGTGTCAGGCACATTTTCAAGCAGATTGTAAATGTGTCGGAACTGCGCGCCGTCTTTGGCGGCCAGTAGCTGCATGTTGCGACCGACCATTTCAGGCGATACCTTGCGGTTGATGCCGTCCATGTCCAGTAACTTGCCGATACCTTTTGGGTTCTCAAACATCTCTTTATACTGGCGGTAACGGTTGCGCGCTGTCAGATAGCCATTATCATCAAGCGTTCTAAACACTCCCATGTCAATACTTTCATTGATGCGACCGATCAAACCAGCGCTATCAGGTGACCATTGGCTATTAATGTACTGGCGTAAACCTTCGGCTTGTTTCGCCGTCATTGGGCGTATGCTGCCCTTATCACCAATCAGCTGCATCTCATTAAGATACGAGTTGATACCACGTCTTAATTGCTGATTTGACTTTTTACCCTGCCAGTTGCTATTTTTAGACAAGTCGCCTGCAAACTCATCAAGCAGTATCCCACCCACGCCACCAGTGATCTCATCGGCTTTCGCGTAGTCGGCGCGCACCTGCTCCTTATACCAATCTTTGTAGTTTTGCAGCGCATCAATAACAACCTGTCCACGGCTCTCAGGACTGGCATTGGGACGAGCACCGATATCAACTTCGATGATATCATTTGCATAACTGTTCATGGCTCGATACTCGCTATCGAGCTTGTCACGCATATCAATGCCAGCATCATTATCCATCTTAGACAGCGCTTTTTCTCGCTCCAGTTGGGTTATGTTGTTTGTGATAGCGCCTTTACGCACGCTCTCATCAGGGATACCAAGGCTTTTTAATACTTCGGCACGCAACCCCTGTATATTAACAGGTGCCCCCGATACGCTGGGCTTAGACGCATCGAGGTCAAGTAAAGGCTCAATACTGGCCGCAGTTACTGGCTGTCTCGGCGCGGCCTCGCTAATAACAACCTCTGGCGCTGGTGATGCTTGTGCGTTTGAGTAGTCAGGACGCGGGGTTGTATCAATGTTGTTGATACGCGCCGCATTTTGCGCTCCTTGTGCGTTTATATTATCAAGATTTGAGGCCATCGCCGATAAGTCGCCTGTGCTTCTTGACATCGCATTTTGATAGGCCTCAAGCGGTGTGATCTGACGCGGGACGGGCGGCGCTTCTGTAAGTCCTATTCTTGACCCATCAGCACGTCTATTGTCAGCTTCTCTTACTCTTGCGCGCACCTCTTCAGGTGTTAGCTTTGGGCGCGTTGTGGTTGATTCTGACGCTGCTGCGCCTTTGCGTTTTGCTCTCAGCGGCACCAAAAAACCAAGGCCACTGAGAGCTGTTTGCACACCCGCCCCTACAGCGGGGCTATCTGTTGCTTCATATGCGGCATCACCTGCGCTGACAATCGCATCATCAGCAATGCCCAGTACATCCATAAGAGCGCCGCCCGTTTGGGTACGCGGTGTTGCCAAAGATTTTAAGCCTTCGCTTACGCCTGTTTGCTCGTAATTGCTTACACCTTTGCCAAAACCGTCAATAACAGGTTGCCCTCGCATTGCTGCGCCAGCCATACCTCCAAGGCCTGACCAGCCTGTCATAGCCAGATCAGCCATGCCGCCAGCTACGCCTACCGCCGCATCAGCCGCGCCAACCACATTTGATACGCCGCCGTCATCTAACTGGTTGTCAATTATCTTATCGCCAGCAGCGCCTAATTTGTCGGCTGAGCGTCCTACAAGGCCTTTAGGTTTGGGTTTTTGTAGCTTAATACCCTTGGGCGCTCGCACAATGCCTGATTTTATATCAGCATCAAGCTGCGCTACTGACATATCATCCATTTCGCCATTGTTGTACGCCAGCGCAACTGACAGCGGCAACTCTTGCGCGCCGCTTGCACTTGTTTTGGGTTTGCTAGATGTGGTTAGGAGCTTGCCGCCCTTGGGCATCTGGACCACACCCGCATTAACATCCGCTTCGTATTGGGCCTTTTCAAAAGCGCTCATTTTGCCGCCTTTGTAGGCCTGATAAATCTTGATCTTCTGTGCATTGGTCATTGATTGTGTTGACATAGCGCCACCTTGACCGCCCATGAATTCACTAACATTCTGCCAAGACCGTGTAGGCTGGCTATACTCTTTGGGAGCGCTTGGCAAACTTGCCCATATTGGTCCCGCTTTTTGCACGCCTGTGCGCCAATCTCCATTTAAGACATGCTGGAGTGCGCCTGATTGAGCCAGCAGCGCCACCGCGCCGAGGTCTTGGTTTCTTGCGCCAAAATCACTTAGGCCGTATTTACGCGCCAATTTATCCCATGTTGGTCGCAAAAACTGATAGCGGCCTGCTGCACTGGTTTTATTGGTCTCGCCGTTTTTTTGCTTAAATGATTTTAGGTAGCGCGGATGGTCATTAAGGCTTGGCAAACGACCACCACCAAAAGCAGTGCGATAGCCGTTACCTTCCGTACCTTCCGTATGGGCAATTAAGTCCAGAAACTTACGCACATTTGGATTATTTATCGCCTGCTCTAACTGTTCGCGTGAGGCCATGTCATCACCTTATTAATTGGCATACTGCATATAGCTGCGCCCAGCGGATGTATTGGTTGGGTTTTGCTGGACATTGGAGACCAAATCTTGGTATTCGGTTTGAGCTACTTTTTCGAGCTTGATCAAAGAGTCGTAAATAATACCCAGCTGTTTGCGTATCGTCGTCTCACTACCTTTCAGATCAAGGTTTGCAATAGCTTGTTCAACCTTTGAGCCTTCCATATTGGACAGCGCGCCCATGCCCCGCAGCTTCTGCACGTTTGTTAAAAATTGCTGAGATTTCAGCGTCTCAAGATCACCCTCAAAGCGGCGCGTGTCTTCTCTGACCGATGGCAAGCGACCTTGTAGCGCGCCCACAGCTGATTGTAAGCCGCTCTTGTTGTTGAGTAGGCGCATTACCGTTGATTTCCCGCTGGTAATATCATCCATACGACCCTGAAACTCCGCCATGCGCACTTGGCTCTGTCGGTTTCTTTCAATCTGTTTTGCGGTCAAACCAGCCTCAAGCTGAGCTTTTTTGAATTGCAGGCCTTGAAGCTGTGCCTGCAACTGGCCGCGTCTGATATCATTCGCCTCGCTGCTTATTGCCAGTTTCATCTGTGCAATTTCATTATCAACTTGCTGTTGTGCTTGTGTGTCTGCACGAGCAATAGGGATGTCGTCGGCTTGCGTCTGCTTCAATGATGCCGTGGCCATATTTTGCGCCGCATCGGATTCCATCACCGCCTGTTCGTACGGCGTGAGCTGGGTTGTTCTGTCCGCTGACGCGTCATAATTCCCTGCTAGTGCAATATCTTTTTTAGCGCCTGCGTATGCTCCTGCGGTTTCAGCCGCCGCCTGATCTTGCTCATACGGAGCCATATCTTCGGCAAGACCTGCGCTTGAGTAATCTTTGTAATTCGAGCCTGAGTCTTTGGGACTGAGTAGCGCGTAATTCATCATCAGCGCTTTACGCGCTGCTTGTGGGTCACGGGTCATCCATTCGGCCATCATAGAGTATTCTTGCGCCTTGGCTTCATCACCCATGTCAGCGTAAGCATTGGCCTTGTCGCGTGTTGCCTGAATCGCAATATCAGGGCGGTCACTACCAAGCGCAGATATGGCGGTACTCATATCAAAAAGCATGGCTTGCTGCTCTTTGGCATTGATGTTGTTGTAATAGTCTTGTGCGCCCTTGGTGTATTCAGGGTATTGGGCTACCAGTTGGGCGATGGCGTTTTGATCATTCCAGTCCAAGGTTTCGAGCATATTCTGCGCGCGTAGTTTGCGCTGTTGCTCGGCTTGTGCTGCTTGCATCGCGTTGCGGTTTTGTCCCAGCACCTGTCCCTGTCCGTAAGCCTCAAGCAGGCCACCAAAGGGGTTTGGTGTGCCTTGTAAGTAACTTTGTGCCAGTTGCATATTAAAAACCTCCGCCCATAGCAGCTGCACCCATGCGTAAGCCTTGGTTTAGCAGTCCGCTGTAAATTTGTCCTTTTGCAAGCTGATAGCCTGCTTTTGCTTGGCCAATATCCTGATAACCTTGCGCCATGTTGTTACCAAACTGTATGGCTTGACCGCCAAGGCCAGCCGCCGCGCTTTGCCCATTAGCTGCGACGCCGCTCAGGTTTTGCAGTTGCTGCTGTACGTTGCCAAACAACATATTTGATCGGCTATTTGCCAAGGCTTGCTGTGTATTGCCACCACGCAAACCACCTGTTGCTGATGCGTTTTGCAGTAGCGCATTTTCCGCTTGTTGATACTGTGATTTAAAAAACGGTGAGTTTTCAATTTGCGCCACTGCTGCAAGCTGGGAATCATTGCCATTTAGTCCAAGCAGATTGTTTTGGCTTTGTAGTGCGCCCTCTCCCTGATCAACATACGGCTGCATAAGCTGCTGCATGATATCAAACTGGCGGCGCTGCTCTACCATACCTTGCTCGGTTGCTTGCTGCTGATCCTTGCTTGCTTGCTTGGCTGCATCTTTACCTGACAGGGTGTCAAAAGCATCTTTAACAAATCCCATGTTACACCTCGCAAAAATAAAGCCGCTCAAGCGGCTCAAAGTTGTTTTTAATTAAAAATCCATCAATCGGATGGCTGTCACGGCTTGATATATACCAGTAATCAACGCCCATAATCTTGAGCTGTGCGCGTATGCCGTCCACAAACTCGCTGCTGTGGCCTCGATATTCAGGCTTAACCCAAATCGCATCAGTGGAGGTGTCAACAATGGCTTGATTGCGTAGTGATGGGCTGACAAACAGCAGGGCCATGCCTTTGATAATTTCACCGTCAAACCACAAAAACGGCTTTAATACGCCCATCTCGTCAAGTTGGATGTAGCGCTCAATCGGTATATCGACCGTTTGCGGCTCAAGATGCAGCATATTCATCATCATTGATGTTATCTCGGCTTGATGGTCGGCGAATTTGACCTGCTGAATGCTCATAGCTACCCCGTGATTTCAACCACTGTCAGCATGACATTAAGGTCTTCACCTGTCATGGTCAGCGGCTCGCTGATTTTAAGCTGCTGGTTAAACAGCTCTGAGACAACCACGGTCGCACCCTCCGCAATTGAGCGTGAGACAAGCGCTAGGCCGTTATACTCAATGGTGTAGCTGATGGTTGCGGCTGTTGGATTGTGAATCGTTAGCGCTCGAATTTGCGCGTCTGACAGCGGTGTATAAAGCGTATTACTACCCGCTACCAGTGTCACCGCTGCGGCTTGCTTGTTGATAAATGTCATGCTTGTTATCCTTATACGGCTTGTAGGGCTTGTGGGCAGTCGCAGCCAGCGTTTACAGCCTGTAGCGTGTCTTGACCATCTATTGACACCGATACCGCTTGCAAGGCTGTATTAGTCGCTATAGGCACGCTGACAGCCGCTAGGTAAGGCGCAAGGCTTTGGCGTATCTGATTTGCAATCATTGATGCTTGCTGCGCGTCCGCTGCTGCTGTCTCGATAATCTGCTGTATGTCTTTGGGTAGCAAGTCAAAGGCCGATAGCTGCAAACCCTCCATTGCTTTGACCGCTTGCAAATCGCCATTAAAGACGGTCATCAGTACATCACGCGGGATTTTTAGTTTTCTATCCACCATTACCAAAAGCCTCCACATCAACCTCGACCGCTGTAAATGATGCTAGCGAGTCATCACAGCCGCGAAACTTTAGCCCGACCATCTGACGAAACATGCCGATAGCGCGCAGCCAAATGATGCGCTTATCATACTGTCCACGCATGCCCTGACGGTGCAGACGCTCATTGCTCCATGTCAGGCCGTTTCTTGTCCACGATAAAAACACCTGCGGATCTTTATCGTTATTGACTCGACCAGTTAGCCCGACCAGCTCAACCGACTTGATTTGTCCAGCCATACCGCCGTTATATAAAAACGTCGTATTGATTTGCCACGCTACAGCCTCGCCGTAGTGACTTGATAGCTTGCTTGATAGCGCGCCTATGCGCCCATCTATGCGGTCGCCTACAATCCAGCGGTTGTAACACCACACATGGTTAATGGCTCTATACGCACCCTTGCCGTCCACTGATGATGATAATTCAAACCAAACAGGCTGCTGCATGACTTGGCTTGCTGCAAAGTCGTACACCATTGTCTTGTCAGGTAGATGCAGATATAAATGCTGGTGCATGTCCTGCGTCTTGGCTTCAAGCACAATCTTTGATAGTTCAACATCGCTATACTCGGACAAGATGATTTCAATCTCACGAGTGGCAATCGGTGTCAGGCCGCCATTTGCGCCAAGGTACACGCTGCATGGCTCGTTTTTACCACTACCCACCATAGCAAAAGACTGTACAAACAGACACTTTGCATGGGTGCCGATTAAGCCTTTTGGCATCATTGCGCCATCGACACGCGCGAAAGCAAAGCCGTCACCGCCTGTATTGTCAAACACCTCAATGGTATAGCGGTTGAGCACGCACAGCTCATTACGCACCTTGAGCAAGCCGACAATGGCGTCAGGGTCGGCCTCACTACTGCCATATTTAAGCGGATTTATCTGCGTTGGGTCGTTCAGCTCGGTTTGTACGATAAACTCGCCGTCTGTGGTCATGATATAGCCATCAATCCACTCGACATCAACGGCCTTGCCAAGGTTGGGGCTATCGACCTGCGTCAGCTCGCCATCTTTGAGATAATAAAGATTGTCGCCTGTAGCAATTGCCAGCCTGTCAAATGAGTACGTCAGGCGGCATTGTTTACTGCCAGCTATATCGCCGATCTCAGTGCATACGCCTTGACTGTCCAATGTGTAGAGTTTTTGGCCAATTACACGGTAGCAGACGCCATCCCAGTTGATGCCGCCACGGTCGATGCCGTCTCTATCCATACCGCAAAACAGCTCGATACCGTCAGCTTTGCGTAAGTAGCCATTAGCCACGCCGTTTTGCTTTGGCACAGGTACAAGGTTAAGTGGGTAGCTGGTGCGATAGTCGGCGGTATTGTCTGTGTAAATTCCGTTAACAATAGGTATTTGCATCACCAATACACCCTATTTCCCGCGCCAATAACCCACGCTTCGTTACGCTCAAGTTTTGGCGTCTTGGCGTAGCGCGTCAATAGCTTGTTATAAGCCTCGTCCGCTTGCATGAGCAGCAAAGGAGGCGGCGTCTTGCCAAACAGATTGCAGATGCGCAAGGCTAGCTTATGAGCAATGCCACTGACCGCATCGCGCTTAATGCCTGAGTCATCACCCAAATAACTGTTTGTCACGTCATTAGCAACCAGATAGCCAAAATCACAGTTGTCTGTTTGCATCTCTGCCATCATGTCATCAAGCGTCTGTAAAATATCCTGCTCGTCTTCTGGACTGTCGTCCAATGCAAACCCCGACATAGATAAGAGTTTGAAAGCACGGTCCACTATGTCGCGTTTGGTAATCATGGCTTACTCGCTGTCAGTTGATTCGCTATCTTTGGCGTGCTGCACCAATGTGTCTTTGCTGTCACGCTCGTTAAACTCATACTCACGCTGCGTCAGTAACACCTTGAGTTCATCACGGGTCATTTCATCGTAAGACACTTTGTCATCACCGTTGACGTCTTTGGCTTCTTCGTAAATGGCAAGTTTACTTTCAAGCTCGGCAATGCGCGCAATCTTTTCATCAATCACGCTGGTCGCTTCTTTAAGCTCGGATTCCAGCTCAGCAATGCGGCCTTTGCTTGCCGTATCACCAACCACGGCTTGCATGGCGCTGTTTTGGCGTTCAAGCTTTAGTCCATCAATAACGTCTTGCGGGGTTTTCGACCAGCCGTCAGCCTTGGCGGATTCAACCGCTTCTTTGTCTGTCGTGTCGATGGCGCGGACGCGTAGCTTATATCCCCACACGTTTTCGATATTGCCGCCTACTGCGCCCTTACGAGCATAAATCATCATATTTGACATTGTTTAATCCTTATTTGATTAGTTCCCAATCTTCCGCCAATACGTCTGTTTGACTTGCTAACCATGGCACAACGTTACCTTGCGCTGTTTTCATAGCAATGTAAGCGCCATAAGGCACAAGGTCGTTTTCAAACTCACCTTTCAGCGTCTCCAACGTGTTACGACTAGCTGGATAAGAGTTAGCAGGTACAAAATACAAAAACATACCCTTGCCGTTCCAACCTTTACGCGCCACTTTTCTACCGCGTTTCAATAAGTGAATAGCGGTACCGAAATCACAATAATCATCAGACATTATTTATCTCTCTTTGTTGGTTGGTTAAATTCATCGCAACATACACCGACCTGAGCCAGTGCATGTAACTATAAATCTAGGCTACTGCTGGAATATCTAAAAATGCCAGCGGGTTTGCTTTGCGGTAAGTCACAACCGCATGGCGAGTGGCTTGATACTCAGTATCGCCTACACCCTCCGCTTTTTCGGTTGTGCCTGAAACCGTAACACTTGCGCGATACAGGCCAGTAATACCGTCTTGCGTAATTACTGGCGCACTAAAAGTGGGTACTGCCATCATTTACTCCTTATGCTTGGTTGAATAACTGGATCCCAGCCATTTCTGGATTAAGAAGCGCCGTACCAAACGAAATATCCCAGCGATACTTGGTTGATAGGTTGTTAATCTCACCTTGGCGCGTGTAGTACAGCGTCAGACCGTTGCTCAATGATGCTTGCATGGTCGTCCAGCCGTCTTTAGGGTCAATAGCCAGCTTGGACGGTAGCAGCTCAAGAGCGCCTTTGTTGAACGCTGTGTTGGCATACGCTGCGTTGTTGTTTAGCATCGTGATAGCTGCACCGTTGGCAGGTGTTGCTGATACATTGGCGTAAGCTACTTCTGATTGCGTGGCATTGACGTGGCTGCCGTCTACAATGGCGGGTACGATACGGATCGACGTAGGCGTTACGGCTTCAACCACACGGAACGTTTTAAGTTCGCCAGTTGAGTCTTTGCTTTCGTGATGCAGCGCGTAAACACCAGCAATCGTAAAGGCATCACCAACCGCAAACGCACCACCAGTTGCCGCAACGGTAAGCAGCATAGATCGGTTATCCACGTTGTTCTCATCACCTGATGCAGGGTCTGTCTTGGTGGCTACTGGAATATGGCGCTGATCTGCGGCTGCAACGGTTGCACCTGTAGCGGTAGCGGCTGGCAACATGATAGCATTCGGGTCGCTGTGCACCGTAAAGCCTGCAATTTCGTTGATATAGGCCTTTTCATACGCGGTCTGCGTCTTACCGTTTAATGTCTGACGACTTGCAAGGTCGCCTGCCATCTTGACGAAATCGCGTGACGAGTAGTTGGCCATGCGCTCATTGGTTGGGATGCCTAAGCTGTCAAACTTAGCCATCAAGGAGGAAACATCGTCAAAGCCTGACGCTGCGCCTGCGATGGTGTCAACAACCGAACCGTAGTAAACGGCTTGACGACGCAACGCCATATTCACATCACTGGCTAACTTTTTCTTAGCGGCATCACCGTAACGCTTCAGTGCGCGTGGGTCGCGTAGCTCCTTGCTGCTGATAGAACCAGGGGCAGAACGAACACGATCAACCTTAACAGGCACAGCCAGCTCGGTTTTTCCGCCAAAGTTACCAGTCTGATCCAAACCCTCATAGGTATCAGCTTGCATTGGCATTGGTCGCCAAATCGTGTCGTTGGAGCTTTCATTGTCAATCGGGTAGTTGCTTGCTTGTTCGGTGTAAACAAGGGCTTCTTCAAACCCTGCCAACACGTCATCAAACATGACCTGCTCTTCTTTCAAGAAGTTGTTAGTTGTAGCCATTGGCCTCACCTCAATTCATTAAGTTTATTTTTGATTGCGTTTGTACGCGTAAATCTTTGAACGGTCGCCAGTCTTGGCAGCTTCGGCTTCAAGCTTCGCCAATTGTGCGTCACCGCCACCCGCTGCACCCTCTAGGCTATGCGTTTTGGGCTTTGGTTTGTTTGGATTGCGTTTTGCGCCAGTTGCCATGTTATGCTCCAGTAATACAATTTCTCGGATAAACTCCGCCTCGTCTAAGCTTGACAGCTCGCCTAGCTTTTTAGGGGATTTGCCGAGCGCATACACTAGCTTGGCAGGGTCTTTAGTGAGCATTTTAAGATATGCTTGACGTTGTACAGGCATTGCATCGACGATAGACTGCTCAATATCGTCATAGTCGGGCGCTTTAGCTCGCAGCTTATCGACAGACGATTTGTAGTTGTCGTCATATCGCTGGTACTTCTGCTGCTCGGCTTGCACTTTGGCTTCATGTTGCTGCTTTTCTTGCACCCACTGGGCGTAGTCTTGTTCAAAAGCCTCGCTATCATAGTCGTGTGCATCAAGTGTTGGCTTCTCGCGTAATGCTTGTTGCTCAGGCTGCCCATGTTGCTTTTGCAGCTCAGCCAGTTGGCGTTTTAGCTCGCGGTTTTCTTTGCGCTGCTGCTTAACCCAGTCTGGGGCTGCTTGCCCTGCGTATGGGTCTTTATCGTCGTCATCATCAAAACTAAAATTCAGCGTCTCGCTGTCATCGTCATCTTGATTGTCGTCGGCAACATCATCCGCATCTTGTGCGCCAGCATCGTCATCGGTAGGCGCGTCATCGTCCATCTCGGTATCGATGTCTTTCCCTACGTCTTCTTGATGCTCGTCAACTTCGTCTCGCAATTCTTCTACACTCATTTTTGATATCTCCTCAGATTTATAGCATCTGGCGACTGTTGGTTGATTTTAGGCAATAAAAAAGCCGCCTACTTTGGCGACTTGTCTTTTTCGTGTTCTTTAGTCTTCTTGTCCATGTATTGCAGGAACTTTTCGGCAAGTAGTAGCAGGATTAATTTCATCTTCCGGCACCCCAGCATATCCAGCCACACAACAAACCTATGAAGACGCAGATCACTGCTATCAATACGTTTTCCATCACATACCCTCCATTGGCGGCATACCATCAGGCATACCTTCCATCATTTGTGCCATCTGCTGCATATCAGGTTCAGGCGGTGGTGTTACTTCTTGCTTGATTTGTTGCTCGTTCTGCTGCTGTGATTACTGCATAGTCTCAAGCATCATAAGCATTTGCTGCATAGACTGCTGCTGTGCTGCCTGTGATTGCTCAAACTGCTGCTGCATCTCATAGAGCGTCTTAGCTGTATCAGCGCGAGTCTCGTCAACCTCTGCAAGCGTTTTCTGGGTATCAGCTTTTGCTTTCTCTGCACCTGCAAGCGCCTTGGCTGCCTCGGCTTCAAAATATTGCGTCTGAGCGTCAGGAGGCTGGTTCTGCGCCGCCGCTTGGGCTGCTGCCATTTCCTCTTTTTCATCATCATCAGGCTGTACAATCCCCATGTTGATGAGCTGCTTACGCGCCCATGCACTCAAGTCGTGCATACCCTCGCCATCTTGATTCGCCAAGATAGTATTGAGTAGCGCCGCCTGTTGCTGCGGATCTTGTATCATCGGGATTAGATTTAGCAGACGCTTGGTTGTCTTGTCGCGCTGTGTTGCAAACGCTTCGCCGATATCAACCGTTACTTTGTACTTGCCGCCCTGCATATCATTGGCATACGTGAGCTGACCATCTTTGATAGTCGGCTTATTGATAACAACTGTGCTATCCGTGTCATCATGACCAACGCCAGACATCTCTCGGCTTTCCTCGTCATAGATGGTTTGAGCCATTGACAGCCAAATACGCCCAATGTGCGCCATTGTCTTACCAAAGTTGTCAAGATAGATGTACGCCTGAGCGTCAACCTTGTCTTGCACCATCTCGACCGCCTCAGTTGAGACGTTTGATACCAGCTGCTCACCGTTGGCTTGGTTGCCTGTCAGCTCGCTAATCACCGTTGCACTGGACTCAATGAGCGCCCCCATCGCTTGCGGTATTGTTGGCGACTTGGTGTAGGCTTGTGGGCCCACTCCGATAACGTTGCCGTTTGCGTCTTTGGTCGGGTTGATTGTCAGGTATGGTAAGCGCTCGACCTCTTTATTGGCCCATTTCTGCTCGTGCCCCTCAATCTGGGCAGGCGTAAAGATTGGGATTTCATCCTGTGGACGGCTAGCCAAGTCAATCAGCCCCGACATTTTGAGGTTAAAAGCTATCTGAGCATCACGAGACAGCCCAACATGGCCTTGTGTGACCTCTCGACCGCTGATATACATGCGCTTGCCGTAGAACGGCGCTACGGGCAAATACTCACCCGCAATCTGCCCTAGCTCCTCAACAATACCGCTGCCATCTAAGACATAGCCCATGACTTTTTTGCGATTGACCTTTTTGCTAAACTCAATCTCATAGCCTTGCGCTAAATAGTCAGCCATTTGCTGATCATAATCATCATCATCTTTATATAGCTTGACTGGCTCACCGCCTTGTGGGTGCGTCAGCTTGACCATCTCAACCTTGTCGGTGACCAACTCGTAATGCTCAGCCACACGCACGCTGTCACCATCACGCCATCCAAAGCGATAGCCTTGCAGACTGTCAAAGCTGGCAGCAGCCTTATGGTATTTATCCTCAAACTGCACTTTACTCATTGTGGTTACGATGGTTACGTGTTTTGCGTCTGCCTTGTCGTACCGACGTGCATTAGCTTCCCAATACACCATAGTATCAGCTTCAAAGATCGGCTTGATGCGTATGCGCTGCATGTCATCATCATCGCCGTCCTCATCATCGTAGCGAGCTTCGAGCAACACGGCACCAATACCGCCTGATATGCCCTCCATAAAGGCATTGCTGTACGCTTCATCGGCGTTACTATCGCGTTCATCGGCGCGGAATAGTTTTTGCAGATTGTCAGCTGTGTCAGCATCTGCGCGGTGGTTTTGCGGTCTAAACTCTACCGTGAAGCGGTTCTTTGCCCACTCAGTGTAGATACGGATAACGGATAGCTGTATCTTGTTAAACTCAAGCTTAGGCCGCCCCTCAAACTGACGACCAATATCGCCATCCCACTGCGCGCCCTGCACAAAACAAAAGCGGCGGTCGTCATAAGATTGCTGCTGATTGAGATACGACTGATCGTAGTCGTCATCAATGCGCTCAAGCAAGCGCTGATGTAAGTCTGTTTGCTTGCTCATAGTTTATTACCAATAGCTTTTGATTTTAGGGATTGGCGCGGGTTTCGGGTCTGCATTGAGTTCGAAATCAAACAAGCGATTAAAAGAATCTGCTGAGCCGTCAACTTGGTCGTCATTGCTACCAAGTGGGAATAGTTTCAGCTCGTCAATGTAGGCTTTGTTCCAATCGCCACGTATCAAGCGGACATTACCCGCGTTTACCTGCGCCGCGAAAGGCTCAGAGCGCGTTATCTTGTCACCACTTACTGGCAACACTGCGACGTTATAACCCGCCAATAGTCTTGTGTATGACTTAGCTTGGTCTTTGCCTGCTTGCCCAGGGTCTTGCGGCAATCTGATAGCTGTCAACTTGCCGTCAAGCTGGGCTGTCAACTTGATTGTCGATCTCACAATGCTGCTGTCCCATTGTCCGCGCTCCACGTCTTCAACATAATAATAGCCATCGCCACCATCCCAGATTTTAACGCCTGCCGTGTAATCGCCATCGTCAGCAGTAGATGCCAAATCCCATGCGCGGCATGACTTCTTAGCGGTAGCTGGCAGTGCATCAACAACCTCAAGCATGGCAGTTTTAAATTCACCGCCTTCGCCTGGTGTAGGCTCTTGTTGATATTGACCTGCAAACATATATGGCTGCGCCTCCTGCATTGCTTTGAGTTTTGTCACATCATGCTTGGCAGGCCATAGCGCCGTGCCGTCGGGCTGTAACGCTGGCAGCTTCATCTGCTCCCATTCGTCGTCGTCATTACCCGCCATCAACCAGCCTGTTAAATCATCCTCGTGCAATCGCTGCATAATGATGATCATGGGTGTTTTTATCGGGTCGTTCAGGCGTGACTTTAACGTCTCAGCAAACCACTCTTGTACGTTTTGCCGCCGTTTCTTGCTTCGCGCCTCTGATGCTTTGTGCGGGTCATCGACCAAGATCGCGCCGCCAAAAGAGTCGCGCATCTTACCAGCACCGTAACCTGTCATCGTACCGCCAACACCAGCGGAATAACTCACACCGCCCTTTGTTGTACCCCAATGACCTTTTGCGTCTTGGTCAGCTTTAACTTGCGTATCAGGGAACAGCTCTTGATACGCCTCAGCCTTTATCAAGTCCCGCGCTTGTGCGTTGTAGTTATGCGCCAAGTCCGCGCTGTATGATGTGTAGATAAACTCACTGTCAGGCGTTTTGCCCATGCACCATGCAACAAAATTAACAATAACCAGCTCGGTTTTTGAGTAGCGCGGCGGAATGTTAATGATCAGCCGTGTCGTCTTGCCGTTGTAAACATCCTCCAGCGCTCGACATATCTTTTCATGATGCCAATTACGCATCCACTTATAGTTACGGCGCTTATAAAACATATAGCGGCTGAACCAGTAAAAATCTGTGCGCGCTAACGTTTGGAATGCGAGTAAGTCAACAGCATCAGTAGTCATTCCGCCTTTGCTCCATGTACTGCATCATCTGCTCAGGTGTTAGATTTACAACCTCCTGTTGTATTGGCTTACCGTCTTTACCTGTGTGCTCATGTACGTCTTTAAACATACCCAAATGCCTTGCCACGTTATCAAGTGCCTTTAGCTTATCGACAATATTAATCTTTAACCCGAACTTGGTCTGCTCTACGCCCTGATAAATCAGCTTGGCAGCGGGTGACAGCTCGGTAGTGTCTGCAATATGCACATACTCAACGCCCAGACCGCGACACTCAGGACAGTCAGCGTTTGGTGCGCGCGTAACATCGTAATCAGTACCGCCAGCACAATCAGGCTCAGGCTTTTCGCTATCTACAGCGTGCTTGCAAGCTGCCTCGTACTCTTTGGGCGTCCATTGATACTCGTGGTCGGCACCGTGGCAATATCGGCAATTGATGCGCCGCAACTGTGTCAACTCATTGTGATCAGCATTTGCCATCTGCCACCACTTGAGCACCACGGCGTCTTTTGTGATGTGCAAGCGCTTAATACACTCCGCTGTAGCATCTTCGATGGCCTCGTTGATACGTTCGTCTGATAGCAGTTTTTGGGCTTGCTGTGCCGCATATTTAGGGCTATAACCTGCGCGTATTGCCGCTTGTGTTCCGTTATAGTCAATGATGTACTCGAGTGCAAAGAGGCGCATCATGGGCGTAAGACTCTTAGACTGTCCCATGCTCACCTCCAAATTATTTACCGCGCTCTATCTTGCTCACAAGCGCCTTGGCCTCGCTGCTACCATTGCTTGCACGGCGTTTTAGTATGTCAAGATACGACCGCTTGGTGATTGGATTGTCAGTGCCGTGATAGCGCTCGTATATCGTCTTATGTGATGTTTGGTACGTGCTCATAGACACCTCAAACGGATATAAAAAGCCTGCATGTGGCTAAAAAGTAGACGGCTTAGCAATACTGCGAGTAAGCGACATAAAGCCTTTTTGTAAGTCAGTCTTAGCAATAGCCAACCAGCGCTTATCTTCGTATCCAGTCTTGCTTAGATGCTCAATAAAATCACCGACCTGACTAGCTAACTCTTTCGAGCGATTCATCAGGTCGATTTCTTCCTGAGTTAAATCGCGATAACCTGTGATCTTCTTGTGTTGGTTGTCCATGGTTTGCTCCAGCTGGGTAATTTCAGATATAAAAAAGCCCCATCGGATAGATGAGGCGTTATATTATTGGTTCGCTTTACGTAATTCGCTTAGCGTATCACTAATTTATATTATTCAGGGTACTTTGTCAATCAATATCGCTTAGATACTTAGTTATCTCTTTTTGATTGGCTTTAAGCAGCTTTATCAAGTCGCCCCTGACCCAATCACTAATCGGTCTATCTCCTGTCAGCCACTGCCTGATACGTCTGCTGTCAATATCAAAATCACGCGCCAAATTTGCTTGCCACTGATCGCCGTATAATAGACGACCTCCTCGCTCTAGCTGCTCAATAGTCATAGTCTCAGCCTCCATGTTTATTTAGATGTCCAGTTTTTCAGCTGCCCAATTGCCGCCTCTAGTTTTTGCATATGCTCTATTTTTAATACTAAATCTAATAAATCCGCCTCGCCAAACGAGCTATTTATGTAGTATGGCCTAGTATTATCGGGTGATACCCAGTCACCATACACATCCCCTTGAAACTGTACTTGCAATCTATAGACAGGATGCAGTTGCGGAGTGCTGGATTTTGCAGCCTCAATTCTCGCCATTACTCCCATCTCGTAGTCACGCCACATTTTCGCAGTATCCTCGTGACCCATTAGCGCCCATTTTTGTATTCGTTGCGCCCTATTTACTGGCTGTAGATTCTGCATCAACCGATATTCGTAATTCAGAATATCATCACGCCGCGCTTGCTGCTCACTACTCAACATCGGATTGGAGAAATATTTAACATGATGTTGAATCTGTTCAAGCAAATCGATTGTTGTACCATCGGTATCAAACTCTATCGAGTCGTTTTTACGCCTGCAAATCAATCTAAATTTCATCACAACCTCCCTGCTGCGCTGACTCATTAACCAAACGCTCAATTAATTCTCGATTATCTGCAATCTCAACAAATACATCTGATAGGTCGATGTCTGCTAGCGTCGCTGGCGGAACGTCACCTATTTTTATGCCGCTCCGCATTGGTGGCGGGATTCTAACCACTGAAATTTCAACATTTGACAGTCTAACGCCGAAACTAAAATCATATTCCAATTCTGCGATAATGCCACGTCTTTTAACAGATAACGTCATGATTGTTTTGTATATATTGTCACGAGCCAACATGCTCTCGTGAGTATCTAATTTACCGACCATGATGTCGGCACCTCTGATATCTAAATTTGCAAACTCATTGATTATGTTTATTTTTTTCATGATCCCGCTCCGTATCGATGATTATTTAGCTAAAAACGCTTGTCCAGCCTCAATCCATGAGTCTTGATTTTTACCAGTTTTAGTCTCAAACTGACCCAAATCAATATCGTAGTAGTGTTTGTTCTGCGCCACAGATGCGCGTAATTTGTACCATGCGTTATTACTCATTGATTTCCAGTCGTGACCCAAGATAGCAAGCACGACATCATCATCAAAATAAACGCGGTTTTTGCCATAGCCAGTCCAAGTGTTGCCGCCAATCGCTACTAATTTTTGTACTGGATCTGCTGCCAAGCCGTATACATATTTCAGAGCAAGTGCAAAAGTTGCGCTGTAGCTGTCACCTTTTTTGATGATGTTGCGAGTAACTTGGTGGGCTTTTTTGAAGATATTTGACTTGTTCATGATGTTATCTCTCTTAGAGTTAGTCTGGTACGATTACCTTGACTTGATGATTTATTGTACCTCGTAATAGGTACTAATACAACCATTTATTTAAAATAAATCAAACTATTTCACACTTTAGCGCATATCTGACAAATCCCTCGGCTCGTGCTAAGTGCTGATAAACGATATGCTTACTCACTTTGCGCTTACTGTCCTCACCGTATTTAATGCGCGTAAAATGAGTATGCGCGATATACTCAGGCTTTTGCTGTAGATAGTAGTGCAAAAACACTGAGTTATAAGCATCAACGTCATCATCTCTCAACTCAATCAGGACCTCGTTAACTCTCATAGCATCGTCATCGTTGAGCATTGCTACACTGCGATACTGTCTAGCTGTAGTCACATCGACAATCGGCGCTTTGTGCATGATAGATTCCATGTTGGATTTGTAGCTCAGATTGTCGAGTCCGCTACGACTCCATGCACCCCATTGCTCTAGTAGCTCTACGATATTATCGGTCATACTCAATCCCTCACCCATTTAAGTTCGTCTGGTATCTTTAACATCACGTCTTTTGCGTAGCAGTAACGCTCAATTTTGTCTAAATACTCTTTCATTTGTGCTGTGCTGGCTTTCGTTGTGCTTGTTTGTCTAATGACGTTTGCGGCTATTGATTTGTACATACCCTCGTCAATCGCCTTGCCCTTACCGTGTACACCAAAGTTGCTATGTGCTGCCTGACTCCTCGGACTTGCCCCACACTCACAGCAAGAAAGCGACCTAATCAGATTAAGTCGCTGCGGATTTCTATTCATTTTTACCCTGCAATATCTCAATCTTGCGCTGTATTGTGTCTTGCGCCTCTTGCAAGTCTTTAATCAGGTCTTTAGAGCCACGCTTACCGCCACATAGCAGTTTTTTAACTGCATGTTGAATACAGCCTGAATTATCCTCAACGTACAAATCACAGATAACGTAAACATCTATCGTGTCGTAGTCGCTCACGTCTTTGTGATAGTGCGAATGTTTTCGGCCTTTTTCTCTTGGTTCATATTTATCTAAAATCTCTTCCTTGCAGTACCAAGCGCAAACGTCGATAAACTCGGTTTTCAAGCGGTACTGACCTCCCTTGCAGTCAACAACCTCAACATTTACACCGCTATCCTTGTGAACCAACTCACTACCAATCTCAATCTCACTCACAATCACCCCCTTGCCGTTTTGTTGCCGTTGCTGCGCTCTCGCTCAGTCGGTAATCTCTCAAAAAATTGGCCACACTGTCTTTACAAACATCACCACCATCCATCGGCGTTGTCTCAATAAGCGCTTGGCCATCGCAATCTACTGATATCGCCGTTACCTCGCATCGCATATTTTCGCGCTTGTGCGTGCAGCTCATGCCCACGTTGATAGGTCGTCTTAGCTTGATATCACTCATAGATCACCTCTTCAAAATCCTGCAAAAACACCATCTTGCGCGCCACATTGACGGTCTTGTGCTCAGTCTGATAACTCACATTTGCATCACTCACGTATAAGACTAAAACCATCGCACCGCTTTGCTTGTTTTTCCATTTGCCGCTTATATCCATATTGCCACCTATATAAATCTATACCCACATGCTCCATATTTGCGTTCTAAGCACGCTCTGACCTTTTAAGCCACCCTTGCATCAAACCAACTTTAAAACCTCACCTTGAGCCGATTTGATGCGATTGTGTGCGTGATTATCCTTTGATTCCCATGTAATCTAGCAACTGCTTAAATGCTTCCTGATAACCGCTTTTCACTACTGCTAAATAACCTTCGTCTGAGAGCATCTGTAATCGTTCTATTTGCTCGTCTGAGGTAATGCCACCACTTTCATCTTTAAGTTCAATCCTGAGTCCGTGGTAGCCATTACGAGCTATATCTATCACCAAGTCTGGATACCCACTCTTGACACCGCTATGTTTTAACCCTGCTGCGACTCGCTTTGACCGTTTACCGCCATTTGGTACGTGTACGATGTAATCTGATAGCGTCCTACCTTTGTACGGTATTTTCTTAGCTTCACGGATAACTTTGTTTTGTATTTGCGCCTCTGATAGTTCGGTCATTAGCGGTCATCCTTTTTCATTTTTCCAGCGAGCGCCCAACACCAGCCAACACTACCTGTACGTGATTTAAATGATTCGACCTTACCGTTTTTTTGTAACTGATTAAGTGCCTTACGCACCCAATAAGACTTGCCTTTCCAATTAGTATCTTTGTCGCAAGTAATCCACCATGTGGGCGCATAACCGTGATTAACTACATGCTCTCGACCCAAATAATCAAGTAATACCTGCTGATAACCTTCGCCTAATTCCTGCTCTAATCTATCCATCACTTCACCTCTCTAATGATCTGCTTAGCTTTACTCGCTGCCATTTCCTCACTCGTACCGTCCGTGTACTTAACGAGTAGCTTGTGCATTCCGATTGCCGTTAGACTCTGAACATACTTTTGATTGTTGAAGTTTTTGCGTTTTGGTTGGCTCATGACTGTTCCACCTTTGATATGTCTATCATTTTTGTTTCAACCATTTCAGCTAATCCCTTGCCGTGGTCTTTAATATCAACAAACCATCTTTCGGTTTTTGAGCTGGGCGATATAGATACATTGTCAATTCCAGCCGTAGGTACTAACAACTCCATCACTCGCAAGGCATCATCAAAACCAGAAGCCACTATTTTTATATTTCTCATGCGCTCAATCTCCGTAATTCTGCTAACTGCTTGGTGATTTGCTTATCCGCCTCTGAACCTGCTTGTACTGGCGTATGCTCGTATGCCAACTGATGTGTTTCAGGTACTTTAAAATCTGCGCCCTCGCTGTGCTCTTTGCAGACCTCGGGATAATGCTTTTGCCATGCTTTGTAGCTGACTGATTCAGGCTGTGTCTTGAGTTCCCACGTACCGACTCGTTTTGCCGTCTCAAGCGTTACTTCGTGCTTATACTGGCCTTGTGCTGCTGCTAGGTACTCACTACGCATATCAGGGTATTTACTAGCTGTCTCAGTGCGTCCTAGTTCAAGAAAGTCGGCTGGTGCCGTTGGGGGCCATTGCAAACCTAATGACTTGCGTTTGGCTGAATGAAACTCGTCTGCTGTGATGTCTAGGTCGTTTAGTGCGATATGCCAAACGGTTACTGTGTCCAAATCCCAATCTTCATCTTTCATTTTTGATCTAAACAACTTTTTCCAGCCTTTGAACAAACTAGCTATATTCTCTTTCTCTAGCTGCTCGCTCTGCTGCGAGTTGTGCGTCAAGGTTGGCTGCATAGCTGTCTGCTTGTGACTGCTTAGGTTGGCTGCTATGTGATTGGCTGTTTGCATTGTTATTCCCCTGATATTTAGCTTTATTACGCTGATAGTCTCTTTTGATCCAGTCAGACAACATATCTTTGCGTCTGCCCTCAGTGTGGATGTACGAACCCTCAATCTCTTTTTCTGCGTAATAGTTCTTGAATTTATCCGAATGGTATTGGTACTGGCTGTCAGTTAATGCCGGTACTGGAGGTGATCCCATCATCAGCATTGCGTTGATCTCTGTTAGCTCAGGTTCTTTCCAGTCGGATATTGAATCAAGCACTGAATATTCATCAGCTGTGTTACTACTAATAAATGGTTCTTGGTTATTGGTTATTGGTTCTTGGTTAGGGTTTAATCCGCTTTCCAGTGGCAACCCATCGGAAACCGACTGGGTTTTTTTGGGTTCTTTTTTAGGTGGTCTACCGCCTTTTTTGCCGTTCTTGCGGTTCTTTTCCGCATTGGCCTGATACTTTTCGATCTCAGACTCAATGCGTTTGTGATAAAAACCGTCTTCACGCTCTTCAAAAAAGTCGTTTAGCACGTCAAGCAGCATCTTTTCATGCTCTGCAATATCCAAACTTAACCGACGCATAACCGAGTGGGTTTTGATGGGTATTGGCTTTTCGTCTAAGTAGTAGAGGTCAATAAGGGCGCGGTAAATGTAGTGCTCCATCGGCGTAAGGTGGGCAGTGTCTTTTTTATAGTCCGCAATGTTGAAGCTGTAGTAATGCACTGTCAGTCCCTCCCTTTTTGGCGTTTTTAATAAAATCAGCAATTAATCCATCAGCGTCTTCAAACCATTCTCCGTGCTTTCTGTATTTAGAAAACTCTTTATGCAGCTGTCGTTCGATGTCTTGGTCAATTATGAGTAGAACATCCAAGACAACACCTGATCCGCACTGAATAGATTGCTTTCGGGTTTTTACATCCGTAGACCGACCTATTTTCACCAGTCCTGTTATTGGGTTTTTGAAAAAGTAAGTTGATATATTTTTTTGTCTGGCCTGCCCCAAACGAGTGCTTGATATAGATGGAATAATCATGTAACCCTCGTAATAAACAAGCATCGACAAAAGACTGTTTGCTGTGCTGATGACTAATGGATAATGCCCAAAACTCTTGAGCATTGTTTTTAGGTTGTCTTTTGCCAGTGTCATTTGATAACAGGCGCTATTCATGGAGTCTCTATAGTCTTTAGGGTTATCCAGAAAAGACTCTGTAATATCTTGCGCCTCTTGGTATCTAGCCATGGTGTAGCCAATGGAGTACATGGCTACCTCCATCGCTCTTATCTCAGATACAAGTCCCGATTCAATGTCGGCTGACAGAAAATCTAGGCCGTTTTCCAAAGCAGATATATCTTTAAAAGACAACCCAATTATTTTGTGGCTGTCTCTTACATTTAATTGATTTGTATTTCCCATCTTGATATACTCCGATTATTCGTTAAGTAGTATTCAAAACCCTGATCAGTCCGACCTGATTAGGGTTTTTTAATGCTTGTCCAAAATGATATAGCCGACTCTTACGCCTGACTTATTGATCCTGTGGACAACCATATCCATATTGCCAAGCTCTGATATGATGCGTGACATGGCGGTGCGCGGTAGTCGACGATCAAAAAAGCATGGTCTGACCACCTTGCCCGACTGTAGTGCTCGCTTAAAATCACTGATAAGCGCTGTGTTAAACTTAAGCACCTTGCTGGGACTGCCTTTGTAGCGCGGTAGCGTGTCCAGCGTTTGCGCTGTGATGACCAAGGCACTGGCTTTGATCGGTCTGATTGATCCGTGGCAGCATGTGCGGCTACCATTGATGTGATGTGGGCAGTTGTTGCAGTTCATTTGATATCCTCAAGCTGAGCAAGAGATGGGCATAGATCTTTAGCCTTTACCTTGCCCTTGGTTAATCTTTCGGCTTTCTGCGCGTTAAGCGATGTGATGCCGTGCTTTTTAAAGAGCCATCCACGTACTGTTGGCTGCTTAACGCCAAGCGCAGTAGCGGTTTTTGTTTGACTGCCAAAATAGGCAACCAAGTTTTTTACTGGCTCTGATACTTGCTTGTCTATATTTTTCATAGTCTATCCTCTTGTTTCTTATTGATTATATAGGTATACCTTTATAACGTCAATGATACCAATCTAAAATTTCATGTTGACTGATTATAGGCAAGCCTATAAGATAAGCGGCAGAATTGGAGGGCGTTATGGAACTTAAAGACAGACTTAAAAAGGCACGCAAAGCTGCTGGGCTGACTCAAAAAGATGTTGAAAAGAATATTCCCAACCTGAAGCAATCAACATACAGCGAGCTAGAAAGAGGGATTAGCAAAAGCACGTCCCGAATTGTGGAGCTTGCAAGTCTGTTTGATGTGAGCGCCGAATGGTTGGCAAATGGCAGCGGAGAAATGCGCGTCGACTACAAGTCGTTGCATGACTACATAATTACTGGCGGTGATGAGTCGCCCAGTAGCGATGAGTATGTGATCATAAAAGAGTATGATGTAAGCGCTAGCTGTGGCGGCGGATCAATGGTGGGGGATGTAGTAGTTAAGGGCGATCTGCTATTTAGACGTGACTGGGTGGACGGTTTATCCGTCAAGGCCAGTGATTTGGCTGTCATTTACGCGCAAGGGGAGTCAATGAGTCCTACTGTTGTATCAGGGCGGGCTCTTGTCGTTGATCAATCCGCTATACAACCTCAGTCAGCCAAGATATATGTAGTATGTATAGATGGGCAGCTTTACATTAAAAGACTCGTTAATATGTACGACAAATGGGTAATGCGCTCGGACAACCCCAACAAGAACCTTTACCCAGATATAGAGATCACCTCAGAAAGCATGAGCAATGTTGACATTCAAGGCCGTGTTATCTGGCAAGGCGGTATGCTGTAAAATATCACAAAGGTAACAAATACAACCCGCTATTTGCGGGTTTTTTTTCGTCTGCCAATAATGGCCTACCTATATTTAATTTTAAAAATATCGGCTTTCCTGTTGACATTAAATAAAGGTATACCTATAATAAATCATATCGCAACGGAACACCGAGCGGACGACGCAGCGATTAACTATTTAACAGCATGGTATTGGATTTGGTTATTTACATACCTGCGTGCGCCAAGGCAATCGCAGGCAGTTAATAACTCAACGAGCAATAGCTCACCAAAAAAAGGAATAAGACTATGTTGGAATTAGTAGATGCTTATGTTGTGTTCTCAGACTGCGAAGCCGAGAAGCTTGTAGGCAGTTTTGATGTGAACAAAACCAAGAAAGAAGGGGTTGGTAGTCAAAAGGAGTTGGCGGATATTATTTCGGAAGTGTTCGAAGAACAAGGTAAAAAGATAATTCGTTTATCAATACGTCCTAGCAAGGGACTAGCGGCGTGATAGCTATTGAAATATAGCCGATTATCAGTAGTCGGCTATGGCGCAATAACTGAAAAGGAGAGAAGTATGGCATGTAAATGCATAGACGAAGTGCCAAAGCGAGTTATGGCTCTTATGAACGAGCAGCCAGAACATCAGGAAAAGCCGGTAACAGATGCTTGTTTCAAGGATATGGTTTTCCCGATATGTGATGGCAAGTTATCGACTGTCCTTAAATCGAACATCGCGCTCACGGTCAAAGGTCGGCAAACACCAAAGAAGACCTATGTAACCCATTCTTACTGCCCATTTTGTGGCACTGAGTATTAAAAAAGGAGGCAAACATGTCTTTACAGGACGATATCGCAGCTCAAGAGCAGCGTAACAAGAATCTAAAAAGTATCGGCATTGGCGCTATCAAGTCAGAGCCAAAAGCCCGACGCAGTACAAAGGATCGCATCAATGCTGCTGAACGTCAGCAAAAGATGCGCGTTTTGGAAGCGCTACGTGACGGCAAGCGCACTATCCCGAAAGACTGGGAGCGAGGGTATCACGCAGCAATGAGCGCCGCAGAACGTGCGCTTGATGGTAAATAAAGGGGAAAGGTATGCGAACGCCAGAACAGACCGCAACAGTAGATTATCAGGTAGCAACTTACGAAGGCAGTATCGAGGTTGCGTGTGATGAAAATGATGATGACGAATATATCATCGGTCAAGCTAAAAGAATTTTGACAAGAAGAGGTGGTGGGTCACTACCCTACGGCTGCGAATACTGGAAAGTAATTAGCAGAAATTAACACCCACAAAAAAGCCGCCTGTGTCTGGAAACGGAGGCGGCTTTACTTAACTAGAACTAGCAAGGAGTCAATTATGACACAGCTAAACAGAATATCGCAAGCAAAACCTTGGTCTTTAAAAGACAAAGTTATGTTTGCGCTTATAGCAACAGCCATGGGCACAGGCATCGCCTACAGCGGTGCACATGCAATAGACGCATCGATCCAGCAGCAAGACGAGATGACGGAGCGCCACAAGCTCTACATCCACGGCTACTACACAAAGAACGGCTGCCAGATAGGTTGTGATGATGACTATGAGTCATCGCCGCAAGCAGCAGCTGCCAGACACGCCAACCAGTTTTTAGCCACAGCACGCACGGAGGTGACCCATGATACGCATTAAACCAGCACGCGCAGCGCTCAACCTCAAAAGCGCACGCAAATGCGCTGATGGCCTGATCGGTGCTCGCATTGACATAACTGACATCAACGGCGCAACCGCTTACTACGCTTGCCGCGCTCAGCGCGTCACTGCTTTTAAAGCAAAGCTAGAGCGTGACAGTATCAAAGCCTTTGACGACGGCAGATGGCAGACAGTGACGGTCGATGACGACACAGCAGACATGTTGTTTGACAGCATCAAGGAGCTGGCCACTGAATACTATCATCTGTTTGTCAAAGATGATAAGGACGGCAAAAAGTCAATGTGGTCGGACACTATTGTGATGGCTGCTGATGCTGATTATTACAAGCGTCACACGATTAAGATCGGCAGCTACATATTTGAGACGCACAGCGGCTATGACTTGGCGGCGCCAGGCGCACAGTCGATCAGCTACAAAGTAATTGGTGACACTGGGTTTAGCTCGCACAGCTTGCGACTCGACAAGCCCAGCAGGTTATTGGAGCGCTTGCAAAAGCAAATGCGGGTTGCGCATGATCGCTACGAGCGTGCACGAGATGCAAAGCCCATCGGCTTTAAGACTTGGGGCGACATGCACAACTATCGCCACAGTACAGGCCAATACGCAACATCACAGCGACAATATGAGCGTCGTACAAATCGGATGCGGGGTAATTGATCATGAGCAATCAAAGCGACCCGCGTGCGGCTGGCGGTTATATCAGCCCACTCAAGCATCCCAAGGATCAAACATGGGCGGAAATGATGGCAGATATTGAGTATGAGCAAAAGCTCAATTATGCCAAGCGTTTAGCCAGACACAACCAAACAGGATAAGGGGATAAACACCATGGCTATCGTAATCCTAGTATTGGGCAATAGCGGTACTGGCAAGTCTTACAGCTTGCACAATTTAGATCCCAAGCAATGCGCGATGATCAACGTGATGGGCAAGCCGCTGCCCTTTCGCGCTGGTCGCCACATCCGCGCAGCAAACACGGATAACGCTTACTGGATTAATGAAAATCTACCAGCGTTTAAGTGCCCGATTGTTGTTATTGATGACTTTCAGTACGTCATGGTTAACGAGTTTATGCGCGGCGTGACTGACGAGGGTGCGGGTAACTCTGTTTTTCAGCGGTTTAACCGAATTGGGCAGAATGCTTGGAACATCCTAAATACAGCTATCAATAACACTGGCCCCGATCAGCGTATTTATATCTTGTCTCACATCGAAGAGGTCGATGGCAAAACTAAGATCAAAACGATGGGCAAGATGCTTGATGAAAAGATTGTCTTAGAAGGCATGGTTACTATCGTACTGCAAACCGCTATCAGAAACGGCGAGCACTACTTTATGACCAAAAACGACGGCACAACCACTGTTAAAACGCCACATGAAATGTTTAGCAGTGAATTAATCGCAAACGACCTGAACGCTGTAGATGACGCTATTTGCGAATACTACGGCATTCAAAAACACCAAACCCAACCCGAAACTATTGAACAATAAGGAATCATTATGAACTTTCAAGCCATCCAATTAGACGAAAGCGCCGCCCTTAAAGCCAACAGCTCAGGCGGTATGTTTTTTGACGGCAACAGCGAGCAACTGGTAAAGATTGTCCGCGCCGAATTTACCACCTCTGAGAAAGGTACGACTGGCATCAGCTTTGATGTCTACAACCAAGACAAGCAAAAGGGCTATTTTACCCTGTGGTATCTCAAAGCAAATGGCGAGCGCATCGAGGGCTTTTATAACCAATTGCAAAACTTGATGGCAGTCTGTGGCGTAAATACCCTTACGCCAACTGCTGCCAATATCAGCAAGTATAGTCATGACGCGGGGCGCGAAGTCCCTACTCAAATGACTGTGGCAAACGAGTTGATGGGTAAATATTTTGTCGGCCTCTTTATCAATGAGTTTGAGATTTATAACGGCGAGAAAAAGACCAAGACGCAGTTATTTACCGCGTTTAACCAAAATCGCCAGTCACTGCAGGAGCAACGAGACCAAGCACCCCCGCAACAAATCGAAGTGCAAAAAGAGCGAATGATCAGCTACTCGCAAAAGTCAGAAAAAGAAGCGGATGCCAAGATGGGCGGCGGCGGTGCTCATGGTGGGTATGGCTCGCAGCCTCCAAGCCAAGGCCAAGGCGTAAGTTATCAGCGCACACCACCCCAGCAGCAAACGCAGCCACAAGGTATGCCACAGCAGAGTAATTACTCAGCGCCGCCTATGCCGCAACATAACCAAGCGCCAACGTCTATGCCAGCTGGCCCAGTAGACGACGACATCCCTTTTAACAAGCATTTTGACGGCCAGTTTTAAAGGATTACCGAGCATCGCGGGCTAATACGGTGACGCGGTTTGCTAGATAAGCCTGATGTTTAGGCCGTGGCGCATAACGCTAGCAGCTCTTGATCGACCTCCTTACACGCTGATGCGTGGCGTAGATATTAAAAGCGCAGTCGAGGCAAGGCCTACACGACCGACGGCCGTCGTATGCACGTAGCGCCAACCAAGCTTGAGAATGGCGTCTATTATGTATCTGTGCATGGTCTGGATATTGACAGCATAGAGCTGTTGACACAAGAGCAGTCGGGAACGCCCGAGTCTTTAGATATGGCCGCAAGATTTGCTGAATGGCGCGATCAGGTACGCGCTGACAGTAAGGTGACAACCCTTGGCGGCATGATCAACAAAGGCGGTTTTTTTGGCGCAGCAATCACAAGGGATGGGGCTGCTCGTATAAACAGGGGTTACCTGATACAAGCGCTTTACGGTATGACCGATGGCGAAAATACCAGCATCAAATACGGTTTGCTAAAGGGTGGTAACAATGCGGTATATGGCACAGATGGCGCAAGAGAGTTTGTGATTATCGGCCTGCGCGATGGTGCTATTGATTTGGGTACTGTAGATTTTAAGGAGTCAAGCGATGAGTGATGTTAACTGTCCGCACTGCGGTTTTGAGCATGACACGATGAACTGGGTTGAGTGTTTTACGCGTGACGGTGACGACTTTGATATTGAGTGTCGGAGCTGCAAAGAGGTTTTTAACGTTGTGGCCAATATTAGTGTTAGCTATGCGGTGGCAAGCGAGGTTAACGATGGCTAAAAACGAAGTGACAATTGTGAGCTTTAACAAAAAAGGCTCTATACGATCTGCAACTGTAAAAATCAATGTTGAAATTGACGTAATGATTGGCTTCTCAGGCAGTGAGGAGGCAGCCCAAAAGGCTTTGTTGTCGCAAGCCATAGACCAATTACGCAGTGATTTGATAGGTGATAGCGATGACTAAAGACCAAATTGAAAAAGAGCTACGCGCCCACTTTGTTGGCAAGCGTCTGGCTGTGGGCGCAAGCGAAAAACCTGACGTTTACTATGTCGGCATCCAAGATTGTATTTGGATTTATGACGGTTTTGGCGGCGACTGGGTAACAGTTATGGCGCAGGTAAGGGTGGATATGAGAGAGACAAGCCGACTCAGCAAGACAAAGCAAGAACTGGAATGGGAGTTGCGGCAAGCGACCGAAAAAATGATTGGGGATAGATCAAAGGAGGTGCAAGGTGACTAACCTAAGACGTATCAAAATGAAGCAGTTAGTGGAAAAGGTCGGCTGGAGTAAGGCAACCATTCATAAAAAAGTAAAGAGTGGCGAATTTCCGCTTCAGCATAAAGATGGCGGTTCGGCCTTTTGGTTTGAACACGAGATTGACGCATGGCTGGCAAAGCGTCATAATCTACAACCTAAGGCCAGTGACGAGGCGGCAAAAGACGACGCTGAAAATGCCTGATGATGATTGATAACAGTAAAAATAGCAGTAAATACCGATGTTTAAAACCAAAATCCTTTTACTATCAATTATTTAAGATATTAATGCGAGTCCGACCACTGGTACCATATCTAAGTTCAGCAGCTATTTGCTAACTTAATAAATCAGCCTCCTTCATTGGGGGCTTTTTTATGTCCTAACAACAGCTTTTTCTTTGCCTTATTTGCCCCAAAACACCCCGCTACAGTGCCCGTCTTACATATTGACATCACCTCAATGACGGGTTTATTCCCTCATCTATACCTTTCTGTATTTAATCATCAGTGTTACGAGCATTTGAGAATAATCATGTAGGTCATTGATAGCAACCGCTGAATAGAGGGCTAAAGGAGTACGCGTTTTGTCTGAATTAAAAACGGTTGGACTGTTCGTCGTTACGGCACTGGCCGAAATTATCGGTTGCTATCTGCCCTATTTGTGGCTCAGAGAGGGCAAATCTGTGTGGCTTCTCTTCCCCAGTGTACTCAGCTTGGCTGCTTTCGTCTGGTTGCTCACCTTACACCCAACTGCAGTAGGTAGAGTGTATGCCGCCTACGGTGGTGTCTATGTGACGATGGCTATTTTATGGCTATGGGCTGTTGATGGCATTCGTCCAACGACATGGGATATATTAGGCACCTCAGTGGCGCTTCTGGGCATGGCCATCATCATGTTTGCACCGCGCCATATCTAATCTCTGACTCTGAACCAAAATTAACTGATAGTTAGTAACCTCATGATTTACATAAAACCACGTCCATTACCTTAGGGCGTGTCCCTATTTCAAACGTTTATACAGAAACAACAAACTATGTTTGACAACAGATGTTTATAGAATATATAGTCAGTGACAGATATGCTTCTTCTTAAGCATATCGCTTTGCGTTCTGCAATTGTCCCATTCAAGCTTATCATCAGCACTGTCAGCTTAGCTTAGAAGCGGTGCTACTTGATATCTGGTGGACTTTTATGGTTGCATGAACGTGTCACAATCGAGTCAATAAAAACAACCATGGAGAGGTAATTTATGAGTGCTCAACAAATCGACAACCCACCACCTGCAAGCCAACAAGCGATGGATTGGCTGCAAGGTTTTGACCAAGCCTTGCGTACCAATAACATTGACAAAGCTGCCGATTATTTTGAAGCAGACGGTTACTGGCGTGATTTGGTCGCGTTTACTTGGAATATCAAAACGCTAGAGGGACAAAGCGACATCAAGGACATGTTGTCGCATACGCTAGAGACCACACAACCGCATGACTGGCAACTTGAAGAAGACGCGACTGAGACCGATGGCGTGATAGAAGCATGGATCAGCTTTCGCACCAACGTCGCAAAAGGCTATGGGCACTTACGGCTGCGTGATGGCAAGGCTTGGACACTTTTGACCACGATGAAGGAGCTGACCGAGTTTCCCGAAAAACGCAACAAACGACGTCCAAAAGGCGCAGAGCACGGCGTCAATCCCGACCGTATCACGTGGCAAGAACAGCGTGAAAACGAGGCGCAAAATCTAGGCTACACCGAGCAGCCTTATTGTTTGGTGATTGGTGGTGGCCAAGGTGGTATCGGTCTGGGCGCACGCCTGCGTCAGCTCGAAGTACCGACCATTGTGATTGATAAACAGCCCAGACCCGGCGACACATGGCGTAACCGCTATAAATCCTTATGCTTACATGACCCCGTCTGGTATGACCACATGCCCTATCTGCCCTTTCCTGAGAACTGGCCTGTCTTTACACCCAAAGACAAAGTCGGTGACTGGCTAGAGATGTATACCAAGATTATGGAGCTGAACTATTGGGGCTCCACAGAATGTATCAGTGCTGAATTCGATGACGCACTGCAGCAGTGGAACGTTGAAGTCGATAGAGATGGCGAGCGTCTCACCTTGCATCCTAAGCAATTGGTGTTAGCAACGGGTATGTCTGGCTTACCAAATATTCCTGACCTTGAAGGTATGGACGACTTCGCTGGCGAGCAACATCACTCCAGTCAGCATCCGGGCGGCGAGGCCTATCGCGGCAAAAAATGTATTGTACTCGGCGGCAACAATTCAGCGCACGATATTTGTGCCGCACTATGGGAAAATGGCGCAGACGTCACCATGATACAGCGCTCATCGACGCATATTATTAAATCAGATACCCTGATGACAGAAGTGCTCGGCGGCCTCTACTCAGAAGAGGCGGTCGAAAATGGCATGACCACCTATAAAGCGGATCTGACATTTGGCTCGATCCCATTCAAACTCATGCCCGAGTTCCATGAACCTGTGTATCGCAAAGTCGCCGAGCTGGATGCCGATTTTTATCAAAGGCTTACCGACGCAGGCTTTATGCTCGACTTTGGTGAAGACCATACCGGTCTATTTATGAAGTATTTACGCCGAGGTTCTGGCTATTACATCGATGTGGGCGCGTCTGAGCTGGTTGCCGAAGGCAAAATCAAACTCAAGTCAGGCGTCAGTATCGATCACATCAAAGCGCATTCAGTCGTCTTAACTGACGGCACGGAGCTAGAGGCTGATCTTATCGTCTATGCGACTGGATTTGGTTCGATGAACGGGTGGGCGGCCAAAATCATCTCGCAGGACGTGGCTGATAAAGTTGGTAAATGCTGGGGTATGGGCTCAGACACTGCCAAAGATCCGGGGCCTTGGGAAGGAGAGCTTCGCAATATGTGGAAGCCCACTCAGCAGGATGCGCTATGGTTCCACGGTGGTAACTTGCATCAATCACGGCATTACTCTCAGTATCTGTCATTACAAATCAAAGCTCGAATGGAAGGTCTCGACACCCCCGTTTACGGCTTACAAGAAGTACATCATTTAGAGTAATTGATAGCCACAGCAAAGATAATGGCCACGCTAGCTTTTAGTGTGGTCATTTTTATGAGGATACAGTCGGTTCTTTTTAAAGAAGATACAATCGTTTTAAAACAAGCTAGGTGGTAGAGGAGCATATGACCTATTCAGCAGATTGTCGGCGCAAGTGATTAAAAGCGTCAAGCATATACTTTCTATAGCGTTAGCAAAACTGCTTTACAGCGCTGGCTCAAAGACCCAAGTGTCAAAAAAAATTGGGGTAAATCACCGACTAAAATAGCGAATGAAGCGCTCTTGAAAGACGTTGAGTAATATCCCGATGATTATTTGTATGAACAAGCTAGGCGATTTAACCTTGCAAATCAGCTGATATCAATCATCCTGAGCGTACATGCTCTAAAACACAGCTCACTATGAATGGTATTTAGATGATTTATAAAAAAGATAAGCTTATTGAAATAGCAGAGTGTCAGTTAAACTCTATAACAGCCATAGAGTACCAAGACTTAGATTTGCCTTTTGGCTTTCAGGATCTGAGAAAAAGTGAATGGTATTTTTCTTATGAAGAGCTTCCTGACAATTACTTAATACCAATTAATACGTTGAAAACCTATTTTTTAATCAAAGATCATATAGTTGCTACATATACCATATGTATTTCTAATGACTTTGAATTTATAGATGAGTTTTTTGTTACTCATTGATAATAGAACTTAAAATCTTGTAAGCAGTAAATATTAGGAATTAAAGAGTATTCATATACTTTACAAAAAAATCCCTACTCTACAGTAAGGCTTTCTTATTATCTACTGATCCTACTTCAGCAACTTATCCAAACGATTCAATTTGCGCCAACAAATCAGGCAGTTTGTCCACTGCCATCTATAGCGTTATTTCTGCTGCCTGCATCGGTGGAGCGATAACTCATCATTTCATCACTACCCCCACCCTACGCAACCATAGACAGCTGATGATGTTTGAGGCCTATACTTCTAAGCACCCCTTTATTGTCCACTTCTTTAATAACCAGCGACCACTCGTCATTGATGACCACGGTATCGCCTGATACCGGTGCGGTACTCAAGCTGGCAATCACGTATTCAGCCACCGTTTGCTCCCAAATAGTATCGGCCTTCGCATCTGCCTCTAAGCGCTTGGCTTCAGTGAAAAAAGGCAAATCGCCAAGTTTTACGCTCGGAGACAACAGCCAATCACCATAAAAATCGTCAATTTCTTTACGATTTAGCTTGGTGTTGTTAAAAATCTTGGCAATCTGTCTGGCATGATCGCCGCGCATGGCGTACCAAACACTGTCCCCAAACATCAGCTGCGTATCTGCCTCGATCACGATCAGCCGCTGGCCACGCACCAGTGCAAAGATACTGATCTCATCAGAGCTGACCCGATTGGAGATGGTTTTGGGGTGGCGGCCGATGGCAAACGCACCCGCTTTGACCTCAAACTCATATAACGTGATGCTCGCCCTATCTGACACCCATACCTCATGCTCCTCTTTGGGTACATCATTGGTCGGAATGCGCACTTTAAACCATGTAGCCATAATCGGGATGGTCGTACCTTGCAAAATCAATGACATCACCACCACGCCGAATGCGATATCAAACAGCATAAAGGCATCACCGACAGCCGCCATCACGGGTAAGATTGCAAGGGTAATCGGCACCGCACCGCGCAAGCCTACCCAAGAGATAAAGCCGATTTCGCGGTCTTTAAATTTAAAGGGTTTGACACTCGTGTAGACTGCAATTGGACGCGCGATAAAAATCATAAACGCAGCAATGGCGAGCGAATAATGCCAGACATTGAGTACATTTGATGGTGTAACCAGCAGTCCTAATACCACAAACAATACGGCCTGTGACAACCATGCAAAGCTGTCCATCACCCGCATCACATGCTCTGTTGAGCGCACTTTGTGATTGCCAATGATAACGCCTGCCAAATAAATGGCCAAAAAGCCGCTACCGCCGAGCAAATTAGTCGCAGCAAACACGGACAAGCCTGCGGACAAAATCAAAATGGCATACATGCCTTCTGCCAAGTGCACTTTTGGCAACAAGCGCGACAACAGATAACCTGCAAGCAGTCCCATAGCCAAACCAAAGCCTAACTGCTGTACTAACAATCCGATAAATCCCAATATGCTCTGCCCTTTCGGATCGACATTGAGCGCAATCAGTCCCGTCACCAATAAAATAGCCAAGGGATCGTTGGCTCCAGATTCAAGCTCCAGTGTGGCTTGCACGCGATCGTTCAGCTTTACGCCGCCATTACGCAGCAACGAGAATACTGCCGCCGCATCCGTAGAGCCGACAATAGCGGCCATCAACAGTCCAACCCGCCAGTCCACATCCAATAGCCAAGTAACGAATACACCTAGAATAAAGACAGTAGCAAACACGCCCCAAGTCGCCAGCACCACCGCTGGCTTGAGACCCACCCGAAACGAGCGAAAGGACGTACGCAGCCCACCATCAAGCAAAATACACGCCAGCGCCGCTTGACCAATGAAGTTGGCAAAATTGTATTGTGAAAATTGAATACCCAAAATGCCTTGTTCGCCTGCCAGCATACCGATCACCAAAAACAGCAATAACAGTGGTATGCCCAGCCGTGCAGACAAGGTACTTGCCATGATACTGGCAAATATTAAAAATGCGCCAACCAAATACAGGATATTCAAGGTATCCATTTTTTCTTGCCCTATTATTCAAACAGCCAAATTATTCCAAACGATTCTAAATGATTATTGTCACTCGATTTATCTTGCTTCATCTGTACCCACTACCCACTCGCAAAAATAAACACTGACACCCATCACATGCACATTACCAAACAAGGCAAATCATAGCATTCAGCGCCGCATAACTCGTAGACAAAATACGACAACACAACATCAGTACAGATGGGCGTAAGGGTAGCTATGTCAACCACGCCATTTTTTGAATTTCTAATATTTGGTTGACACTATCAAATTTTTTCAATATAGTTGACATCATCAACTAATTAAAGAGCGCATCATGCCTGATATGTCCTTGAGCGATACTATGCATCGACTGATGCATACCTACAAGCGACTCCTGCGCGCAGGCATTGCCCAACAGCAGATTGAGCTGTCTGTCACCCAAATTAGAACCCTAAAGGGCGTGTGCCACAATTCAAGCAGCACCGCCCACTCTATTGCCCAATACATGCAACGTGACAAAGCGCAGATTACCCGCGCCTTAAATGACCTGATTGCTCGTGATCTGATTTATAAGACAGACAATCCGCAAGATCGTCGCAGTCAGCTGCTAATACCAACGTCCAAAGGCGAGGCGATCATGACCCAGCTCAATCTCGCTGAGCAATGGGCGGTAGCGCAATTGACAAACGGCTTAGCTGATGAGCAGTTGGATTCGTTTTTACACATCAGTCAGCTCATGATCGCCAGCGCAGCATCAACAAACAACACCCATTAAGGACAACTATCCTATGGCAAAACCAGCCCCTAGAACCTTAGACGTGATTCGCGCTGAGTACCTCACTCCGAACATGCGCCGCATTACCTTAGGCGGTGCCGCGATGACCGCCTTCCCGCAGGCGCAAGAGAGCGCTTATATCAAACTTATCTTTCCAAAAGACGGTGCAGAAAAGCCGCTTCTGCGTACCTATACCATCAGCCAGCAGCGTGATTGCGAAATTGATGTCGACTTTGCGCTACATGATGTGGAAGGGCCTGCATCCGTATGGGCGCGGCAAGCTCGCGTGGGGGATCAAATTTTGGTCGGCGGCCCAGGCCCTAAAAAGCTGATCAATCATGACGCCGATTGGTTTTTATTCGCAGGTGATATGACATCTTTACCTGCTATTACGGTAAATCTGTCTCAGCTGCCCATCGATGCGCGCGGCTATGCCGTCATCGAAGTGACGACCGAAGCGGACATTCAATCACTCACTAAGCCTGATGCTGTTGAGCTACACTGGGTCATCAACCCCCACCCGCAAAGCAAAAGCAGTCCGTTGTTAGACAAGGTTGAGAGCCTAACATGGCTGACTGGACAACCCGCCGTCTGGGTAGCTTGCGAATTTCACAGTATGAAAAAACTGCGCCGCTATTTTAAAGAAACACGAGAGATTGCAAAAACGCATCTATATATCTCCAGCTATTGGAAAATCGACAGCACCGAAGATCAACACAAGATTGCAAAAAGCGATGATGCAAAAACTGCAGCGCAATAAAGGATCATCGATAATATTTTGATTGGGAATGATAGTACTGCGAACTGAATATTTGGTGCAAAGTTAATACCAAATACCATTGTCAAACCTGCCCGCCGTTGACGTAAAATAGCGCATATGACTGCTTTAATAACGCCCGATCGTCCTACGCGCAAAATCATTCATCTCGATATGGACGCCTTTTATGCCAGCGTCGAGCAGCGCGATTTTCCGCAGTATCGCGGTAAGCCCTTGGTGGTGGGCGGTGATCCTAATGGACGCGGTGTGGTGGCGGCAGCCAGTTATGAAGTACGGCAGTTTGGGGTGCGTTCGGCCATGTCATGCTATGAAGCTCGTAAGCGCTGTCCTGACGTGGTGTTTGTACGACCACGTTTTGAAGTATATCGCGCCGTCAGCGCCCATATTCGTGCCATCATGCGCGAGTTAACACCGATTATCGAGCCACTCTCGCTGGATGAGGCTTATCTCGATGTGACAGGGCTACCAGTCCATCGTGGCTCAGCGACCTTGATGGCGAACTGGCTACGTGCTGAGATATTACGGCAAACTGGGCTAACCGCCTCTGCAGGAGTTTCCTTTAATAAAATGCTCGCTAAGATTGCCTCCGACCTCAACAAGCCCAATGGCACCGCCATCATCACGCCAGCAGATGCCAGCGCCTTTATCAGCACCCTACCGATTGAACGCTTTCATGGTATTGGCAAGGCTACGGCCAAGCGCTTGCATGCCATGGATATTCATAACGGTGCTGATTTGCGCAGGATATCTGCTGCGGTTTTGATCGCTGAGTTTGGTAAGCGCGGACAGTTTTATCACGATATTGCCAATGGGCGTGATACGCGTCCAGTCAAAGCCGAACGTGAGCACAAGTCAGTCGGTTCTGAAACCACGTTTCGCGATAACCTCAGTGATGATGCGGCGCTGCGCGCACAAATTTATGAACAAAATGCAGATGCTTTTCAGCAACTACAAAGTAAGCAGCTGATAGCGCATACCATTACCTTAAAGATTAAGTACGCCGATTTTACCCAAATCACGCGCTCTCATACTGTATCAGGTGTCTTTGCTGATGCACAGTCCGCCCATTATTGGCTGGATAAATTATTTTTAGACATTCCACGTGCCCTGCCTATTCGTTTGGTTGGCGTAACCTACTCCTCTTTGGTCATTAAGGGTAGTGTGATACCGCAGCCTGATCTTTTTGAATAATCGTTATTTGCTTAGGCTATTTACTATAATTGCTTATCTAAAAATAGTGAAACATGCGTAACCGTGTCATGATAAATACCAAGCAAACCGTAACGCCGCACGCGGCTTTCTGCTACACTACGACCAAAATTATTCTTTGTATAGTTAGCTGATTATGACCGACTCTCAAACCTTATCTTCTACCTCTATCGCCGTCACTACTGATCAACACAGCTCAGATTATCTGAGCGTTGCCGATTATGATTATGAGCTACCTGATGATCTGATTGCTCGCTACCCACTATCAGAACGCTCCGCTTCAAAACTGCTCTACTTACCGACCACTGGTGTACCTGAAGACCATACTTTCACTGAGCTGCCTGCACTATTAAATGCAGGTGATTTGATTGTGTTCAATGACACCAAAGTAATGAAGGCGCGGCTTTTTGGTAACAAAGACACAGGAGGTCGTGTTGAGGTTTTGATCGAGCGGCTGCTTGCTGACACAGCAACTTCTGATCATACGCTCCCTGATCGGTCTCATATGGCGCTGTGTCATATCAAGGCCAGTAAAGCGCCCAAGATTGGCCAACGCTTGCAACTTGGTGGTGGTCAAATGAGCGCTGAGATGATCGCACGCCAAGATAATTTGTTTATATTGGCTTTTGACGTGCCTATCTTGCCAGATTTGGAACGCTTTGGCGAACTGCCCATACCGCCCTATTTTGAGCGTCATGCTGACGATACAGACAACAACCGCTATCAAACGGTCTTTCACGACCCTGCAAAGCTCGCCAGCGTTGCCGCCCCTACGGCCAGCCTGCACTTTGACGATACGGTACTACAAGCACTGGCCGACAAAGGTATTCGTACCGCATTTGTCACCTTGCACGTTGGGGCTGGTACTTTTGCTCCTGTCAAAACGGACAACCTGCTCAATCACACCATGCACAGTGAATATGCACACTTACCACAAAATACCGCAGATTTGATTAACCAAACCCATGCCAATGGTGGCAAAGTCATTGCCGTTGGGACGACGGTGACTCGTGTTCTAGAAACCGCTTATCAAAAAACCACTGCGGGCGGCCAAACACTCAGCACATGGTCAGGTGATACTGATATTTTTATTTATCCTGGGTTCAAATTTGGCGTTATTGATCAATTATTGACCAATTTTCATCTACCTAAATCAACGCTACTCATGCTGGTCTCTGCCTTTGCAGGTAAAGCGCCTATTGAGCACGCTTATCAACATGCGATCGCAAACGAATATCGCTTTTTTAGCTATGGTGATGCGATGCTGCTTGATAAAATCTCCAGTTAAGCGAAATTGATGACTATTGGTTGCCACTGCCTACAAATAAACTGGTAAACTGGGCAGGATTTTGTTATAAAAGCGGTAACCATTTGTTTTTTAGCACGGGGTTTTTCTGTCTGCTTTGTGTCTGACAGGATAGCGGTACAACAGTGCTCTCATTGGGACAAACTGGTCATTGGCGGCAGTGCATTGTGTACATGTCCCACAAACTGTAACCCATTACCTCACTCATCGTAGAAGGGCTAGATATGTCTTGGCATTTACCCAATCATTATCGTTTGAATACTATGCATCGTGCAGTCTCTATGGCGCTGATTTATTCGGTAGGTGCAGCATTCTTACCCTCGGTCACGCAGGCTGCCGTTGTGGGGCAAGCCGTCATTACCTCTAACCCAGATCAACCACTGACCGCCAGCATGATGGTAACGGACATCACTGCTGCTGACTTTTCCGCCACATTAGCAGGCGGCGTGATTTATAAAGAAATGGGTCTGACACCGACAGAGTCTATGTCAGTACGCTTTGTACCTGCGTCAGAAACCAGTGGGCATTTGCTGGTAACGACTACGCAGCCTGTAGACGCACCTTTCACAGATATGGTGCTAACGCTTAATAATAGCGGTCAGCGTGATGTGATACCAAGAACCTTGTTGATACCATTAGCAGGACAAGAAGCCGTAGACACCATTGCATCAACAACAAAAAGTCAGCCTAGCGCACAAGTAACGCATGCCGTACCCTTACTGGTCAACAACACTTTGCCACCGCCGTTGTTTGATACTGACAATTTGCAAGCGATACCGAACAATCAGTCAGAAACGTATACTGCCAGAGCATTACCTGTCACTCACACGTCAGTGATGCCGCCGCTACCTAGCGCTCAGATCAATGAGTCCGATACGCAGCAAATCGCATCAGATTTATTGGCAAAAGATACCAAAGCTGACAAAATCCACTCAGAAGTACTTAAGGTAGAGGTTAAGCGAACCCTCAACAGCGCCAATGACCACCCTACAGTGGCAAAAAGCCGTAGTGACGTACAACAACCTGATATCACCTCTGATGAAGCGGTATTGGTGGTTAGCAATCAGCCACCGCCTGAGCTGGATACCAATGAGCCAACGCCGATACTATTATTAAACCCAAAAAATCGCGGCAATCAAGCAAGCAAACAGTATACCGTACAACGTCAAGACAGCTTGTGGTTGATCGCGCAGCAAATCGCTGAGCAGAACAACCTTAACACCCAAAAAGTCATGACAGATATTCGTACAAACAATAGCAATGCCTTTGTCGATAGCACCTCTCATCGCTTAAAACCAATGGCGCAACTTGATCTGAGTCGCTATGATACGGTTGCGACACAAAATGAATTCCAAACTGCCATTCGTGCCAAAAAACAACAGTATTTACAATCAATAAAAACAACCACACGTGCACCAGCTAAAGATGACTCAAACCTACAAGCAAAAATGGGGTTAGAGCAACAAAAAACGCTTATCAGTCAAGAAACCAGAGTAAAAATTCGGCCAGCAACGATAAAAGACGATAAAATCACCGTTGCAAATACGACTGATACAGTAGAAGATAACCAGCAAGTGGCACTACAGAATGCCCGCGCATAGCATGCTAAAATAATACCAAGGCAACATACGATTTCAAAACATCAAAATACAGTCATTAAAATATATAAATCATCTGGGCTATATCTATATGCTCGTTTGAAAAATGACGTTACCAACAACAGCCTAACTGCTCAGTAGAAGCTGCTGTAAACAGGACAACTAGGCGCGGGAGTTTTTATGGATATTATGCTATATATCATCGCAGGATTGGTTATTATTGCGGTAATAGCCGTCGTGGTCATGCGCAAAAACAAAGGGGCGCAAACGCCGCCCCAACAACAAGAAAGACCAAGCACCCCTGCCCGTAGTAGCACACCAAGTACCGCCCCGCCTGAGCATGCTGCGCCGACACCTGCAGAGACGGTTAAGTTTGATAACTTGACTGTGGCTCAGCGTTTCATGGATCAACAGCGCTATGATAAAGCCATTGAAACCTTGGAGCGCGGACTTGCTGAAAAGCCCAATAATGCACCACTTTTGCTTAAATTGCTTAATGTCTATGTGCTCACTGAACAAACAGATAAATTTTATAGTACTTATGAGAAGCTCGAGACACATGGTGATACACAGACCTTGGCTCAAGCCCAAGAGCTAAAGGCTTTAATAGATGGTGAGCAGTCACAAACGTTTGAAACCACCAGTACAGCCTCAGTAGCAGAAAATAATGAGCCTGACTTTGAGATGGACAGTTTAGACTTCGATCTTGGTGACAAACAAGATGTCTCTGAACCCGCCTCACCTGATGCTGAGCCTGCACTTGATGTAGCGCCCAGCAATCAACAACCAGTAGCCACTGATACTGACAGTCAAGACATCACTCGCTTGGATGACGATGCGTTTGACTTACTTTTAGATAACCTAGAAACACCTAATATTGATACCGATAAAACTGATGGTGAGCCGCAAGCTTCAGATATTGTAGATGACTCAAATGCCTTTGATAGTTCGAGCACAGTAGAGACAGAAACACACGATGACGATATCTTTGCAGAACTAAGCAGCGCTACAGCGCCTGTCGAATCCGATACTAAGATTGAAGATAGCAAAGCAGTTGATAGTCAATCAGAGCCTACTGTTGATAATATTGATGACGACTTTGTTTTAGATTTTGACCTAGCAGCTGATGACACGGACTCCGCTGATAGTCTGTCTGTGGATAGCGAAGAGGATTCAGCACTAGATAATAGTGAATTAGAAGACAGCTCAGCGCGTCAGGATATACTCAGCAGTGATTGGTCAACTGATGAGCCAACTGGTGACGATCATTTAGAAGACATCACTTTAGATGCTACGATGAGTGAGGATAGCACTGTCGATGACGATGACGATTTTGTCCTTGATTTTGAGGAGCTGGTTAAAGAGACTGAAGACAGCACCCAGCCTGACATCAGTGGCGAGGCAGCTTTGCAAAGTGAGGGAGAAGACTTTACGTTGTTTGCTGCAGATGAGGGTAATACGCTTGAAGACATTACCTTTGATACAGACACCTCAGATGAGCCACTATCACTAGATGCCCCTGTCATCTTAGAGGAGACTCCTGAGTCTCATGAAACAGCGACACTAACACCAACTGACATCAACCCCGTCCATGACGAAGAAGCCTTGGATGTTCAGACACCTGCTCCTGTAGAGGATAGTGAGCCAGCTGGTGATAACGCTCCTGTTGTTTCAACGGCCGACCTTGATTTTGCCAAAACATTAGATGGCAACCAAGTCACACTAGATTTGGCCAGTCAGTATTTAAAACTGGGTGAATATGATAGCGCCAAGCGCTTACTGGATGAGGTTATCGCCCACGGTGATGCCGAACAGCAAGCTGAAGCCAAGGCGTTACTGTTGCGCACCGCTTAATTCGCTCATCAATGATGCGTTGTTCACCAGCCCATACTATTATTGCAAGTCAGTCACATTATAAATTTGACTGCTTGCAATAATTTTTTTACTTATGACCCTTTTGTTTTTGTTAACGGCAATTTTCTCATGCAATCAAATTCTACGATTCCCTCACCATCTTCAAACACCATACAATTGATCTATGCAGGTGGTACCTTTGGTAGCTATGGACGCCCGCTCGCACCACTTCCTGCAGTAGAGTTTTTGCCCGCGCTGCAAACATTACTGACGGCTGATGCCGAGCATAGCGCATTGCCTGCAGTATCTTGGCTGGATAATGGACTGATTAAAGACAGTAGCCAGCTTGATGCGATTGATTTTTTACATTTTTATCAATTGATTTTAGAGGCTTATCACAAGGGACAGAGGCAGTTTGTCTTGATTAGTGGTACCGATAGTCTCAGCTATCTGGGTGCTTTCTTAGCAGAGGCTTTTTCTGGCTCAGATATTTGTTTGATCGTGACGGGTAGCATGCGTCCGTTATTAGACAGTGAAAACATCACTGAATACTGTGTTGACAGCAATAGTGACGCATGGGATAACCTAAAAGATGCCTTACGCTTAGCAGCAGCAGGAGACGCTGGCGTCAAAATCACTTTTGGCGGTGAAGCATGGCCTGCTCAAACGGTACAGAAGATCCATAGCCATGACTTAATGGCCTTCACTGGCCATTCAAGAGCGGCCTACCCCGCCAGTAGTTATGTGAAGCAGTTGCCTACAGCTCGTAAGCAACATTGGCTTGAAGACCAGCAAGCATTTTCTGACGGCATTATGCATCGTGCTAAAGATGCCGCCGTACACGCACTATACTGTATGCCCAATGATACTGAGGTCTTATGTGAACAACTGACCATGCTGACCACCAAACCGCCCAGTGGTATTATTTTGTTAGGATTTGGGGCTGGCAACATACCCTACTCGCCAGCACTCGCTGAAGCGTTAACAACCGCCTATCAGCAAGGACATATGGTCGTTTGCGCCAGTCAATGCCCCTTTGGCGGCGTGAGCGACAGCTACGCTGCAGGCAGCTGGCAGTATGATTATCACGTGATCGCTGGTGGTCGCTTGACGATACCTGCGATTTACGCGCGCTTACTATGGCTGCTTTTGCGTTACGATACGCCAGCCAGACGGCGTCAGCGCTGGACACATACTGTCTCACAGACGAGTACCACCACCAAAAATCGCTAACATTTGCAGGTCACGTCTCGATATTGAATATATAGTGAACGCTGGCCTGCCTGCACATTAGGCACATAGATTGTCATTCGCTTAATATGCAGGCGCTTAAGAAAACCATCATATCCATACTTCATCATTGATGACCTTATCAGGCAGACCTTTATATCCCTATGTCTATTTCCGCCCAATCTGACGACCAAGCTGTTGTTAACCAGCCCATTCATACCTTAGCCATTGCCATTGAATTTTTGGGTACGCATTATCGCGGCTGGCAGCGGCAGCAGGAAGTGCTTGGAGTGCAAGAGGCGGTAGAGGCAGCCATCAGCAAAGTCGCCAATGAGCCAGTTGAGGTCGTTGCCGCTGGTCGTACCGATGCTGGGGTACATGCTAGCAATATGATTGCTCACTTTGTCACTCATGCCTACCGCCCAGCACATAACTGGCTGCGCGGGATCAATAGCTTGCTGCCAGACGACATTGCTCTGCGCTGGGTTCAGCCCATGCCTGCTGACTTTCATGCACGCTTTAAAGCCATCTCTCGCCGTTATCGCTATATCACGCTCAATCAGCCGCAGCGACCTGCGATTCTCAATCATCAAGTCACACACATTCATGAGCCGCTGGACTTGGCTGCCATGCAATTAGCTGCCGCTGATATCGTGGGTACACATGACTTTAGCAGTTATCGCGCCGCTGCTTGTCAATCCAACCAGCCTGTTCGCACCATTCGTCATGCCAATCTGTTCCAGCATGGCGCTTTTATCGTTTTTGATATCCAAGCAGATGGCTTTTTACATCATATGGTGCGCAATCTGATGGGCACCTTGTTTGCTATTGGTAAGCATGAGCTCCAGCCTACAGATTTTAAGCACATTCTAGCAAAAAAAGACCGTACCATCGCCCCACCAACGGCGTCTGGAGATGGACTGTACTTCATCAATGCTTATTATCCAAAAGTCTACCAACAGCTACTGCCAGCGCCACCGCTTACGCCTGTATGGTTAAACCTTCCAGATTGATATACATAACACTTACACGCTGTCAAGTAAAAATCAGGTTTTTGTTGCGTTAATGCGCAAACTTGCGTATAATATCGGCTTATTTTTCACTGATTGATTATGAATTATGGCCAAAAAAGACGATATTATTGAATTTGAAGGCGAAGTCATCGACACCCTTCCAAACACCTTGTTTAAAGTTCGTTTAGAAAACGGACATGAGATCATCGCTCACATTTCAGGTAAAATGCGTAAGCACTATATCCGTATTTTGACTGGTGATAAAGTTAAAGTCGAGATGACTCCATACGATCTCTCTAAAGGTCGCATTACTTATCGCGGCAAAAACTGATATATGCTAACGGTTTTTAACGACTGTTATTTATGTTGATCATTCCAATCTGCTCAATACGAACAACAATACCGATAACCCATTCACTACGATCCAAAGGGCAGAATGCCTGCTAGTGGTGGTCGTATTTCCGATATAAAATGGCTGTCTTTATATTGGCAACAGATTGGTTGATTGATACGTTCGCATCAGGCAACAACTATACGAGTTATTACCCCTGCTGATATAAAAAAATACCGCTCATCATAAGCGGTATTTTTTTTGTCTAGAAGTTCACTCTAATAGCTGTCGCTATTCTCATGCACATCGCCATCGACTATTTGAACTCAACAGTCGCACCTTCTTTAATTGTACCTAATAAGGCTAGTGCATCCCAGTTGGTTAAGCGCACGCAGCCCGCTGAAGCTTGGCGACTGATGCGCTCAGGATCAGGTGAACCATGGATACCATAAGAAGGCTTACTCAGGCCAATCCATACCAAACCGACTGGATTATTGGGGCCTGGTGGAATGATAGATTGCTCTCCATTATCACCACTATAGGTATAATTGGGCTCATGAATTTTAACTTTGACTTGATGCGTACCAGTTGGTGATGGTGTGGCCGCGCTGCCGACAGTGGTTGGATAGCTTGCGACCAGATTATTTTGGTCATCGTAGGCATATAGGGTTTGGGTACCTTTATCAGCAACCACGCGGCTCACAGGCTTGGTATTGGGATTACCAGGATTATAAACCGTAATGGTTTCGCCACTTTTGAAGCTGGCATTGGGGTTGAGTAATTTTAGATAGTCGCGACTGATATGAAATTTTTCACCCAAAGCTTCAAGGACACTCTCATAATACATGCCATCAAGCTTGGCTTTTGCCTCAGCACCAGCAGGAATTTGAGTGGTTTTGACGTTAACATCGGCGTCAGTGAGTTGGTAGCTGACCAATACAGGCTGCGAAGTGAGCGAGCTGTTTTTGGTCAACGCTTGCCATGTTGTGGTATCCAACTTTTCAGTAATGGGTAATCCTTGTGCTTTTTGAAAGGCTTGCATGGCTTTTCGTGTATTTTTTCCCCAATAGCCATCAACAGCACCGACACCGCTGTGATTCCAGTTCAATAGTGCTTGCACCTTAGTACCGATATTACGGTCAATTTTGCTGTCCGCCGTCCATGTTGCTTGGTTCACTTTTTTGGCAGTTTCTGACAGATTTTTTGTGCTGTATTTGATTTTTGGCAGCAGTTCATTTAGTGAGTTGGCAGTGGTGCTGTCCCCTTTAATTTGCTGACTCACTCCATTGGTAACTGGACTGACCTCATCACTGTTTGTCGTAGCGCCATCTGAAGTGGTGCCATCTATATCATTGTTCATCGTGTTGCTTGTGCCATCGGTATTGGTCACGTCACCATCGTCCATGTCACTATTTTGGCTACTGCTGTCATTCATGTCAGCTTCTGCATCAGTGGCTGCATTCATGTCACTGTCTGACGTTGTTGCCGTGTCTTTGTCTACCGTAGCCGCGTCTGTAGTAGCATTGGCGTCCATATTATTGTCTGTAGTAGCGCTTTCAGAAGGCGCGCTAGTGCTGGTTGTTTGTGTCTCTTCTTCATTGGTATTGGTGTTGTTACAACCGACCAATAGTGCTGACGCTGTACCCACGGCAACGATAAGACTGCCAACCTTTAGTAATTGAGACATAAAACCCTCCTAATTCATCACGATGCGACGCAAAATGTATCAAAATTTATTATAAAGATATCTTGCCATAGCGCCGTCACGCGCCCTAACGGCTTTATGTTAATAACGAGTCATTCTTGCCCTATCTTTGTTAATAGGGTGAATGAAAGCACTGATCTATTTACAATAAGGCACGGTGCAAGGTGTGTCGCACAAAAAAACCCATAAACTGCTGAGCAATTTATGGGTTTATTGTTTATCTTAAAAAGGCGTGCATCGCCTCTAGCGCAAATGCTGGTTTATACCAATTTTGCCAATACTGCTTCGCCCATTTGCTGACAGCCCACTTGGGTTAAGCCTTCTTCTTTGGTATCCAAGATATCAAGCGTACGCAGTCCGTCATCAAGCACGTCACTGACTGCTTGTTCAATCGCTTGCGCCGCCGCTTCTTGTTTAAAGGTATAACGCAGCATCATGGCAACTGACAAGATGGTCGCCAGTGGGTTGGCTTTGTCTTGACCTGCAATGTCAGGGGCAGAGCCATGGCATGGCTCATACATGCCCTTGCCATCTTCATCTAAGCTCGCTGATGGCAGCATACCAATAGAGCCTGTCAACATAGCGGCCTCATCAGAGAGAATATCGCCAAACATGTTGCCCGTGACCATCACATCAAACTGCTTAGGATTTTTGATCAGCTGCATACAAGCGTTGTCTGCATACATGTGTGATAACGTCACGTCGGTATAGTCTGCTTGCTGCATTTGGATCATGGTCTGCTTCCACAATTCCGTGACCTCAAGAACGTTGGCTTTATCTACTGAGCAGATACTGGCAGGTTTACCAGAAGCGGTGGCACGCGTTTTTGCCAGCTCAAAAGCCACTTTACCGATGCGCTGGATTTCGCTGGTGCTATACACCATGGTGTTATAGCCTTGCTGTTCGCCGTTTTCTAAGGTGCGAATACCGCGAGGCTCACCAAAATAAATACCACCGGTTAGCTCACGCACGATTAACAAGTCCAAACCCTCAATAATATCAGCCTTGATGCTCGACGCATTGGCCAATTGCGGATACAGTTTGGCCACGCGCAAGTTGGCAAATAAGCCAAGGGCGCTACGGATTTTTAACAAACCGCGTTCAGGGCGTTTGCTGCGCTCAATAGCATCCCACTTAGGGCCACCAACAGCACCTAAAAGGACAGCATCTGCTGCACGGGCGCGCGCCAAGGTCTCTTCGGGCAGTGGCTCACCCGTTGCATCGACAGCAACGCCGCCGATTAAGCCTGACTCTAAACTCAAATCAAGTGCAAATTTTTTGTTGACCGCCTCTAGCACATTGATGGCTTGCGTCATGATTTCAGGGCCAATACCATCGCCTGCTAATGTTAAAATCGTTGCCATACTAATCCTTGTGAATAGTTAAAAAAGTGAATATCAGTTGATCTGAGCAGATCAGACCTTATGTTGTCGCTTTTATCTTGGTTTCGCTGATACGGCTTGCAGATTTTTTGTTCGTTACGTTAACTTCTACAAATTCGCCTTGGTGCTCTGTATGCATCTGTTTACAAAAACGGCGCTCAAGGCGCTCATTTTGTAATAGATCGATACACAAGGGAGCAGGAGACGCCGCTTCAAGTAAGCTGTCATTTGCTTGAACAGATTTTTTGCGATACGCCTGCAGCTGATACACACCTGACTGGGTAAACTCATGAATCAGGGCAAAGCGTTCGACATAGCCCAAGTTGTTCTCAGGATAAAAGTCCACGTGTACTTCGCGCTTTGCTGGCATCATACGCACGTAGTAATTACTCAGCCCAGCCATGCCCGATTTTGATAGGGGCACTACTTTGATCGCATTTTTGATCGCATTGGGACTTTGCAATGGCGTCTTGTCCATTTGCACATAATTTGCTGCGGTATGTTTTGCTTTGGCATTATCCATCACAGCCGTTTGTGATACCTGTGCCAACATATCGTTATCGATAGGCTGATGCGTATCTGGATCAATCACCAATGTCCTGTCAATCTGCGTGATCTCACAGTGGTAAGTGCCCGCGCAGGTAATATTGACCTCGCCAGCCAGAGGTTGGACGGCGCCTGCCCATGTTGGAGCAGTACTGCCCTGTTCAATTTTCTGGTAACCAGTTAATAGCTGGCAGCCAGACAATAGCGTACTGGTAACGACAATACAGCCTGTTAAAACAGCATAATGTTTTTTATTCATAATAACGGCTACTATGGTGATAAAAAGAAAAGGACGATAAACATCATCAGTTTACTGCGTACATATTCAGACACAGCAAACCGATAGAGGTCCTTCATTTTAGCCAGTTCGCCATCATAACTCAACGTCACAAGCCCAACTGTCAGGCTTTTATTCAATATATGACGGTTGCACTCTAGGCATGAACATCATTAAAAATCCATGGCGTTTTTTGCATCATTTTATGCTCATAGGCACTGATGGCCTCGCTTTGCTGCAAAGTGAGGCCAATGTCATCAAGACCATTTAACAAGCAATGCTTACGAAACGCATCAATCTCAAATGGGTATTCTTTACCCGCTGGAGTGATGACCACTTGACGCTCCAAATCAGCACAGAGTTGATAACCCTCATTGGCTACCGTCTCTTTCATCAGACTATCGACAGTCGCTTCATCCAATACAATGGGTAACATGCCATTTTTAAAGCAGTTGTTATAAAAGATATCAGCAAAGCTTGGCGCAATGACTGTACGAAACCCATACTCAGACAACGCCCACGGCGCATGCTCACGGCTTGAACCGCAACCGAAATTTTTGCGCGTTAGCAAAATAGTGGCGCCTTCATAGCGCGGCTGATTAAGCACAAAATCAGGATTAACAGGGCGCTTACTGCTGTCTTGACCCGGATAACCCTCGTCTAAATAGCGCCATTCGTCAAATAAATTGACCCCAAAGCCTGTACGCTTGATTGATTTTAAAAACTGTTTTGGAATGATCTGATCGGTATCAACATTTGAGCGATCAAGGGGACAGACGATACCGGTTTGGGTGTTATAAGCTTGCATCATAATTTCCTATAAATTATCAGTATTATTGGTTTATAAAGAATGCTGGCGTGGCTAATAGACAGTACGTTTGTATCCATATATCAGCGGTGTGGTGCTCTCTATAGCGCTTATCTCACCGCTTACTTGCCCGCATTGTCTTTATCTCAAACCATACCTATTAAAAGCTACGCACATCGACGAAGTGACCTGCCAAGGCAGCGGCAGCGGCCATCGCTGGACTGACCAAATGCGTGCGACCGCCGTTACCCTGACGCCCTTCAAAGTTACGGTTTGAAGTCGATGCGCAGTGCTCTTGTGGCTCAAGCTTATCAGCATTCATCGCCAAACACATTGAGCAACCCGGCTCACGCCACTCAAAGCCTGCATCGGTGAATAAGCGATCTAAACCTTCTGCTTCTGCTTGTAACTTGACCTGTCCTGAGCCTGCCACCACGATGGCTTCTTTGACATTATCAGCCACTTTACGCCCTTTGATAACAGCCGCCGCATCACGTAGATCTTCAATGCGAGAGTTGGTACAAGAACCAATAAAGATACGATCAAGCTGGATATCAGTGATTTTTTGCCCTGCTTCTAAACCCATATAAGTATAAGCACGCATCCACCCTTCTTGCTGGGTGTCATCAGCCGCTTGTTCAGGTGTGGGCACAGACTCCGTAATATCGACGACCATCTCAGGTGAAGTACCCCAAGACACTTGTGGTGCGATTTCGCTGCCATCCATTTCAATGACGGTATCAAATACCGCATCATCGTCTGAGTAGAGCGTACGCCAGTAGGCTTCTGCCTGATCCCATTGCTCCGCGGTTGGTGCATATTGACGACCTTTGACATAGTCAATCGTGGTGTCATCTACCGCGACCATACCCACACGCGCACCGGCCTCAATCGCCATATTGCAGACGGTCATACGCCCTTCCATGCTCATCTCTTCAAACACTTGGCCTGCAAATTCAATTGCATGTCCTGTGCCGCCTGCGGTACCAATTTTAGCGATAATGGCAAGCACCACATCTTTTGACGTCACGCCAGCACCGAGCGTACTGGTGACACGTATTTGCATATTTTTTGATTTCTTTTGAATCAAGCACTGAGTTGCCAGCACATGCTCAACCTCGGAAGTGCCAATACCGTGGGCAAGGCAACCAAGCGCGCCGTGTGTGGCGGTATGTGAATCGCCGCAAACCACCGTCATGCCAGGTAGTACCAAACCTTGCTCAGGACCCACCACATGCATGATGCCTTGACGCGCATCATTGATAGTGAATTCAGCAATATTAAATTTGGTGCAGTTGTCATCTAAAGTGACGACCTGCAAGCGTGACACCTCATCCTTGATCCCTGATACGCCCTGCATGCGCTCTTTACTAACCGTCGGCACGTTGTGATCGGGGCTGGCAATATTGGCAGATAAACGCCAAGGTTCGCGGTTGGCAAGCTCTAAGCCTTCAAATGCTTGCGGGCTGGTCACCTCATGTAACAAATGACGGTCGATATAAATTAGGCTTGAACCATCATCACGCTGCGTGACCTCATGGGCATTCCAAAGTTTGTCGTATAACGTTTGACCGGCCATAATACTATCCTTTATTGGTTGCTAATTGCTTATTCAGTTGGCTCACTCATAACATATCAGTAAGCCCGATTAAGCGTTGGCGCTAGATGACACTCATTTATTATTATCGTACAGCGACTATTTTGCGGTGCAAAGTATCGCCTATCGTGCTACTAGAATAAAAATATCAAAAAGCGTCTCGATGTCTTGTGATTATAACAGCCTAATCCTATAATAATAATTGATGATTTTTATCTATTCGCAAACTTTTTTTTCTGATAGCTGTGAATCACTCTGCCCATTTTTTACTTATGGCTTATATAAGCTGAGGATATCGGTTTGAATACTACCAATTTGACGACATTTGTGACCGTTATGCAAACAGGCAGCATCTCAGGCGCAGCAGAAAAATTATTCATTACTCAGCCTGCGGTCAGCAAACGCATTAAAAACTTAGAAGACGAGTTTAAAATCACCTTATTTGACACGGTAGGACGTGGTATCGTGCCAACACAATCTGCCAATGAAATGTTGCCACATGCCAAACGCTGGCTCGAAGATTACAAAAATTTCAAGATTAGCCTACAAAACTCCCAACAGACCGTATCAGGCAAGCTGGTTATTGGCACCAGCCACCACATTGGTCTACATCATCTGGCACCCGTTCTCAAACATTTTATCCAGCAGTATCCTGCCGTAAAGCTTGAGGTTCATTTCGTTGATTCAGAGGAGGCTCATAAAGCCGTCATCGATGGCAATCTATCGCTAGCCTTTTTGACCCTGCCGCCCGTCTATGACAAGCGTTTGACCTATCATACTCTGTGGTCTGATCCACTGTATTTTATGACTGGGGCGCTATCGCCACTGGCCAAAAAGACCAACGTCACTTTAGAGCAGCTGGCTCACTACCCTGCTATTTTACCCTCTGCCAATACCTTCACCAGTCAGATCACACTGGCAGAATTTGCTAAACACAACTTAAAACCCTATGCGACCATGAGTACCAATCCGCTTGAATCCATTCGCATGCTGGTATCGGTAGGTTTGGGCTGGTCAGTACTGCCGCAAACCTTGGTCAGTCAAGATTTAGAACGCATAGATATGGCCGATAACATAGAATTACAACGTTATTTAGGGGTGGTTATCAATCCCAAATTAACGCCATCAAGTAGCGTTGAAGCCTTACTGGCACTGCTTGCACCCATTGACTATACAAATCAATCTGATGGAGAAGATTGATTATGAAGAACGGCTTTGGTCGCAATTCTAAAATCTATACGTTATAATAATTTTGCATTTGCTTTTATAACATACAGTTACTAGAATGGCACTGATAGACACCTACTGAATGATTCAAGTAAGGTACGATAGCAAAACTTTGCAAATGCACGTTATTAATCTGATTTGAATCGTTTTGAATAAGATGTTTATGAGTAAATATGTTTGTAAATGGCGCTTTGTGTTTGATCCCTGCTATTTGCTTTTATATCAACCAATAGCAGCTCTGACAGTTTTAAATGATTGATTTTATTTATGGGCGCCACACCAAAGGTATCTGGTCACCTCCCATCACCTAGTGTTAATCATGTAAAACTAAAAGCGAATACTTATCTTAAGTTAGAAGCCATTACTTCATTCCTAATAACTTTAGTTATCTTCGGATAGCACCTTTAAATTAAATATTAACGTTTTATAGTTAAACATGACAGCCAACGGTGTTGGTTAAGGACAGTTTATATGAATGGAATTTCTAGTGGCGTGCTGATATCGCTAGGCGCTTACTTCTTGGTCATGATCGGGATTGGTGTATACGCGTATTTTCAGCAAGCTAATGACTCAGAAGGCTATATGCTGGGTGGTCGTAACCTAGGCCCTGCAGTGACTGCCCTGTCTGCAGGCGCTTCAGATATGTCAGGTTGGTTGCTCCTTGGGCTGCCAGGCTATATGTATAGTGACGGTGTTGTCAGTATTTGGATTGCCCTAGGTTTGACTTTGGGTGCCTTTTTGAACTACCTCATTGTTGCACCGCGTCTTCGTGTCTACACCGAGATTGCGGACAACTCAATCACCCTTCCCGATTATTTCGCCAACCGTTTTGAAGACAAATCGCACATGCTGCGTGTCATCTCAGCGATTGTTATTATCTTATTCTTCACGGTCTATACTGCTGCAAGTTTGGTCGGTGGCGGTAAACTATTTGAAAGCTCGCTCAACATGTCATATGGCACCGGTCTTTGGGTAACTGCTGGTGTGGTTGTGGCTTATACGCTATTTGGTGGTTTCTTAGCGGTATCGATGACTGACTTTGTTCAGGGCGTTATCATGTTATTTGCGATGGTGATCGTACCTGTCGTCGCCTTTACTGATCTTGGTGGTGTCTCTGCCACTACTGACGCTGTCAGAAATATTGATCCAACCATGCTAAATATCACTGAGGGCATGTCTGCTATTGGCATTATCTCACTGATGGCGTGGGGCTTGGGCTATTTCGGCCAGCCGCATATTATCGTTCGCTTTATGGCCATTCGCTCTGTCAAGGATGTGCCTACCGCGCGTAATATTGGTATGAGCTGGATGATTGTCAGCCTTATCGGTGCATTGATGACTGGTTTTGCAGGTCGTGCTTATGTGCAAAAAACTGCCATGACCTTAGACGATCCTGAAACCATCTTCCTTGTATTCACTCAGTTCTTATTCCATCCTTTGGTATCAGGCTTCTTGTTAGCGGCAATCTTGGCTGCGATCATGAGTACCATTTCATCACAGCTACTTGTGGTATCAAGCTCACTCACTAAAGATGTTTATAAGCTGTTCTTAGATAAAGAAGCACCTGAAGCTCGTCAGGTATTGGTTGGTCGTATCTCAGTCGTTGTGGTTGCCATTGTGTCAATTTTATTGGCTTCTGATCCTGATAGCTCTGTTTTAGACCTAGTATCTAACGCATGGGCAGGTTTTGGTGCGGCATTCGGTCCCCTTGTCATCATCAGCTTGATGTGGCGCGGTATGAACCGTAACGGTGCTGTTGCTGGTATGGTTCTTGGTGCCCTAACCGTTATCCTATGGATCTACGGCGGCTTTGAGACCTCAGAAGGCGTTGCGCTGAACAGCTGGTTATTTGCTATCGTACCAGGATTTATCATCAGTACCATTGCTATCTTTGCCGTTAGTATTATGACTGGTGGTCCAAGAGAGTCTGTATCAGCAAAATACAAAGAGATGGAAGCCTACTTACAAAAGTAAGCCAGCCATTATATTTTACTCTTTTCCTATCCAAAACCTCGCTACTACCTAAGTAGCGAGGTTTTTTATTATCTTATCTAGGGCGTGTCTAAATTTGACAGCGGCGTTCATATCAAGATGCTCATGCCGCACCATCAGCTGATCTCACGATATATCATCACTAAACGCCACTACGCTGATACTTATGGCTCTCGCACTAAGCAGACCAAAAAAAGCGACCCCGTTCAGGTCGCTTTTTGTCATCGTTTTTATAGGATTTATCAGAGCTGTTATGTGTTATTCACGATCACTTGTCTTGATAAGACAGCTTCACCCCTAAGATATAGCCATCGTTGTCTTCAAAGTTACCAACGATTTTGCCACTGGGCAAACGACCTTTGGCATCACCAAACCACAAGTATTTGCCGCCTGCAGAGACTGCCCAGTTGTCTGTCACGTTATACTTCGCGCCCAAACCAGCACTGTAGTAACCTTCGATAGGACCCAGTGAGGTTGTTGGGTCACCCGCACCACTATCCCAGCCGATGGTGCCACTCACCGCTAACGCAGGAGTAACACGCTTGGCGAGTCCCAGCTCAACCAGCCACTGGTCATCATCATAATCCACCAAGTTTAAACCGTCAGGCGGAAAACGATTTTTACTGACTTCATTGTATAAAGGCGGCGTGATCGAAAAGTCTCCCCATGGTACCCATCGTACTCTAGCGGTAGCTAGCGTGGTCGGATTGACACCCGTCTGGAAGTCTAAATTGACGGACTTGGGCGTGGTGACTTCATATTTACTACTTTGATTTGCGGCAGCGGCTCCTAAAGCGGCCGCTTGATCTGCAGGAACGCCTTGCTGCTGAGCCCCTGCTGCAACACTGATGCCATACACTGGGTAAGTTTCAGCAATATCGAGATCATGATCAATTTCAGAGCGATACGTCAGTGCAGCTTTTAGCGCAATTTCAGGTTTGCTGTAAGATATACCTGCAATATAACCGTAGTCCATATCGGGGTTACTGGTCGAGGTATAACCTGTGGCTGGGCCATAGGCCAGACCACGCAATTTCACATCAGCTTGAATACGCTGAGCGACTGGACCGCCATAAATTTGGAAGTTTTTGTTTTGACCAAATTTCATGCCCAAAAGCCCAGTCACACTTTCGCTGCGCACTTCAACATTGGTATTTTCACCTGCATTTAATGCTTCAGCTTGTGCTATGGCTCCTATCGTGCTAAGTGAGGTGGCCGTTGCTTGCGCTGCTGCACGCTCAGCAGCAGTGGCTGTGGCATCTTGCGCGATTGCTTTTTGTGTATTTATTTCCTGACCGAGGGTTAAGCCGTTGTAAGCACCATTGGTTAATCGTTGAATAGATGTATTTGGATCGCCTTGAGAGACAAAATTACTATCGCCCGTGTACTCAGCCGCCGCGCCAAAAGGCTCATCATACAAAATACCGACACTGAACGTATCATTGACATCTGTTTTTACACCGTAGCGGAAAAAGTCATAGGACTCGGCGATATCACCCGTGTCATTACCTTCTACATAAGTGTTGTTGGTCGGTAGGCCATTGGCACTGTCTTTACCAGTGACATCGGCATCGATATAAGTATAGACCGCTTCCGCGTAGGTGCCATCTTGCAAAAAGGCGGTCACGTCTTGGCCTGAACGATCAAGGCCTGCCGCTTGCGATAAGCTGGCAATCGAGAGCGTAGCGACTGCTAGCGTCAAGGTTTTTAAATGAAAATTAGGTCGCATCCTGTACCTCCAAACATCCTTGTTGTTTTATCATTTTGCTCACTCATCCACAGCATCATCTGCAATCATCGATAGTGACCAAAACGATCTCCTACTTTCGATAGTAATCACTTTCGTCGACTAAAACAACATGCAAAATGCTTTATTTGATGAATATGACTGCCCAGTTCTGAAAAGTAATGTTTTCTAACCTTATTCTGACTATGTAGATATATAAAAAACTAACCTATTGATATTATATATATTTTTAAATGTACTTTATTTATTATCAAGCATATAAAATATCAGTATAAACAAAAAGCCTCACAAAAAAAGCGACCCATCATGGATCGCTTTTTTACGTCAGTACAGACAGCTCGTGCTATGCAGCCATGCACACTATTTGATTACTGGGCTTGATAAGAGACTTTGACACCAACCACGTAGCCATCATTGTCTTCAAAATTACCCACGATTTTTTCTGTGGGCAACTGACCTTTGGCATCACCAAACCACAAATATTTGCCACCAGCTGAGACCGCCCAGTTTTCAGTGAGGTTATATTTTGCGCCCAGACCTGCACTATAGTAGCCTTCAATCGGCCCTAGTGAAGTGACTGGATTGCCCACACCGCTATCCCAGCCAATATTACCAGATACCGCCAATGCAGGCGTCAAACGCTTGGCAAGTCCTAGTTCTACCAACCATTGGTCATCATCGTAGTCGACCAAGGCCAACCCTTTGTCATCGCCCGTAGAACGCTTGCTCACTTCGTTATACAGTGGTGGTACAATCTCGAAGTCGCCCCATGGTACCCAGCGTACTTTGGCAGTCGCTAAGGTGGTTGGGTTGATGCCTGTCTGAAAATCAAGGTTGATAGATTTGGGCGTGATGATCTCGATAGTATCAGCTTGTGTACCATTGATCCCGACCACTGGTGCGAACGGATACGTTTCTGCCAAATCCGCATTGTGTTCGATTTCAGAGCGATAGGTCAACGCCGCTTTAAGCGCAATCTCAGGCTTGCTGTAAGCCAAACCCGCCAGCCAACCATAATCTTGATTGGGGCTGATATGCGCCGTATAACCCGTTGCAGGGCCATAGGTAATACCGCGCAGTTTTACATCAGCCTTGAGACGCTGAGCAACAGGGCCACCATAGACTTGAAAGTTTTTATTCTCACCCAGCTTCATACCCAAGATACCAGTGACGCTTTCGGTACGAACTTCAACCTGCGTGCCTTCACCGCTGGTATTAAGCTCTGCGCTGGCAATGGCTACTGCTGGTGCTAACTCTTGGAGCTGGGCTTGTTCTTCTGCAGTCAAAGTACCACCTGTCGCTCTTTTTTCCCGTAGGTCTTGTACCAGTTTTTCGGCGCCTGCAAAGTTTGTAATCTGTCCAGCAGAGATGGCACTGATAGTGGCGTTGGCATCACTTTGTGCGACAAAGTTATTGTCACCTGTATAGTCAGCAGCAGCACCAAACGGCTCGTCATATAACACGCCTACGCTAAAGGTATCATTGATATCAGTTTTTACGCCATAGCGAAAAAAGTCATAAGACTCGGCGATGTCATCGATTTTTTTGCCTTGCTGATAGGTATTGCTTTGTGGCACTTTGTTAGCGGTGTCATAGCCTGAAACATCGGCATCAATATAAGTATAGACGGCCTCAGCGTATGTGCCATCTTGCAAAAAAGCGGTGACGTCTTGTCCTGAACGGTCAAGACCAGCAGCGTGAGACACACTGGCAATAGAAAAAGCAGCGACAGCTACCGTAAGGGTTTTTAATTGAAAGGTAGGGCGCATTATATCTCTCCGAACATCCTCATTGTTTTACCTACCTGTCAGACGTGCTGCTCAAGTGGCATCCTAGTCAGGGGATATTAATGGCTTTTTTAAACGAAAACAACTGGAAGAGCGCATTATTGTCTGATAGTGACTTTATAGTCATTTTATACCACTCAAACGTGCCCACAGGCACCATATTTGCTTATTCGTGTCCACTTTTTACTTCAATCCCTTCTATCTATTATGTATGATGCTGCCTTGCTGGGGTTTGATGTTTGACGATCAAATAATCATTTCACTTTACTTGCGATTTGACGATCAGTCTGGTTCATGCATTGATTGTTAATAATGTGGTGGTTTATCAGCGATCACGTCAAAGGGGGCAATGCCACCTTCAGCCTGATTGTTTTCTACGTGGTTATAGATCATTTGCAACTGACGCTGCATGTTTTGAATGTGCTGATCTTGCTTGGCAATGACCCTATCTAACTGCTCCAAGCTCAGCTCTAAGTGCGCTACCGTCATTTGCAGATCGATCACTTGCGCGGCCAAATCTTCTTGGCTGACAATACTCGTATCTAAAGAAGACATTGCCTCACTGACCAGATTGGTATTTTCGGAAGGGTTCACAGATTCCATGATATTCTCCATAGTGGTTAAGGGTGGATGGGCATTATCTGCGATATACCATGCGAATAGCAATATAACAGCAATGAGGTATCTTTATATTGTGCATAAAAAATGCCAAAATGGGATTATCAATAAAGTTTTGCCGTGCACGATAAAGTCGCATAACCGCATGCTATACTGCACCCACTTTTAAAACGCCTACTGTTCACCATATTTATTCACAGTCGCATCATCACATTCTTCACTATATATAAGCTTAAGATACCCTATGGCACTGATACACTTAAAAAATATCCATCTCGCGTTTGGCGTGGCTCCTGTTCTTGACGGCATCGATTTTAGCATCAATGAAGGCGAACGCGTATGTTTAATCGGCCGTAATGGCGAAGGCAAATCCACGCTATTTAAGCTGATTAATGGCTCACTGCAACCTGATAGTGGTGAAGTCATTGTCAATAGCAGTATTCGTGTGGCGATGCTTGAGCAAGATGTGCCAGAAACCAGCGGTAGAATTCTCGATATCGTCATGGGAGGCAGCCGCCGTACTGCCGATCTATTAATCAACTACAATAAACAGGCAGACTTGTGCGCTGATGGTGACATGCAGGCGTGTGAGCATATGGCCACGCTGCAGCACGATATTGATGCAGTCCATGGCTGGGATTTGGAGCGTGAGGCCACCCGCTTGATCACCACCATGGGGCTGAATCCAGATGATGATCTGTCCTCGCTCTCAGGTGGCCGTAAGCGCCGTGTCCTATTGGCTCGCTCACTGGTCACCAAGCCTGATCTATTGTTACTTGATGAGCCGACCAACCATTTGGATGTGGACAGCATTGAATGGCTTGAGCGCTTTTTGCTTGACTGGCAGGGTCTGACCTTATTGTTTGTCACCCATGATAGAGCCTTCGTTAACAAGCTCTCTACGCGCATCGTTGAGCTTGACCGTGGTAAGCTCTCTAGCTATGACGTCACGCAAGGCGCTAAAGGCTACGCGCGCTATCAAGAACTTAAAGAGCAGCAGCTACTGGCAGAAGAAAAAAACAATGCCAACTTTGATAAAAAACTGGCGCAAGAAGAGGTATGGATTCGTCAAGGTATCAAAGCGCGCCGCACCCGTAACGAAGGCCGTGTGCGTGAGCTAAAAGCCTTGCGTGAAGAGCGCAGCGGCCGCCGTGAGCAAGTGGGTAATGTTAATATCACCATGGGTGAAGGCGAAAAAAGTGGCAAGCTGGTTTGTAAAGTTAAAAACCTACACTTAGAATATGATGACAATGTACTGGTCGATAATTTTACCACCACCATCATGCGCGGTGATAAGATCGGCATCATTGGGCCAAATGGCGTGGGTAAAACCACCCTTATCAAAGCGCTACTGGACATGTCTGATGACGATGTGACTCAGACCGGCAGCGTCAATCTTGGTACTAATTTACAAATCGCCTTTTTTGACCAACTGCGCGATCAGCTCGACCTTGAAGCCAGCGTGGCGCAAAACGTCTCAGAAGGCTCAGACTTTATCGAAGTCGGCGGCCGAAAAACACACATCATGAGCTATCTGCAGGATTTCTTGTTTGCGCCAGAGCGTGCACGTACGCCTGTTAAAGCCTTGTCAGGCGGTGAGCGTAACCGCGTGTTACTTGCCAAACAGCTACTCAAGCCTGCCAATATTTTGGTACTCGATGAGCCGACAAACGATTTGGACATGGCGACGCTTGAGTTACTCGAAGAGTCAGTCAGTAACTTTAATGGTACCATCTTGCTCATCAGCCATGATCGCTCGTTTATGGATAATGTGGTTACCTCAACATGGGTCTTCGACCAAACCGAAGATGGCAAAGGCGTGGTCAATGAATACGTCGGCGGCTATCAAGAATACCTAATCCAAAAGGATCGTGCGCAAGCAAACAAAAGCACTAATGGCGTCACCAATACCAAAGCGGCCAACAAATCTGTACCCGCCCCTACCAAGCCTGCAAAAGCGGCTAAAAAGCTCAGCTACAATGAGCAGCGCGAACTCGATAACCTACCAAAAGAGATTGCTGCGCTTGAGACCGAACAAGCAACCCTGCAAGACAAGTTGGCTGATGGCTCATGGTTCATCAAAGATGTTGACGCCGCTACTCGTGCCAGTGAGCGCTTGGTAGCAATCGAAGCAGACATGCTCAGCAAGCTTGAGCGCTGGGACGAACTTGAAGGATAGATATCTGTCCCTATCACCTACGCAGGCGGGTAAGATTTCGAGCACTGCCCCCTGCGCTGTAAATAACCATCAAGTCATCTGTCACACTAGGAAAGATACGGAAAGTTAGTGAACATTGTCCAAATTTCGAGTATCATTCTCTAGTGTTAGATACCCTTATTATCTATAGGGTAATTGTATCTTGAGCATTATTTATTAAGCCCTAACGCCATACCTTAATATACGGCGGCTGTAGCATTTTGTCAGATGCTCGGTAGCGTTATCCGTTCTGTCATCGTGGCGTTATTTTTAACACAATAATTTATTTTATGACCAAAATAGCTTAGAATAGCAACAATTAGCAAAATTAGGCACAGCTAACGTGGCTTACATATTGGTATTGTCAGTTTCTAAGCCACAAACCCAGTGTGGGATAATCCCATTTCATTCACCTGGAGGAAGTATTAATGAGCCATGCCGAAGGCGTTAATATACAACGCCGTAGAGTTCTGATTGCCTCGACTGCCGCGATTGGTGCAGCTGGGGTAGCTGCAGTGGCAACACCTTTTGTTCGTTCTTGGTACCCGAGCGCCAAAGCAGAAGCTGCGGGCGCAGCGGTTACCCAAGATATCAGTTCTATCGAATCAGGACAAATGATCGTCGTAAAATACCGCGGCAAACCCATCTACGTGGTTAAGCGTACTGAAGATATGATTGCAGGATTAGAGTCGGTCAAACCACTACTGTCTGACCCTGACTCTTCTGCATCTTTGCAACCTGAATACTGTACCAATCCTACTCGTTCTTTGGAACCAACTGTATTGGTGGTCGAAGGCGTGTGTACACATTTGGGCTGCGCACCAAACTACCGTCCTGAAGTTGGCGCTGCTGACTTGGGTGGCAATGACTGGTACGGCGGGTTTTTCTGCCCGTGTCACGGGTCTAAGTATGATTTAGCAGGTCGCGTCTATAGTGGCGTTCCAGCACCGCTTAACTTACCCATCCCAGAATATAGTATGGATGGTACCATCTTGACGGTTGGGGAGGCTTAATATGAGTATGGGTAAAAAAATCATGCATTGGGTGGACGCGCGCTTTCCAGCGACTGAAACCTATGAATACCACATGTCAAAATACTATGCACCAAAAAACTTCAATTTTTGGTACTTTTTTGGTGTGTTGTCCATGGTGGTATTGGTCAACCAGTTAGTCACAGGTATCTGGCTTACCATGATGTACAACCCAAGTGCCGAAGGGGCATTTGCGTCTGTTGAATACATCATGCGTGATGTTAAAGGTGGGTGGCTGATCCGTTATATGCACTCAACGGGCGCGTCTGCGTTCTTTGTGGTGGTATATCTGCATATGTTCAGAGCCCTGCTATACGGTTCATACCAAAAACCACGTGAGCTGATTTGGCTCATCGGTATGGGTATTTATTTGGCGCTGATGGCAGAAGGTTTCTTCGGTTACCTACTACCTTGGGGCAACATGTCATTCTGGGGTGCACAGGTTATTTTGAACCTACCTGCCGCATTGCCTGTGATTGGCGATGGTCTTGCTGAGTGGGTACGTGGTGACTATATCATCTCAGGTATCACCCTAAACCGCTTCTTTGCCTTGCACGTGGTTGCTATTCCGCTGGTATTGGTTGGCTTGGTCTTCATGCACTTAGTCGCACTTCACCATGTGGGCTCTAACAACCCTGATGGTATCGATATCAAGAAACTAAAAGACAAAAATGGCGTACCATTGGACGGCGTTGAGTTCCATCCTTACTACACTGTGCACGACATGGTTGGTATCGTGGTCTTCTTTATCTGTTTCTTTGCGGTGGTGTTCTTCTTCCCAGAAGGCGGCGGGTTCTTCCTTGAGCCACCAAACTTTGAAGCGGCGAACTCACTGAAAACCCCAGCGCACATTGCACCAGTGTGGTACTACACGCCATTCTATGCCATCTTGCGTGCAGTTCCTAACAAGCTTGGCGGTGTTATCGCCATGGGCGGCGCGATTGCGGTATTGTTCCTGATTCCTTGGTTAGATAGATCCCCTGTACGTTCAATACGCTACAAAGGTATCTTGTCTAAGATTGCGTTGACCGTCTTTGCTATCAGCTTTATCGTATTGGGCTACTTAGGGGCAACACCTGCGACGCCAACAGCAACGCTAATGGCTCGTGTATTCACAATCTTGTATTTCTTGTTCTTCTTACTGATGCCGTTCTACACTGCCATCGAGAAGTGTAAACAGCCACCAGAACGCGTTACCGGAGGTCACTAATGAGCACGCTAATTAAATCCCTAGCGGGTCTAGGCTTAGGCGCGGCATTGACGTTGACGGCAGGTACAGCAACGGCAGCGGGTGGTCATGGCTGTGGTACGTTTACCAATGCTGAAGGCGAAGACATTCATTTGGCCTGTAGCGAAGCCCCTATTGATTTTACCAATAAAGGCTCGCTACAAAACGGCGCGAAGATGTTCATGAACTACTGCGTGGGTTGCCACTCAGCAAAGTATGTCCGTCATTCACGCATTGCCAAAGACTTAGAGATACCGCCTGAGTTGGTCGAGAAGTATTTGATGGTCACCACCGATCAAATCGGTGATCACATTACCGCTGAGATTGATCCTGACATTCAAGCATCATGGTTTGGTGCTGCGCCACCAGACTTATCACTTGAAAACCGTCTGCGTGGTGATGATTGGGTGTATACCTACTTGCTATCATTCTACGAAGATCCAGGTCGTCCTTGGGGCGCGAACAACTTAGTCCTCAAAAATGCAGCAATGCCGCATGTATTGCATAACCTGCAAGAAGACTTGAGTAAAGAAGAGTTTGAAAGTGAAATTGGCGATTTGGTCAACTTTATGGCATGGATGGGTGAGCCTGCTCGTCATGATCGCCAAGTGATTGGTTTCTTTGTTATTCTGTTCTTGCTTGTATTGCTCATTCCAGTATATCTACTCAATAAAGAGTTCTGGAAAGATATCAAATAAGCCAGCGCATATTCTCATCATTAAAAAAGGCTCTACTTCGGTAGAGCCTTTTTTAATGCTTATTCATAGCGGCTAATTTTTATTGTTTACGATAATAAATGCCCGTCTATACACAAGGTGAAATATAGCTTCAAAAGTCCAGATTACGCTTACTGCCTTGATAAACGCGGTAACTTTGTTTACGATGACAGCCTTAACCAATAATAATAGGCTTTCATGATTGACGCGAATGACATTCCAAGTAGTCAGCTGATTTTGTATGCTGACGATGGCTACGACAGTCATGTGGTACGCCTGCTTCTTGAAGAAAAACAGTTGGCATATTACTTATCACGTTTGCACTCTGAGCGTCCTGAAGACCTTACTGAGCTAAATCCTTATCATACGCTCCCTGTCTTGCAGCAGCGTGAAATTGCGCTTTATGAAATCAACGTCATTTTTGAGTATTTAGAAGAACGCTACCACACCAGCAAATTGCTTCCTGAGACGCCGCAAGCACGCGCACAATTTCGGCAACTGGCATGGCGGATTCAGCATGATTGGCTGGTGCTGGGCAAACGTTTGTTAAGGCACCCTGATAGTTTTAATAAGGCGCAGGCGACGATGGCAAAAAAACAACTGTCAGACTCGTTAATCACGCTATCACCGTTATTTGCCCATAAGTCTTTTTTTATGGCCGATGAATTTGGTTGGTGCGATGTACTCCTTGCACCCTTACTATGGCGCTTAGATGAGATGGGTATCGCGCTGCCGCGTAATATCAGCCGTCCATTGTTTGATTATCAGACTCGTTTGTTTGAACGAGAGAGCTTCCAGAAAAGTATTCGCTGATAAAAATGAACCAACAGGGGCCACTAAATACTGTAAGGCGACTATTGAACCACCCTTTGTGCCACTTTATACGATTAATATAGGAAACCCAAGATGAGCGAAAAAACCTCAATCACGCCCACTCGCCCTTACATGGTACGTGCGCTATATCAATGGATCGAAGACAACGCATTGACGCCTTATTTGATGGTGGATGCCACGGTAGAAAATGTACAAGTCCCCGTCCAGCATGTCCAAGATGGCCGTATTGTGTTAAATATTGCCAGCCGTGCGACAGGCAATATGAGCATGGAAAATGATTTTATTCATTTTAGCGCCCGTTTTGGTGGTGTGTCGCAAGAACTTTGGATACCCATCACCGCGGTCATGGGTATTTATGCCAAAGAGAACCAGCAAGGCATGTTCTTTGATCCCACTGAATACGAGAACTATCAGCCAGCAGATGATGTGGCACCGACTACCAGCAACAACATTGCTGCACCCAAGCCCAAGCGTGATAATAAAGCAGGGCTAAAAGTGCTCAAATAGACGACTGCAATACACTCTGATAGTACGGTAGTGGATTTCAATCAAGGATGAGTCATGAGTATGCTCGCTACACCCATTTTTTGGCGCGACAGTCGCATGCCATATGTGGAGCTGCGTCATGTCACTGATGGCCGCAATGTAAGTTACGCACTGCACAGTCACCCGCAATGGTCGCTAGGGGCAATTACTGACGGTCAAAGCACTTTTTTATATCAAAAAAAAAAATATCTGATCGCCCAAGGTGACTTGGTACTCATGAACCCGCAGTGGCCGCACGCCTGTAACCCGCTTAAAGATCAAACTTGGTCGTATTTTATGCTCTACGTCGATAGAGACTGGCTGACTCAATTACGTCACTCTATCGATGCTTTAAATGGTGTTGATCATTGGCAAGACATAGATACGGCGGTACTCGGTGACCCATTGTTTTTTAATGGCTTTTGCCAGATGGCAGCCTGTCTACTTGATCCCAACAGAGCATTGCTTGAAAAACAAACCCAAGTGGTCAGCTTTTTATCAGAACTGATGCAAAGCCTCACCAGCTTACAGCGGCGCAGTGAGGTAGAAACACCAGAAACCATGCAATCTGTGGCGAACTATTTACGCCAGCACTGCGCCGAAGACATATCGCTTGATGAGTTGTGTTCACTGAGCGGTTATAGCCCAAGCCATGTTATTCGTCGTTTTAGGCAATATTTTGGAATGACGCCTCACGCTTACCTCATCAATCAGCGCATCCAGTTCAGTCAGCAGCAGCTCAAGCAAGGTGCTACGATTGCGGCTACGGCATTGAATGCAGGTTTCGCCGATCAAGCACACTTTCAGCGTACCTTTAAACGTTTGGTCGCTGCAACGCCCAACCAATATCGCCATTCATTATCCAAACATTAAAAACAAGCAGCTCCCAGCAAGCATGGCCGCCAAACTGCGATTAATGGCGCGCATAATTTTGGGTTGTTGCACTTTTTGGCGTAAATATACGCCCACGCAAACCCAGCAGCTTAACGACATCCAGCATACAGGCACATAGATCATCGCAAATACCCATATTTGCTCTATGTTGCCACTTTGGGTATACGCGCTGATACCTGCGGCCGATGCCAGCCATGCTTTTGGATTGAGCCATTGCATCAAAAATCCTGTCCAAAAGCCTGATGGCTTGAGGCGCTCTTTTGTAGCCTCCTCTTGCGACTGGTCTTCTACTTGAATCGTGCCTGTATCAAATGCTAATCGATAACTTAAATATAATAAAAACACAATCCCTACCCAGCTTAACCACCGCTCAAAGTCAGCAATGACCGTAAATAACGAACTCAGCCCATAGCCGACGGCCAAAAATAATAAAATAAACCCTATCGTTGCACCAGTAACAAAAATCAGGCCTTTGGTTAGACCATGGCGTGAGCCAGTACTCAGCCCTACTAAGTTGACAGGCCCAGGAGAGATAGACGCGACCAAAGCAAACGTGGCCATCGGAACGATCATTGCAATACTCATTATTGTCTTCTACAAATATAAAACTTGAGTCTGCATCAAACGCCAGCCGCCGTATTGAACAAAAATGCTTTCTTTGGAATCAAGTACAGAAAATCTGAACCCGTCACAGGTTCAGCTTTTTTATGGTTATTCGTATATCTATGCTACTTTGCTAAAAGGCCGTTAGCCTATGAGCATTGATGACTATTAGCTAATTTTGGTAAACATGACATCATCGACTTGTTCCACCCGATAAATGGGCATTTGTAATACAGCATTAAATGCCGTGATCACATCATCAGGACTGTCCTCAAAATCAATACTTCCTTCTGTCTCATCCGCATTGTACTCAATACTCAGCTCATCTTGATATTGACTGATAAGGCTTTGTACAATTGGATTTTCTAAGTCCGCTGTAGTCAGTATGGTTTGTTTTTCGTATATTTCTTGGCCATAACTAATATGGGCATCTCTACGATACTGCTCCATGACATCACACGCGTCATGCGTGAACCAAATCTGATCTGAATAGCCAGAGGGATCCACTAGCATATAACCGTGCTGTGCCGTAAAAATCACATAACGTGGTTTGCTGGCGGTATACTCCTTTACCATGTAATGATTACTCTGCGCCATCTCTAAAAAAGTTAATAATTGCTCATCATTCATTTGATCGGCAGGTATATCCTCACCACATAAGCCATGTCTAGGAATAGTTAATTGCAGGCCACAATCATCTTTTATGAAGCTGATAATTTGTTGATACTGCTCTTCACTCAGTTCACCATTGGCAAAGGTGTTTAGGTTGTCTAAAGGATATTCCTCTAGTGAGTCTCGCTCAAGCGCTGCCCAGCGTTGCCGTGCTGTTTTTTCATCATCAACAATGTCATATAATGTCTCATTGTGATGATCGACGTCGTACCATTCATCATTGTACATAAAGTCAAATTTGTGGATCGCATATTTTTTACTCATAAAAACAGTCCTTGTGCAGTAGTGGGTGGGGTATTTGCTTGATTGTGCCGACGCTCACATTATTTAGGCTCATAGCCTTTTTGCAGTTCATTGCAAAAGTAAGCTAACTCATTTTTGTGCAATGCCTTAAGACTGTCCTTTGAGTCCCAAATATCAATGTATATCAACTCAAAAACTTGCCACTGTTCAAGCATTTTTAACAAGTCAGGATGATGTAAATAGCGTGCCAATAACAAGCTAGACCGATTCCTATAAGCGTAATTTATATTATTGAAAGTAACATGCTCAAACGGTGGCGCCCAGTAATACTCATGCAGCGGGTGGCTGGTATCCTCATAAATATCATTATATAGCTCATATAGCGACTGAGGCCCTGCAAGCCACGAAAACACTTCCTGTAGTTGCGTACTGATATAGTCATAAAGCGTCCTTTCGGTATCCGCGCCCAAGCTTTGGCGATAGTTGACGAGAACCTCCTTAGCCTCCTCCTCACTATAGTTGTGATGACGCAAAGGACTAAAAAATCGAAATTCCTCTAAAACACTCATATCTACCTTAATACCTATTTCGTCTCGCATATCTAGAAAATATGAGGGCACGTCGTCTTCAGTAAATAGTACTTTGTAGCTTTTATTTCTTGAGTAGCTTTTGGGCTGAATGACAAAGGCGAGCTTAAACAACGTTTTATCTGTTGGAGGTACATTCTTTATATACGCCGAAAGTTTGATAGTAGCATCCTGCCACTTGATAGTGGAAGACCAGCATCTATCAGCGTATTTAAAGGTAGCACCCGTGACTCCGAGCTTATCTAAAACATCGCTCATCATCGGCTTGAGCAAGGGTAATATTTCTTTTTCGTAACGAGGTAATGGCGTGTCGCTATCAAACTGAGTGTTTACGATCTTCGCTGCTTGTTGCTTACGCTTGATCAGGTTTGGGTATAAAAATGCAGGATCACTGGTACCATCAGGATAATAAAGGCCGTCATCTATATCGCAAAATACGATCAATCCCAGCTGGTTGGCCGTGGTGATCATGTGATAATAAAAGTCATCTAGGCCATCACTTGGCAATGCTTGCAAGTAAAAAAAGCGCGCATCGCTCTCCTCAAAGCCAGAGTGCCAGTCGTCACTGTACATCTCGATAGCATGCGCATCATGTATCTCATTGGTATCTTGGCGCGTTGCCCAGTCCTCTAGTACATGACCGAGCTTTACCAGTGCTTGATTGTCCGCTGGCGGATGCGGAGTGATACGCTCAATGCGCCAGCGAATCGGCTCATCGCTGCTGGTACTCTCAATACGCGGGTCAAAACGCTCAGGATGAAAAGCGAAGAAGTTGTACTCTTTCATATGGTAGGGTTCCTTATGATTGATGTTGTTATGTTTTTAATTAAAAGAGGGGCAATGAACCGACCTTGCAGATGGCGGATAGTCGTTCCCATTATCCATCCACAATTCAAACGCCATTTTTTCAAATATTGTACTGCCTGATAACTGGAAGTCAGTAAGGGGTAATTGCGATGGTTTGAGCGCCGTAACCCTCGGTATAACATCCAACATAAACCAGCTATTGTGGGTCAATAATAGTGATTTGAGTTGACCTGTAATGGCAAGTGGTGACAGTAATAAGCGGCTGATAGCAGGATTGCTCTGTGCAAACTCAGTATGAAACTGCTCAATACTGTTTTTTTGTGCCACGCTAAGCTCACCTTGGATGGCTTGCACAAAATCACCAATAGTAGGGATAAAGCGATGGCGAAAATCTACCAACAGATGATCTTTTTCACACACATCTTTGATATCCACCTCAGCACCATCGCTGTTGATTAATACATGGCCAAACATAGGTAATACAATTTCATTTACCGCCCACATGGTGTGAAAAATGCGATGCCGATTGTCACTACATAAGTTTTTGGTATTATCAATAAACTGATGGATAGCAATATAATCGCTGGGTTGTCCACCGCGCCGACGCGCGGATATTTGGGCGTGCTTGATAGAGTTCATAATGATGCCGTAAGTAAAAGATGCTTGAAACGCAACATGACTATAGCAAACTTTTATCAGGCAAATAAGTACAAAAAAAGCAATGCGACGTCTAATGTCGCATTGCTTTTAGATAATGAGATATCTCAGCTTTTAAATAAATCTAAACTTATTAAACGCCAACTACGTGCGCGGCAACGTCACCCCGCGCTGACCTTGGTATTTGCCGCCGCGATCTTTGTAGCTGGTCTCGCACACATCATCCGCATCACTTTGAAAAAATAGCATCTGCGCCACACCTTCACCAGCATAAATACGCGCGGGCAGATTGGTGGTGTTACTAAATTCAAGCGTCACATGACCTTCCCATTCAGGCTCTAGTGGCGTGACGTTGACAATGATGCCGCAGCGAGCGTACGTTGACTTGCCTAGGCAAATGGTCAGTACATCACGTGGAATACGGAAATACTCCATGGTGCGCGCGAGGGCAAATGAGTTTGGTGGAATGATGCACTCATCACCGACGATATCGATAAAGCTTTTTTCATCGAAGTTTTTGGGATCGACCACGACTGAATGAACGTTGGTAAAGACTTTAAATTCAGGGGCGCAGCGTACATCGTAACCGTAACTTGAGGTGCCGTAGCTCACCAAACGCTCGCCTGCATCATTGAAGCGTACTTGACCTGGCTCGTATGGCTCAATCATGCCATGCTCTTCGGCCATTTGACGAATCCAGCGGTCAGACTTGATAGACATTGTTATTCCTTAGCAAATTTTTAATAGCGACGGTTGTTATTGATGGTGATTATACGGAATTGATGGCTCAATTTATAGAGTCGCTATAATTTTAAAACTGACGACATTATAAATCGGTTTTTGGCATCAGCACGTTTTGCCATCGACCTATTAAGTCTTAAAAGATCCGCTTATCATCGACAGGCTTGGCAAATTTATTAATATTGGTTTCGATGTTTTTGGCAATATTCAAATAATAAGTGGCAAACTCGTCATCCGCCAATACGCTTGGCACGCCTTTATCGACTTGGGCGCGGATACCACTGGCGAGCGGTAATTGCCCGAGTAGCGGCACCTGATACTGCTCAGCGATAATTTCACCGCCGCCTGTACCAAAGATCGCTTCGGTATGATTGCAGTTACTACACGTATGTAGCGCCATGTTTTCAACCACACCCAGTACAGGGATATTGGTTTTGTTAAACATCTCTACCCCTTTCTGCGCATCCAGTAGCGCAACATGCTGCGGTGTGGTCACAATGACAGCTCCTGTAACAGGGATACGCTGCGCCAAGGTCAGCTGGATATCGCCTGTACCTGGCGGCATATCAATCACCAAATAATCGAGCTGCGGCCAATTGGTTTGATTATAAAGCTGCATCAGCGCCCCTGTTGCTTTTGGTCCACGCCATGCCACTGGCGTATTGTCTCCGTCAAGCAAACTACCGATAGAGAGCATCGCGATACCGTGCGCATCCACTGGCACAAACTGCTCGTTCTCTAACTGCGGCTTGATATCGGCGACGCCCAGCATCGTTGGCATGCTAGGGCCGTATATGTCTGCGTCAAGCACACCAACGCGATTGCCCAGCTTCTGCAAAGCCAAGGCGATATTGACCGTCGTCGTTGATTTACCCACACCGCCCTTACCTGATGCCACCACGATAATGTGACGGATACGAGGATGCGCGGCCAATGAGGCTTGGGTTGGTGCAGCCTTGGTGATAGGCGGCTCAGCGTTGGCGCTGTCTGTACTACTGACACTATTGGTTTGGCTTTTAGGCGCTGTCTCCATGGCATTTGTCGTTTTGGGCATTTGCTTTGGTAAGCTTGCACCAGCGCCTTTTGCTGGCGCAGGTAGACGTACGTTCATATGAATCGTGGTAATACCATGCGGCTGTAGCAACTGTCCAAGCTCCTGCTGGATGGCTTCAGGGTTGCTGTCTTGTGGCAAACGCAAGTCTAACGTCAGCGCATCATTATCACGCTCAAGGCCTGTAACCATAGTGGCTATACTGACCGATCCTATCTCATAGCCTAGTAATACTTTGTCAACAGCACTATCACGTTCTGCCTGCTGCTGCGGGGTCTCAGTTTTTGTCGTTTTTTTCTTCATAAAGTTAAACATAGCGGTCATTGTTGCCTATACAAGTGGGTAGGTTTGGCAAATCATTTAATTCGTATCGCTGCATCGCATCGTATCCTGCGGCTTCTCTGCTACACGGTAGTAGCAGTAAGCATAAGCGAGCATGTCAGACAAACCTGTTACCGTGACAGTGTAGCTCAATTAGGCACATAAAAAAACCACAACGCCAGTAGGTCTGAGGTTGTGGTTTGCTGCGGTATTCGCCGTTATCGTTGTCTCTTAATTCATAAACCAGCCATGACTGGCAACGATAGACTGGCCTGTAAATACATTGCTGGGAAATGCGGCTAAGAACAGCGCCAGCTGGGCAATGTCATCAACCGTGGTAAATTCCTTATCGACCGTGTTTACCAGCATAATGTCGTTGACCACCGATTCTTCACTGATACCTTTCTCGCTTGCTTGCTGCGGTATTTGTTTTTCAACCAGCGGAGTTTTGACAAACCCTGGGCAAATCACATGTGAGCGCACATTGTGCTCAGCCCCTTCTTTGGCCAATACGCGGCAGAGTCCAAGCAGGCCATGTTTGGCGGTGACATAAGGCGCTTTATACAGTGACGCTTCATGCGAGTGCACCGATCCCATATAGATGACGGTGCCGCCTTTATTATCTTTATACATGTGCTCTACGGCGGCTTTGGTGGTCAAAAATGCGCCATCCAAATGAATGGCTAACATTTTTTTCCAGTCATCAAACGCCATTTTATGGATAGGATCGATAATCTGAATGCCTGCGTTAGACACCAAAATATCAAGACTGCCAAAGGTATCGACCAGTTTTTGTACGCCGTCATTTACCGCAATCTCGGAGGTCACATCCATCTCAACCGCAAGTGCCTGACCACCATTCGCTTTAATCTCGTCAACCGTTTGCTGCGCGGCTTCAATATTGATATCGGCAATCCCAACCGCGGCTCCTGCCTGCGCGTAAGTCTCAGCAATATCGCGACCGATACCACTTGCAGAGCCAGTCACCAATGCCACTTTGCCTGTTAAATCCCGCTGTAATTGGGTTGCCATATATGTTCCTTATTATGGTCTAAAAATAGTCGTCCTATTGGGCGATACTGACGGGCGTTTTTGCTTGTAATTCTTCAAAACTGACGCCTTCTGCCAGCTCTACCAATTTTAGGCCGCTATCCGTAACATCTAGTACGGCAAGCTCGGTGATAATGCGATCAACCACGCCCTTACCCGTCAATGGCAACTCACAGTTGGCTAAGATTTTTGGGTCACGGTGCTTATTGACTTGCTCCATCAGTACAATGACACGCTGCACCCCTGCGACCAAATCCATCGCACCGCCCATGCCCTTGACCATTTTTTTGGGAATCATCCAGTTTGCCAAATCGCCCTGCTCAGACACTTCCATCGCGCCCAATATTGCCAAATTAACATGACCGCCGCGAATCATCGCAAACGATTCTGAGCTACCAAAATAACTGGCCCCTGCTTCTGCAGTCACGGTTTGCTTGCCAGCGTTAATGAGGTCGGCATCGACGGCGTCTGCCGTTGGAAACTCACCAATGCCTAGCAGGCCATTCTCTGATTGTAGCCACACGTCTACGCCGTCAGGAATATGGTTAGCAACTAAGGTCGGTAGACCAATACCCAAGTTGACATAATAGCCATCTTGTAGCTCTTGTGCAGCGCGCTGCGCCATTTGTTCTCTTGTCCATGCCATGTTGATGTCCTTATTTTTAATGTTCTTTTGCTATCTATCTGAGCAATTATTTATTTTAGTCTTTACGAATCCAGCCGTTACTAATCCAGCCGTCGGTTCTGAGTTTGATACGCTTTGATTTACGCGTTTTCTACCGCTTTAGTCGTGGTTTTTTCGATACGTTTTTCAGGATTGCTATTTAAGACAATTCGCTGAACAAAGATACCTGGCAGATGCACCTCATCTGGATCAAACGTACCTGTCTCGACGATTTCCTCTACTTCGACGATGGTGATTTTGCCTGCCATCGCGCAGTCTGGATTAAAGTTACGCGCAGTTTTATTAAAGATCAGATTGCCTGCTTTGTCCGCCTTTTGTGCTTTGATGAGTGCCACATCGGCACGAAGCGAGCGCTCAAGTACATAAGTGCGACCATCAAAATCACGTGTCTCTTTACCTTCAGCGACCAGCGTACCCACGCCCGTTGCGGTATAAAACGCAGGGATACCCGCCCCGCCTGAACGTAATTTTTCGGCAAGCGTGCCTTGCGGAGTCAGCTCCACCTCTAACTCGCCTGCCAAGTACTGGCGTTCAAACTCTTTGTTTTCGCCCACGTATGATGAAATCATCTTTTTGATTTGACGCGTTTGTAGCAGTAGACCCAGACCAAAGTCATCGACGCCGGCATTATTACTGATACAGGTCAGCTCTTTGACGCCGCTGTCACGTAGCGCGGTGATTAACGCTTCTGGAATACCGCAAAGGCCAAAACCGCCGATAGCGAGCGTTTGCCCATCACTAACGACGCCGTTTAGTGCATCTTCAGCACTGCTATATACTTTTGATTGACTCATTATTATCTCCTATGATTATTGTTTGTACTTTTTAATCCATGTATAAATCAATACCGAACTCAATATAGCAAGTATTCTTTTACTTGTTACGACAGCTCATGCATTTTATTTTATTACTTTTGTTAACACTTACTTCTTTGGTGTTGTGCATCACACAGCCAACCAAAACACCCCCATAATGATAGCCCCAGATACGGCAAGCACGATCAGGCAGTATCCCATTATCGCGCGCGCGTCTAAGCCTGCGATGCCCAGTAATGGCAGTGCCCAAAACGGCTGAATCATGTTGGTCCATGCATCGCCCCATGCGATCGCCATGGCAGTCACAGCAGGATTGACACCCAGCTCGATACCCGCAGGAATCATCACAGGGCCTTGTACCGCAAACTGTCCGCCGCCTGATGGCACAAAGACATTGACCAAACCCGCACTTAAAAACGCAAAAATGGGGAAACTGTCTGCGGAGGCGGAGTTGACAAAGAATTCGGTGACTTGGGTGCTGATAGATATGCCATCGGCATTGGCACCCGTCATAATGCCCATGATGCCGCCATAGAACGGGAACAGTAAGACAATCCCTGTAATGCCGCCGATGCCTGAATGGACGGCGCGATAATAGCGCTCTAGCGTACCGTGCGACAGCAAACCGACAAATAAAAACAGCCCAATGACGATGTTTAAGCCCAGACTAAAGCCGTTATTACCAAACTCGCTGATGTAATACATCAATGCTAATGCCAGCAAGATCACCGCGATGATACGACTGTCATCAAGCTTTTGTGCTGGCGTCTCTCTGGGCGGTGCGGTATACACCGCTTCTTTAATCAGCTTTGGATCAATCACAGTGGGATGTTTGGGATGCATAAAGCGGTTAAGCAGCGGCAAAATGACCATGAGTAGCCCCACAATCAACAAGTTATAGCCTGCAAATACAGTCTGCGACAATGGCACCGCCTCACTCATGGTATTGCCAGACAGCGTCAATAATGTGTCACCGCCTGAGCTGAGCGTCAATGGTATCGAGCCTGAAAAGCCGCCATGCCAAATCACAAAGCCCGAATAAGCCGCCGCGACCAATAACGGATAGTCGACGTTGGCGACTTTTTTTGCCAGCGACTTGGCAAATATCGCACCGATAATCAGTCCAAACCCCCAGTTAATCCACGAGCCAGCCAGCCCCACCAAGGTAGAGACGACAATAGCGGTCGTAGGCGAATGGACGTGACTGGCTAAATGATCCAGCAGCCGCTGAATGAATGGCGCACTGGCAAACGCATAACCTGTAACTAAGATCAGCGCCATTTGCATGGCAAAGCTATGCAGCGACCACAGTCCATTGCCCCAGTGTCCTGCCATCGCAATCATATCTTGACCAGTCATCGCTAAGCCCACGACAAAGGCAATGAGCGTTAACACAATGGAAAAAACAAATGGCGACGGCAGATAGCGGTTGACCAGCTGCACGCTTGCATTGGTGATGGCACTAAACATATTCACATTCCTTGTAAATTTGCTGTTTATGGTGAGGTTTATCATCCGTTCCGTGGTTAGCGCTTGTAATGGGCTGAGTACCATTTAATAAGTGCGGTTGATTGCTGTCTGATAATCCTATTTATAATAATACATTTTATATCGGTATATCATATATAAAATACTTATGCTAACTTAACACATTAATCTTACAGCGACCAGTTGCTTTAATTTTGCCAAGGAAGGCCATCATGTTCAGCACATTTGCGATTGTTATCACCTTATTATTACTCATGTTTTTTGCCTATCGTGGCTATTCGGTGCTGATCCTTGCCCCGATTATGGCGACACTGGCAGTCTTACTCTCAGGTGATTTTTTAAGCACGATTCCCGCTTATACCGATATTTTTATGGGCGCATTGAGTGGGTTTTTGCTTAAGTTCTTTCCGATATTTTTACTAGGAGCATTATTTGGGCGTTTGATGGCGGACTCTGGCGCGGCAACCGCAATTGCCAGTACCGTCGTCAAAAAGTTAGGCGCAAGCAAAGCCATTCTCGCGGTGATTTTGGTTTGCGGCATTTTGACTTATGGCGGTGTGTCGCTGTTTGTGGTGGCCTTTGCCATTTATCCGATTGCCAAAGACTTATTTAAAGCGGCCGATATTCCAAAACGGTTGATTCCAGCCGCCATCGCTCTTGGATCATTTACCTTTACCATGACCGCATTGCCCGGCACGCCAGCCATTCAAAACGCCATTCCCATTCCCTACTACAATACCAACGTCTTTGCCGCACCTATTTTGGGCATCATCGGCGGTATGATTATGTTTATTGGCGGCTGGATGTGGTTGCAATCACGCGCCAAAAAAGCCAATGCCGCCGGTGAAGGCTACGGTCAACATGATGAGGAAAATACAGGCGGTATTGATGCAGCTGACCAAGGGGCTGAGGTAGTAAGTACCCACCAGACCTCGTTTACTGTGGCAATGATTCCGCTGGTATTGGTTATCGGCTTAAACGCGGTATTGACCTATGCGATTTTTCCCTCGATAGATTTTAGTGGCCTACAAACGCAGTTCCCAGAGTTAAATATCGCCGGATCGCTTGGGTTATGGTCAATTATCATTGCGTTGGTGGTGGCTTGTGTGGTGCTGATACTGCTGCGCATCGGACACTGGAACAACCTGCAAAAAACCATTAACCGTGGTACGTATGATTCTATGCTGCCAATCTTTAATACCGCATCAGAAGTGGGTTATGGCGCCGTTATCGCGTCATTGGCAGGGTTTTTGGTGATTCGTGATAGCATCCTCAACCTAACCCCTGACAACCCACTGATCTCAGAAGCGGTGGCGATGACCACGCTTGCTGGGATCACAGGCTCATCGTCTGGCGGCCTCAGCATTGCGCTGTCGACCTTGGGGGCAGACTATCTGCGCATGGCCGTCGATGCAGGTATCGACCCTGAGCTGATGCACCGTGTGGCTGTCATGGCAGCAGGCGGGCTTGATACCTTGCCGCACAGTGGCGCGGTCATCACTCTATTTGCCATCTGTGGTCTGACTCATAAACAGTCTTATTTGAATTTGGCGATGGTCACTATGGTCATTCCTTTGGTCGCGGTGATTGCGGTAATCACGCTCGGCACACTGTTTGGTTCATTTTAAGGCAATACTGCCGTGTATCTGTCTCTACTATGCTCACCTGCGCGAGCCATACATAAACAGGTTTTTTTAATGATTAAACAACTGAAAAATGAAGCGCGCCGCTATTTTTTTATGGTCAATGGACGCCGGACCAGTGGGAAGTAATTACTAAGGAATATCACAAAATGATTGGAATTACGGTATCATAGGCACACTTTTTTAATTTTTCTTATTTTTGGAAATTTTGAGTATTGATCATATCGCGTCAAACCAGCATATCGTGCTTGTGACGTCGGATAACCAACCCGTTTATATAAAAATATAGGTGATAAAAGTGCGTGAGATTTTAGTAACCAGTGCCTTGCCCTACGCTAATGGCGACATCCATTTGGGTCATCTTTTAGAACATATCCAAACTGACATCTGGGTACGCGCCATGAAAGCGCAAGGCCATCAGGTCACCTATGTCTGTGCTGACGATGCCCATGGCACCAGTATCATGCTCAAAGCAGAAGCCAATGGCGTCAACCCAGAAGAACAAATTGCGACCGTAAAGGCGGCACATGAAGCGGATTTTGATAAGTTTTTGATCCACTATGACAACTACTACACCACCCATTCTGAAGAAAACAAACATTTCTCAGAACTGATCTATCGCCGTTTAAACAGCGCAGGTCATATCTCAACGCATGATGTTGAGCAGTTATTTGACCCTGAAAAAAAGCTGTTTTTAGCCGATCGCTTTGTCAAAGGCACGTGCCCTGAGTGCGGCGCCGAAGATCAATATGGCGACAACTGCGAAGTGTGCAGCACCACCTACAACGCCACTGAGCTCAAAAATCCGCGCTCAACCATTTCAGGCGCGACACCTGTTCTTAGAACCTCTAAGCATTACTTTTTTGATTTGCCTGAGTTTGAGCAGTTTTTACAAGAGTGGACGCGCAGCGAAGGCCGCCTGCAGACTGCGATCGCCAATAAGCTGCAAGAATGGTTTGACTCTGGACTTGCCAGCTGGGACATCTCCCGTGATGCACCCTACTTTGGCTTCCAAATTCCTGACACACCAAGCGATGAGCCCGACAAATATTTTTATGTCTGGCTGGATGCCCCTGTCGGTTATATGGCAAGCTTTAAAAACCTATGTGAAAAACGTGCTGACACGGACAAGGCGTTGGACTTTGACCGTTATTGGGCGCAAGAAAACGAGAACAAAACCGAAGTCTATCACTTCATTGGTAAAGACATCGTGTATTTCCATGCACTATTCTGGCCTGCCATGCTGGCTGGTAGTGAACTGCGTACCCCAACAGGTGTCTTTGCCCACGGCTTTTTGATGGTCAATGGCGCAAAAATGAGTAAGTCGCGCGGCACCTTTATCAATGCCAAGACATATGCAGAGCACTTGCATCCTGAATATCTGCGTTATTACTTTGCCAGCAAGCTTACAGACAAAGTTGAAGACATCAACTTTGATTTAGAAGACTTTACCCAAAAGGTTAACTCTGACTTGGTTGGTAAAGTGGTCAATATCGCCAGTCGCAGCGCGGGATTCTTGGTCAAAAAATACGACGGCATGCTCTCAGAGACTTGCGCTGAGCCGCGCTTACTAGAAGACATCACTAAGACGGGTGATGAGATTGCAGCCGCTTACGAAAACCGCGAGTTCTCACGCGCCATGCGCCTGATCATGCAATGCGCGGACAAAGCCAACGAATACATCGATGCCAAAAAACCATGGTCATTGGCCAAGCAAGAAGGCACCGAACAAGAAGTCCAAGACGTCTGCTCAGTCGCGATCAATATTTTCCGTCAATTGATGGTCTATCTGGCACCGGTATTGCCTGAATTGACTGACAATGCCAAAGCGTTCTTGAACTTAGATGATTTAAGCTTTGCCAGCCGCAGCCAGTGGCTACTCGGTCATCAGATCAATAAATTCAAACCACTGATGCAGCGTATCGAAGACAAAAATGTACAGGCCATGGTCGACGCGTCAAAGGCTTCTTTGGAGGCCGCCCCTGCTGCGGACAATGCTAAAGACAGTGCTAAAGAGAAAGCAGCCACCAAAAATACCGATGCAGCAGATGCCGACTACATTGGTATTGACGACTTTGCTAAAGTTGAGATGAAAGTCGCTAAAGTACTTGAGTGCAATTATGTGGAAGGCGCGGATAAACTGCTACAGTTCACCCTAGATGTTGGTGAAGACAAAACGCGTAATGTGTTCAGCGGTATTCGCAAGTTCTATGAGCCTGAGCAACTGCTGGGTAAAAAAGTCATTTGCGTCACCAACCTTGCGCCGCGCACCATGAAATTTGGCGTCTCAGAAGGCATGGTATTATCAACGGGCAATCCTAAAACTCAGCTCACGGTCGTAACCTTACCTGACAACTGTGTCATTGGTGATGTACTGGCTTAGCCTGCGTTAGTTGAGATACGTTCATGAACAATGAGCGTATCTAGGCTGCATAAAAACAGTACTCAATAAAGGAATATGATAATGGCCTTGCTTAGAGTGTTGGCAGATATTCTCCTTTATTTGGCGCTGGGCCTGCTTGCGTATTGGTTTTTTACTCAAGAGATAGTCGCATTATGGGCGGCTATCGGTAGCGGTCTGCTGAGCGCTCTACTTTTTATATATACATCAGATGTCAAACGCTCACGACGTCGCAATGACTACGAGCCTTCAAGTATATGGGATTGGTGGTTTTATAGTGACCTACTTGAGATTCCTTTTCGAGTCATATTGTGGTTGTTAAAAGGAATCTGGCACGTTTTTGATTAATCGCCAGACTATGGCAAACAAACAAAACCTATCAAAAGATGTCCTAGTGGCATCTTTTTTTATATCCGCCAGGGCGTGTCATCATTTAGATAGCGAGGCTTAAAATGAGATAAATCGTAGTCAAACAAGGAAAAAATTGCAGAGAATATAGGTATATTCACAAAATTTTTGACGATGTTTGACAAGATTTAGCCAGTTTAAGACCGCTAAATGATTTAATGGGCTGATTGATGGCACGCCCTAGTTATCGCTACTTTTTATCACACGAAGTATTTATCAAACTAAGTATGACAGCCTCATAAAAAACACATGGTAACCATGTTACTCAGCGTAGGTTTATCATTTTGTTGCCTACTACGTACTGATGACGGACTCGCCGTAATTTTTTATTGCGATATGTGACATTGCTGTCATAATATAACCGTCTTGATCAAGGAATTGATCTTCTTTCTGTCAGCCCTTTGTCGCTATTGCATCTGTGCCTATTATCGCCAATGATAGCACTGCTGACCTGCACCTTCTAACCTATGAGCCATACTAACCATGACTATTGCCACCACTTTACGCCTAAGCTTATGCGGCGTTGCTATTAGTGCCATCAGTACACTTGGGCTAATCGGCTGCTCCAACTCCTCGACCGACACGGCCACACCAGCCGATACTGATGCGCCCGTCAGCGACAAGCCAGCCAAAACCTTGGCCATCACGCAAATCGTCGAGCATCCCTCACTTGATGACATCCGCCGCGGTATCGTGGATGAGTTGGCAGACAATGGTTATGTAGAAGGTCAAAACTTAACGGTGAACTTTCAAAGTGCACAGGGCAATACTGCCACTGCAGGCCAGATTGCCAAGCAGTTCGCTGGCGACAACCCTGATGCGATCGTCGCCATCTCAACCCCATCAGCACAGTCCATAGTAGCCACGACCAAAAACATTCCCATTATTTATACCGCGGTCTCAGACCCGCTTGCCGCCAAGCTGATTACCGCTGATGGCAAGCCGTTTCAGGACAACTTAACGGGTTTGTCTAGCCAGCTACCGCTTGAGCCGCAGCTCGATCTGCTACAAAAAATCAAACCTGACGCCAAAACCATCGGTTATGTCTATAGTCCCGGTGAAGCAAACTCAGTGGCACTGCGTGATCGCTTAAAAGAAGCCTTGCCCAAGCGTGGCCTTGCACTACTAGACATCCCTGCCAATCGTCCAACGGACATTGGCATGTCAACACGCAGCTTGCAGGGACGCGCCGACATCATCTATACCTCAATGGATAACAACGTGGCCTCTGCGTTTGAAGCAATGACCCAAGCAGCCAACGAGCTACAAATTCCCATCGTCAGCTCAGATGAATTTAGCGTACAGCGCGGTGCCACTGCTGCCCTTGGTGTGAATGATTATAACTTTGGCCGTACCACAGGCAAAATGGTCTACCGCGTACTCAGCGGCGAGGCCGTTAATACCATTGAACCTGCGGTGATGAACGATCTAACCTTGTATGTCAGCCCCAAACATGCCGAAGCGCAAAACGTCACGCTGTCTGCAGAAATCATGAAAGATGCTATTAATGTCGATACCAAAGCGGACAACGCTGACAATAAAGCCAATACCCAGACTCAGGACGCCAACTAACGGATCAGGGCGTGTGACCGTCGCAGTGTACTATGGATAAGTGCAGTGAATCTTTCACTATTGTATAAAAAATCATTACCTTTAGGAGTCAATCTCATGCTATATCAAAAACGTTTTGCCAAGGCCTTACTATGGGGCGGCGTATGCACTGCCATCTTGACTGGTTGTAACCAGTCGCCAACCGATGATCCAGACACCATTGATGGGGCCGCTGGTGGTGAGACGGCAACAGCGATGAAGACCGTTGCTATCACGGCAATCGTTGAGCATCCTGCCCTTGATGATGTGCGTAAAGGCGTCATCGATGAGCTGAGTGATGAAGGCTTTAAAGAAGGTGAAAACCTCACCATCAATTTCCAAAGCGCGCAGGGCAATACCGCAACAGCCGGTCAGATTGCCAAGCAATTCGTCGCTGATGACCCAGACGTGATCGTTGCCATTGCCACCCCATCAGCACAGTCAGTTGCCGCCGCGACCAGCAGCATTCCCATGGTGTTCTCAGCGGTAACTGACCCTGTTGCAGCCAAGCTGGTACCCAAACTTGATGGCTCTGGCACCAACGTGACAGGCGCTTCAGATGCCCTACCGTATGAGCCGCAAATCGAGCTGATGCGTCAAATCATCCCTAGCCTAAAAAATGTCGGTTACGTCTATAGCCCAGGTGAAGTCAACTCAACCATTACCTTAAAAAATCTCAAAGAAAAACTGACCCCGCTCGGCATCAATGTGCTTGAAGCGCCTGCCCAGCGCAGTAACGATATCGCGATGGCAGCACGCAGTCTGGAAGGCAAGGTCGATATGATCTACACCTCAACGGATAACAATGTGGTATCAGCCTATGAGTCACTGTTCCAAATCGCCAAAGAAAGCAAAATCCCATTGATCGCCTCAGATACCAGCTCGGTTGAGCGCGGTGCAGTTGCCGCCCTCGGTGTGAACTATTATGACCTTGGTCGTGAAACTGGTAAAATCGTCGGACAAATCTTAAATGGCGAAAACGCGGGCAACATCCCCGTTTATACGCCGCAAACATTGGATTTATACGTCAGTCCAAAAAATGCTGAAGCAGAAGGCATCACCTTGCCACAAGCGGTTATTGATAAAGCCAAAGAAGTGGTAGAATAACGCCCGCTTAACTTTCAGTAGCCAGCACACGTATCACATCAGACGAATAAGGATAACCATCACTAGTGATGCCCTTTTTTTGTCTGAGCGTGATTATCCCGATGTGACGCAAGCCACCCAGCGATCAAGCAATCCGCTGGGCTTGTTGTTTTAGGTGCGTTATAATCTTTTTTTATACGCAGCGCAGATACCTATATAGAAATAGCACGATAGAAATAGCACGTGCCAAGTCCTTGCTGGCGCGTCAAAAAATAGGTGACTGCTGCTCATGCCTTGTCGTGATGTGTTTTGGTTTACTCTCACTGCAGATTGCACAATCTGTTAAATTCACCGCTTTGCTGTCTGGCTTATGGGATGTCTGTCCATACGTCTGACGCTTGGTTATGACTTACTGATCTCTTATGTCTTTAATTGCTTTTTTTGGTGCGCTTGAAAGTGGTCTGATCTACGGCCTCGTCGCGCTTGGCGTGCTGATCTCATTTCGTACGCTCGATTTTCCTGACTTAACGGCAGATGGTAGTTTTCCACTCGGCGGTGCAGTCGCAGGTGTCTCTATCGTCGCTGGTATCAATCCGTGGCTGGCCTGCGCCTTTGGCATGCTGGCAGGCTCTGTTGCGGGGATTGTCACTGCATGGCTACACGTCAAGCTGGGTATCTTGCAACTACTGGCCAGTATTTTGGTCATGGTGGCGCTGTATTCGGTTAACCTGCGTATCATGGGTGCGCCAAACCTGCCGCTACTGGGTGAGAATACGGTATTTAGCTCACTGGTCACTGATAGCAATGGCTATTGGATGCGCTGTTTAATCATTGGTGCCGTGGTACTAGTAGCCAAGTTACTGCTGGATTGGTTTTATAATACCGAAACAGGGCTGTCTATGCGTGCGACTGGCTCTAACCTACGAATGGCGCAAGCACAAGGTATCAACACCTCGTGGATGACCATCGTCGGTATGGCCGTCTCTAACGGGCTGATTGCCTTAGCAGGGGCGCTGTTTGTACAGACTCAAGGCGGCGCTGATATATCGATTGGTATCGGTACCATCGTTATCGGTCTTGCAGCGGTGATTATTGGTGAAACCATCATTCCTGCCAAGCGCATTTGGCTGATCACTCTTGCGGTTATCGTTGGAGCCATCTTGTATAAGCTGTTTATCCAAATCGCGCTATCCAGCGATACCTTACGCAGCATCGGTTTTGGGCCACAAGATCTCAACCTAATCACGGCTTTACTCGTCGTATTGGCACTGGTATTGCCCAAAGCCAAATCTAAGATTTTAAGCCGTAAATTACGGGTCTGATGGCCGCCGCCAGCCAAGTGCGGCTAAGCTAGAAGACAACATAAGGAATAGCGATTATGATGCAAGCCAATGATTTACGGTTGACCTTCAACCCTGGCACACCCATCGAAAACCCAGCCCTACGCGGGATCAACCTCAATATCGCTGATGGTGAGTTTGTGACCGTCATCGGTACCAACGGCGCGGGCAAATCTACTTTTTTGAATGCCGTCAGCGGCACCACGCGTGTCGATAGCGGCTCTATTTTGCTAAATGGCATCGACGTTACCAAAAAAACCGCCCACCAGCGGGCGCATTGGGTCGCTCGCGTGTTTCAAGACCCAATGGCGGGTACGTGTGAGGCGCTAACCATTGAAGAAAACATGGCGCTGGCATATAAGCGCGGCGGCAAACGTGGCCTGAACTTTGCGCTTAACCAAGGCAATCGCGAGCTGTTTCGCGAAAAGCTATCGGTATTAAAGTTGGGGCTTGAAAACCGTCTGACCGATCGCATGGGTTTGCTCTCTGGTGGTCAGCGCCAAGCCGTCAGTTTGCTGATGGCCTCGCTGCAACCCTCCAAGATTTTGTTACTTGATGAACATACCGCCGCCCTTGATCCCAAGACGGCTGCGTTTGTGCTTGAGCTGACCGATAAAATTGTCACCGACAATAAACTGACCACCATGATGGTGACCCACTCCATGCAACAAGCACTGGCGCATGGTACACGTACCGTGATGCTACACCAAGGGCAAGTGGTGCTTGACGTGGCAGGATCTGATCGCCAAGGTATGACAGTGCATGACTTGCTAGATATGTTCGAAAAAACGCGCGGCGAAAAAGTGGAAGATGACAGCTTGATATTAAGCTAAAGCAACGCTTCATTTAGCCAAAAACGTCTGCAATGTTCGATTGCGGACGTTTTTTATGTGCCATAGAAACACAGTTGGTTGTCACGTTACTGCGGCAGCTCAAAATGATCCCAATACGGATTGTCCCCAATGCGCTGGGCAATAAAATCAATCAGTAAGCGACAACGCTGGGATAGAAATCGATTTTTAGGGTATACCGCATAGGCAGTGAGCGTTGGCAATGTATACTGCGGCAATATAGATACCAGCGCACCACGTGCCAGCGCTTGATAACCAATAAACGTCGGTAGTATGGTGATACCGTGTCCTTTGATGGCCATATCCAATAGAAAATCACCATTGTTGGCTTTCATTTTTGACATAACTGTGATGTGATGGCGTTCGCCGTGCGCGTCTATCACAGTCAAGTCAGGATTTTTGCCCAAACCATATTGCAAAAAACTGTGTGCGGACAAAGCCGCTAGATCGCTTGGCACGCCCTTGTTGCGTATATACTCAGGGCTGGCGCACAGCACAAAACGAATGGGCATCAAGCGCTTGGCCTGTGCGCTTGAATCTGGCAACTCGCCAATACGGATAGCCAACTCATAACCTTCCTCAATCAAATCTACCCGCCGATCAGAAAAATCCAGCTCCATCTTCAGCTCTGGATGGATATTGGCATAGTCATCAATCAGCGTACTCAAGTGCATCAGCCCAAAGGATAAAGGCGCGGTCATTCTGAGTGTGCCTTCGATATGGGTTTTGATACCGCTGGTTTGCTCATTGAGCGCATCAACAGCGCCCAAAATATTACTGGCCTGTTGATAATAGCTCGCCCCTGCCTCAGTCAAACTCGACTGACGCGTGGTACGGGTCAACAGTTGGGTGCCCAATCGCGTCTCCAAATCTTTTAGACGCCGACTGACCGCCGACTTGGCAATATCAAGCTGCGTCGCTGCTTTGGTGATACTTCCTGCCTCAACCACACGCACGAACATGGTCATATCTTCCAACTGACCCATTATTGTTCTCCATATCAGAACTGACATTTGCAATTATCATGGTTTATCTATGTTTTATCAACAATTAAACTAATCCTATCTACTTGGCCATCCGCGGCGTTGCTAGCATCCTTTCTTTTTTGCCGCGCAATATAGGAGTACCATCATGAGTACCACCAATACTGAGAAACCTGCCCAGCAGCGCCACCTGCTACAAAAGATCCCCGGCATGGCAACCTCTGATGGCGACGGAGTCAAACTGACACGCATCATTGGCACGCCGCACTTAGATATGCTTGATCCTTTTTTGATGCTGGATTGCTTCGAGAGTGATGATGCCTTTGACTATATGGGCGGTTTTCCCACGCATCCGCACCGCGGTTTTGAGACCGTCACCTACTTGCTCAACGGTCGTATGCGTCATAAAGACAATGCCGGTAATGAAGGGGTGATCGAGCCTGGCGGCGTACAATGGATGACCGCTGGTCGCGGGATTTTGCACTCTGAGATGCCAGAGCAAGAAGAAGGTCTGCTCAAAGGGTTTCAGCTGTGGGTCAACCTGCCTGCCACTGCCAAAATGAGCGAGCCTAAGTATCAAGAATACGTGCCCGAATCCACACCGCTCGAAACGCGTGATAACGGTACCATGACACGAGTCATCGCTGGACAGACCGATCACGGCACGGTTGGCCCTGTGGTCAATAACTACACCTACCCCACATATCTTGATGTCAGCTTACCTGCCGAGACAGACTTTGTGCAGACGCTCGATGCAGGGCACAATGCATTCATTTATGTGATCAGTGGTCATCTTGAGATAGTGGATAGCGCTCAGCAATCAAATGATATGCTGCCTGCAAAAACACTCGGTGTCCTGTCTCAAGGCGAACAAATCACTGTCCGCAGTCAAGATGAGGATACGCAATTTTTACTCATCGCAGGTCAGCCCCTACGAGAGCCTATCGCTCGCGGCGGACCATTTGTGATGAATACCAAAGCAGAAGTACTGCAGGCGTTTGATGATTTTCGCCGCGGTAACTTTTAACGGAAAATAATAAATAAGGAGATCGACATGGGCTTACTGGTTGACGGTAAATGGCAAGACAAATGGTACGATACAGAGTCGACAGGCGGGCGCTTTGAGCGCAAAGCGCCAAGTTTTAGAAACTGGGTTACCAAAGACGGCAGCGCAGGACCTTCAGGCACAGACGGCTTTAAAGCCGAAGCGGGTCGCTACCACCTTTATGTCTCGCTCGCCTGCCCTTGGGCGCACCGTGCGCTTATCTATCGCAAGCTAAAAGGTTTGGAGGGTATGATCTCCTTATCGGTGGTCAACCCTTATATGGGCAGCGAAGGCTGGACCTTTAAACCCGCTGACGGTGTGATCCCTGACCCGATCTTCAATGCGGAACATCTCTACGAGATATATACCGCTGCTGAGTCTGACTACACGGGACGCGTGACCGTGCCTGTGCTGTGGGACAAACAAAAAAACACCATCGTCACCAATGAGTCCTCAGAAATCATTCGTATGTTTAACAGTGCGTTTGATGAGGTCGGTGCTACAAATGGTGACTTTGCGCCCGCAGGTTTGCTTGATGACATTGATCGCATTAATGAGTATGTCTACCCACATATCAATAACGGCGTTTACCGTGCCGGCTTTGCTACTATGCAAGAGGCCTACGAAGAAGCCGTTACTGAGCTGTTTGATGCTCTAGATACCATAGAAGCACGCTTGGCCACGCAGCGTTATCTCATAGGTAGTGAGATAACAGAAGCCGATTGGCGTTTGTTCACGACCTTGGTACGCTTTGATGCCGTTTACGTCGGTCACTTTAAGTGCAATATACGCCGCATTGCCGATTATCCAAACCTCTGGGGCTATCTGCGCGACTTGTACCAGGTGCCTGGCATCGCAGACACTGTTTGTATGGATCATATCAAAACCCATTATTACACCAGTCACGATACCATCAACCCAACTCGTATCATTCCTGTCGGGCCTGATCTTAACTTCAATGCACCGCATGGTCGTGAGACCCTGTAAGTTAGTTTTCATACCAACGCTAGATACTTGTTATACAAATAGACCTGAATCTTGCT